>NZ_JARVRN010000006.1:0-464881 GCF_030209655.1 Curtobacterium sp. MEB011 | reverse complement strand
GCGCGGTCACGACACCCCGCTCACGTCCGCCGGGTGGTCACCACCTGTCGGCTGGAGCGGTCGCAACAGACAACTCGTGACCAGCCGCGTCACGAGCTGCGGTCGCGTTGTTCACGCGACCGTAACTCCAGAAACCGCGTGTCGCTGGCGGGGTGTCGGGGGCCGGACGTACGTTGTCCCCATCGGGCACCGCGCCCGATCGAAGCGGCCACAGTCGGTGCTTCGGGACCCGCTCCGTGGCCGCGTTCGAGGACAGGACCGGGCCCGTCGCGGCCCGGGGATGGAGTGGTCGTGACCTCTCAGAACGTCTCTCGCGGAACACAGGAACAGCACACCGCGGGCTCGTCCACATCGGTCGCCCAGCGCACGTACGTGCTCGACACATCGGTGCTCCTCAGCGATCCGCGGGCCTTGTTCCGCTTCGCCGAGCACGCCGTGGTCCTGCCCGTGGTGGTCGTCAGCGAACTCGAAGCGAAGCGCAACGACCCGGAGATCGGGTACTTCGCCCGGCAGGCCCTCCGGCTGCTCGACGAACTGCGCATCGAACACGAGCGGCTCGACTTCCCGATCGCGATCGGCGACGGCGGCTCGTTCCGCGTCGAACTGAACCACTCCAACCAGTCCGTCCTGCCGTCGGGCCTGCAGCTCGGCGACAACGACTCCCGCATCCTCGCCGTCGCGTCGAACCTGAAGAACGACGGGCTCGACGTCGTCGTCGTGTCGAAGGACCTGCCGCTCCGGGTCAAGGCGTCGTCGATCGGCATGGCGGCCGAGGAGTACCGCGCCGAACTCGCGGTCGACTCTGGCTACACCGGCATCACCGACCTGCAGGTGTCCGGCGAGCAGATGTCCGACCTGTACGAGAAAGAGGAGATCCGCTCCGCGAAGCTCGACGGCGTCCCCGTGAACACCGGGGTCGTCATCCACTCCGAGCGTGGATCGGCGCTCGGCCGCGTGCACGTCGCCGGAGCAGTCGCCCTGGTGCGCGGCGACCGTGAGGTCTTCGGCCTCCGCGGGCGCTCGGCCGAGCAGCGGCTCGCGATCGACGCGCTGCTCGACTCCGAGATCGGCATCGTCTCGCTCGGCGGCAGTGCCGGCACCGGCAAGTCGGCGCTCGCCCTGTGCGCCGGACTCGAAGCGGTGCTCGAACGGCAGCAGCACAAGAAGATCATGGTCTTCCGGCCGCTGTACGCCGTGGGCGGGCAGGACCTCGGCTTCCTGCCCGGTGACGCCGGCGAGAAGATGAACCCGTGGGCGCAGGCCGTCTACGACACCCTCGGTTCGGTGGTCTCGGACAACGTGCTCGACGAGGTGATCGAGCGCGGCCTGATCGAGGTGCTGCCCCTGACGCACATCCGTGGCCGCTCCCTGCACGACGCCTTCGTGATCGTCGACGAGGCCCAGTCGCTCGAACGGAACGTGCTCCTCACCATGCTCTCGCGCATCGGCCAGAACTCGCGGGTGGTGCTCACCCACGACGTCGCGCAACGCGACAACCTGCGGGTCGGCCGGCACGACGGGATCGCGTCGGTCATCGAGCGGCTCAAGGGGCACCCGCTCTTCGCGCACGTGACGCTGACGCGGTCCGAGCGCTCCGCGATCGCCGCTCTGGTCACGGACCTGCTGGACTCGCCCGACCTGGTGTAGGGCGCGTCGAGCCGCCACGTGACGGACGGGAGGCCCGGTGCCAGCTGGCACCGGGCCTCCCGTCCGTCCTGGGGATGTGTCAGGAGCGTCGCGTCAGTTCGGGTGGGTCATGCTGAGGACGTCGAGCGCCTCGTCGAGCTGCGCCTCGGTGACCTCGCCGCGCTCCACGTGGCCGAGGGCCACGACGGCCTCGCGCACGGTGATGCCCTCGGCGACGGCGTACTTCGCGACCTTCGCCGCCGCCTCGTAGCCGATGACCCGGTTGAGCGGGGTGACGATCGACGGCGAGGACTCCGCGAAGGCGCGTGCACGCTCGAGGTTCGCCTGCAGCCCGTCGATGGTCTTGTCCGCGAGCACGCGCGAGCTGTTCGCCAGCAGGCGGATCGACTCGAGCAGCGCCGTGCCCATCACCGGGATCGCGACGTTCAGCTCGAACGCACCCGATGCGCCCGCCCAGGCGATGGTGGCGTCGTTGCCGATGACCCGGGCGCCGACCATCAGGGTGGCCTCGGGGATCACCGGGTTCACCTTGCCGGGCATGATCGAGGAACCGGGCTGCAGGTCGGGGATGTGCAGCTCGCCCAGCCCGGTGTTCGGACCGGAGCCCATCCAGCGCAGGTCGTTGTTGATCTTCGTCAGGCTGACGGCGAGCACCTTGAGTGCACCGGACGCCTCGACCAGGGCATCACGTGCGCCCTGTGCCTCGAAGTGGTCGACGGCTTCGGTGATCGGCAGGTCGGTGTCACTCGCGAGCTGGGCGATGACCCGCTGCGGGAAGCCCTTGGGGGTGTTGATGCCGGTGCCGACCGCGGTGCCGCCGAGCGGGACCTCGGCGACGCGGGGGAGTGTCGCCTGCACCCGCTCGACGCCCAGGCGGATCTGGCGGGCGTAGCCGCCGAACTCCTGCCCGAGGGTGACGGGCGTGGCGTCCATCAGGTGCGTCCGGCCGGACTTGACGGCGTCGGCCCACAGGGTGGCCTTCGCCTCGAGCGATTCGGCGAGGTGCTCGAGCGCGGGCACGAGGGTGCGGATGAGCGCTTCCGTCACGGCGACGTGCACGGAGGTGGGGAAGACGTCGTTCGACGACTGCGAGGCGTTGACGTGGTCGTTCGGGTGCACGGCGGAACCCGCGATGTCGGACGCCAGTGTCGCGAGCACCTCGTTCATGTTCATGTTCGACGATGTGCCGCTGCCGGTCTGGTAGACGTCGACCGGGAACTGGTCGTGGTGCTGCCCACCGATGATCAGGTCGGCCGCACCTGCGATGGCGTCGGCGACGGCGGGCTCGACGATGCCGAGCTCACCGTTCACGATGGCCGCGGCGCGCTTGATCCGCGCGAGCGCCACGATCTGCGCCGACTCGAGCCCGGTGCCCGAGATGGGGAAGTTCTCGACGGCGCGCTGGGTCTGGGCACGGTAGAGCGCCGACTTCGGCACCCGTACCTCGCCCATGGTGTCGTGCTCGATGCGGAACTCGGTCGGGGTGGTGTCGGTCACGTCGTCGTGGTCCTTCCTGGGGTGCTCGCCGGTCGCGGTCGCGCCGGCCCGTGCCTGCGCCCCGGGGTCGCCGGGGCGGTCGTCGTCGGGGTCGGTGTCGGGGTCGGGGTCGGCGTCGGTCAGACCTGGCCGACGACGGTGTCGATGGTGACCTCTCCGGTGGCGAGGTCGTAGGTCGCCCCGACGACGGCCAATCTACCCTCGGCCACGGCGTCGGAGACCGCGCCGGAGCGCTCGATCACCTGGCGGAGGGTCGCTTCGAGGTGTGCGGCGCCGACGGCTTCCTGCGGCAGCTCGGCGTCGGTGCGCCGGACCTTCTCGACGCTCGGGGCGATCGCGTCGACGAGGGCCTGCAGGTGCGGGGCGGGGACGGGCTCACCGGAGCGCGCGGCCGCGACGGCACCGCACCGGGTGTGCCGGAGCACGACGACCAGGGGGGTGCCCAGCGCGACGACCGCGAACTCGATCGAGCCGAGGACGACGTCGTCGACGATCTGGCCCGCGTTGCGGATGGCGAACAGGTCACCGATGCCGGCGTCGAAGACGTGCTCGAACGGCACCCGCGAGTCCGAGCAGCCGAGGACGGTCGCGAACGGCGACTGCGATCCTTCGAGTTCGGTGCGGCGGTCCGGGTCCACGCGGCCCATTCGACGCTTGTCGGCGGCGAAGCGGGCGTTGCCGTCGACGAGCAGGCGCAGGGCGTCGGACGGGGTGGAGGCGGCGCGGTCGGGCATGGGACTCCTCGGTTCGGATGGGACGCAGCGGGGCGGGTGCGGTGGTGACGGGCGGCGGTCGTGCCGGTCGTCGTCTACTCGGTCAGTTGTCGGGAGACGGCGGTGGCCACGGTCCGGAAGGCCTTGTCGTCGGCCGTACCGGAGAGCACGATCGTGTCCTTGCCGAACGTCGAGACGAGCGAGTACGAGTGGTTGCCGGCGTCGGTGCCCTCGGCGCGGCGGTCGTAGACGGTCCACTCCGTGTCGCCGATGGTGCGGTCACCGGTGGACGGACGCTGGTCGAGCTGGTTCGACACCCACGAGGCGTTGGCGTCGATGCCCTGCTGCAGACCGAGGTACTGCTTGTCCGGGGTCACGAAGCCGACGGTCCAGACGTCCACACCGTCGGTGGTCTTGTTCGCGAAGTCCGCTCGGTTGGCGCTGTATCCGTCGGGCAGCGGGGGCGCCACCAGGGTGACGTCGTCGACCTGGGCCTTGGCCGCGATCTGCTGGTAGTCGACGGTGCGGTCCACGGTGGTGTCGGGCCGGACGACGACGGCGACCAGGAACAGCACGATGCCGAGCGAGGCGATGAGCGCGATGACCAGGTTGAACGCGGTCTGGTGCTGCCGGCGGGCGGTCCGGGCGGCGTCCTTGCGCGCCCAGGTCTCCTCTGCCGTCTCGGGGCGACCGAGCTCGGCGACGATCGGACGGCCGTTCGGGTCGGTCATCGGCCGGAGCCGTCCTGGGAATCGCTGGCGGCACGGGCCGCGTCGAGTCGCGCGCGGGCACCGACGAGCCACTCTTCGCACCGGGCGGCGAGGGCTTCGCCCCGCTCCCACAGCGCCAGTGAACGTTCGAGGGTCGCGGAGCCCTGTTCGAGCTCGCTCACGACGCGCACGAGTTCGTCGCGGGCCGCTTCGTAGCTCAGCGACTGGACGTCGGTCTGCTCGGGTTCCTGCTGGGATGGCACGGGACGATCCTACCGAGCGTCCACCGACGATCCGCCGCCCGGACCCAGGCTGTGGAGAACACCCGTCGTGCTCAGGAGCCGTCCGGGCCGGGGCCGTCCGGTTCGAGCGTGCCCGTGGCCGTGCCGGCACCGAGCGTGACGTGCACCGGCGTCGCTCCGGACAGGTCGTCGGTGCCCCGGACGACACCCCCGTCAGCCCGCTGCACGATGGCGTACCCGCGGCGCAGGGTGTCGCGGGGCGAGAGCGCCCGGAGGCGAGCGGTCAGGTGCCCGACCTCGGAGTGTCCGCGCTCGAGTCGGCGGTCGAGCAGTTCGCGGGCGCGGGACAGGTCGCGCGCGACCTCTTCCGCACGGGTGTCGACGAGCCACGCGGTCGACGCCAGGGCCGGCCGCGAACGCAGCGCGGCGAGCCGGTCGGCCTCGACCGACAGCGTGTGCGAGAGCCGCAGCCCGAGCCTGGCGCGGGCGGCCCGCACGTTGGCGAGCTCCTCGGCGACGTCTGGCACGACCCGCTTGGCGGCGTCTGTGGGGGTGGAGGCGCGCAGGTCGGCGACCTCGTCGAGGATCGGGCGGTCGGCCTCGTGCCCGATCGCGGAGACGATCGGGGTCGACGCCGCCGCCGCCGCACGGACGAGTCCTTCGTCGCTGAAGCCGAGCAGGTTCTGGAAGTCGCCGCCGCCACGGGCGATGATGATGACGTCGACCTCGGGGTCGGCGTCGAGCTCGAGGATCGCCGCGGTGACCTCGGCGACGGTCCGTTCGCCCTGCACCGCGGTGTGCACGGTGCGGAACTCCACCTGGGGCCACCGCAGCTGCGCGTTCCGCTTGACGTCCTTCTCGGCGTCGGAGTCCTTGCCGGTGACCAGGCCGATGCGGTGCGGCAGGAACGGCAGACGCTGCTTGCGAGCCGGGTCGAACAGGCCTTCCTCGGCGAGGGTGCGGCGGAGGCGCTCGAGGCGTTCGAGCAGGTCACCGAGCCCGACGTGCTTCATCTCGACGACCTGCATGGTCAGCGAGCCGCCCTTGACCCAGTAGTTCGGCTTGAGTGCCGCGACGACCCGGTCGCCCTGCTTGATGTCCGCCGGCACCCGGGAACGCACACTCGACCAGATGGAGAACGACACGGTGGCGTCGACCTCGACGTCCTTGAGCTTGCCGTACACGTTGCCGCCGGCGACGTTCCACTGCGTGATCTCGCCCTCGACCCAGGCGGTGCCGAGCCGGTCGATCCAGTCCCGGAGCTTCGCGCCGAGGAGCGCCACCGGCCACGGGTTGTCGGCCGTCGGCGGGCCCTGTTCGATCGCCATGTCGCTCCTCGTCCTGCTGGGACGTCCATCGTGCCCGAGACCGGTGACAGGGGACGGACGTCGTGTTGTCCACAGGCACCGCACGCGCCCAGGTCGCGTGCGTGCCGCTCACCTATCATCGGGGACGTGACGATCACCAACGGCCACACGGTCCCGCTCGCCCCGCCGCGTGTGCACGCGGCACGGGGCCGACTGCGTGACGAGCCGGTCGCCGGCCCCAAGAAGGTGCTGCTCGCCGCGCCCCGTGGCTACTGCGCCGGGGTCGACCGCGCGGTCGTCGCCGTCGAGAAGGCGTTGGAGCAGTACGGCGAGCCCGTCTACGTCCGCAAGCAGATCGTCCACAACGTGCACGTGGTCTCGACGCTCGAGCAGCGCGGCGCCGTCTTCGTCGACGACGTCGCCGAGGTCCCCCGCGGCTCGCACGTGGTCTTCAGTGCGCACGGTGTGTCGCCGGCCGTCGTCGCGGGTGCCGCAGACCGCGACCTGCACGCCATCGACGCCACCTGCCCCCTGGTCACCAAGGTCCACCGCGAAGCCACCCGGTTCGCGAAGGCCGAGCGCACCATCATCCTGATCGGGCACGCCGGCCACGAAGAGGTCGAGGGCACCATGGGACACGCCCCGGACCGCACGATCCTGGTGAGCGGCCCCGCCGACGTCGCGGCGCTCTCGGTGCCGGACCCGGACAACCTCGTCTGGCTGTCGCAGACCACGCTCAGCGTCGACGAGACGATGGAGACCGTGCGGCTGCTGCGCGAGAAGTTCCCGGCCATCCAGGACCCCCCGTCGGACGACATCTGCTACGCCACGCAGAACCGCCAGGTCGCGATCAAGAAGGTCGCGCCCGGTGCCGACCTGGTGATCGTGGTCGGCTCGGCGAACTCGTCGAACAGCGTCCGCCTGGTCGAGGTCGCGCTCGAGCACGGTGCCCGCGCCGCGCACCGCGTCGACTACGCCGAAGAGATCCAGCAGGACTGGCTCGACGGCGTCGAGACGGTCGGCGTGACGAGCGGTGCGTCCGTGCCGGAAGAACTCGTGGCCGAGGTGCTCGAACAGCTCGCCGACGCCGGCTACGCCGCCGTCGAAGAAGTCGTCACCGCACACGAAGACCTGATGTTCTCGCTCCCCAAGGAACTCCGCACCGACGCCTCGGGCAACCCGACGCGCGCGCTCGGCGGGCGTCGGGCATGAGCGGTGCGGACGGCTGGTCCTCGGTGCCGCGCCGCCACCCGGCGGACCACGGCGACGCCGGCGTCGGTTCCGGCCAGGAGGCCCGGGGAACGTCCCCGACGTCGCCTGCCGGTCCCGCGAACGGTCGGCCACAGGGCCGTCCCGCCCCGGGCTACGGCGAGTACGCGCCCGAAGGCTGGGTGAACCCGGTCCTCGTCGAGCAGGAGCGGCAGGAGCGGCAGGACCGCGAGCGACAGGACCAGGCCAAGGCCGTCGGCGGGCGCGACGCTGCTCCGCGCGACAGCGTCCGCACCGACCACGCTCGTCCGGACGCTCGCTCCGGTGCGGCCCCTGCCGGGGTGCAGCGGACGATGCCACGGAGCCGGTTCGGTCGCACGCCGGCCGATTTCGTGCTCACCGTCGGGCTCCTGGCATTCGGACTCGTCTCCGTGGTGCAGTCCCTGTCGGTCGGTGACGTCGCCTCCACCGTGCGGCGCACCCTCGAGACCCAGTACACGGCGCTGAACGACCCGAGTGCCCTGAGCACGGCCGCCGTCATCGCCGCGATCACCAACGTCGTCGTCTTCGCTCTGGTCGCCTGGTGGTCCATCCGCCGGCTCCGGGCACGGAAGCGGACGTTCTGGGTGCCGCTGGTCGGCGCGGTCGTCGCCACGGCGATCAGCACGATCGCGTTCGTCGTCGTGGTCCTGCAGGACCAGGCCTTCGTCGACTTCATGCTGCGACAGTCCGGCGCCTGACCGCCTGACCGCCTGACCGCCTGACCGCCTGACCGCCTGACCGCCTGACCGCTCGCCGCGCCCGCCCTCGGCCGTCGAGTGGTCGCAACGTGCCGCGTTCCCGCCGTCGAGTGGTCGCAAAGTGTCGTCCGGCATCGGCGCGACCGACACTTCGTGACCACTCGGCCTTGCGCGCGTGGGGAGTCGTGACCACTCGGCGGCTGGTCCGTCGGCCAGTCGCGGTGCCGGTGCCCTTCCGGCGATCGTCGTCAGCCTCGCCGACACACTCAGTCGCCCCTGCCGAGCGGTCGCAACACGCCGCGGGCCCGCCGTCGAGTGGTCAGAAAGTGTCGTCCGGCATCGGCGCGACCGACACTTCGTGACCGCTCGGCCCTGCGCGCACAGGGAGTCTTGACCACCGCGGCCCGCCGACGCCGCCCGGAGGTCAGCCGGCCAGGAAGGCCGCGACCGCGCCGTGCAGGGCGGCCAGGTCGTCGACGTGCACGAGCTCCCGGATCGAGTGCATCGACAGCAGTCCGACGCCGATATCGATCGTCGGGATCCCGAGTCGGGTCGCCGCGATCGGGCCGATCGTCGAGCCGCCGGGGATCGTGTTCACGTTGACGAACGGCTGCCACGGCACACCGGCGGTCTCGCAGGCGGCGGCCCAGACGGCCTCGCCCTTCGCCTCGGTCATGTAGCGCTGGTTCGCGCTGATCTTCAGCAGCGGACCGGCTCCGGGACGCGGACGGTTCGTCGGGTCGTGCTTCTCCGGCTGGTTCGGGTGCACCAGGTGCCCGGCGTCGCTCGACAGCAGCCACGATGCACGGAACGCCCGGGCAGCTTCGGAGCGGGTGGCGCCGAGGCCCTCCTGCACACGGCCGAGAACGTCCTCGAGGAACGGACCCCCGGCACCGGACGGCGTCGACGAGCCGATCTCCTCGTGGTCGAACGCCGCGAACACCGGGATGTGGTCACCGTCGGTGGGAGCGTCGACGATGCCCCGGAGTCCGGCGTGCACGCTCGTCAGGTTGTCCATCCGGCCGGACGCCAGGAACTCCCGCTCGATGCCGATCCGGGCCGGCGCCTGGGTGTCCGCGAGGAACAGGTCCCACGACACGGCACCCTCGCCGAGCCGGGCGAGCAGCCACTCCACGACAGAGGTCCCACCGGCGTCGCCGTCGACCCCGACGATCGGCAGGGTGTGGCGCTGGCGGTCGATCTCCTTGCCGTCGTTCACCCCACGGTCCAGGTGGATCGCCAGGTTGGGGATCCGGGCGACGGCATCGGTGCTGACGAGCCGCACGCTGCCGTCGGCGTCGACGACCCGGCCGGCGATCCGGAGGTCGCGGTCGAACCAGGTGGACAGGAGTGCGCCGCCGTAGACCTCCACGCCCAGCTGCTCCCAGCCCCCGGTGCGGACGCCGGGGTTCGGCTTGATGCGGAAGCCGGGGGAGTCGGTGTGGGCGCCGAGGATCCGGAACGGCGTCGTCGGTCCGGCACCGTCGGGCAGACGCCACGCGATGACGGCGCCGTCGCGGACCACCACGTACGCACCGGGTTCGGTCGGCCAGGCGTCGAGCTCGGACAGCTCGGTGAACCCGGCAGCGACGAGACGGTCACGGGTCGCCGCAGCCGCGTGGAACGCGGTCGGCGACTCGGTGACGAACTGGGCGAACTCGGAGGCGATGGCGTCGACGGTCACCCGACCATCGTGGCACGTGACGAGCGTGGCGGAGGCGAGCCGTGCCTCCAGGCCGTCCGTCGAGACGCCGGCGTCATCGCAAGACGCCCCCGGAAACGCGAGACGCCGCCGGAATCCGCGGTGTTTCGCGGACACGACGGCGTCTCGCGACGGGTCGGACGGGGCGGACCTGCTCAGCCCTTGGCGTGACCGGCCGAGCCGAGGACCTTCGCGGCCTCGACGACACGAGCCGCCATGGCGGTCTCGGCGACCTTGCCCCAGGCGCGGGGGTCGTACTGCTTCTTGTTGCCGACCTCGCCGTCGATCTTCAGGACACCCTCGTAGTTGCGGAACATCGAGTCCGCGATCGAGCGGGTGAACGCGTACTGCGTGTCCGTGTCGATGTTCATCTTGATGACACCGTTGCGGACGGCCTCGTGGATCTCGTCGTCGGTCGAGCCGGAGCCGCCGTGGAAGACGAGATCGAGGGGGTTCTCGCCGGTGCCGTGCTTCGCCGCGACGGACGCCTGGATCTCGCCGAGAAGCTCGGGACGGAGCTTGACGTTGCCCGGCTTGTAGACGCCGTGCACGTTGCCGAAGGTGAGCGCCGCGATCCAGCGGCCCTTGTCGCCGAGGCCGAGCGCGTCGACGACCTTCTCGACGTCGTTCGGTGTGGTGTAGAGCGCGTCGTTCGTGCCCTCGTGCTGGACGCCGTCCTCTTCGCCGCCGACCACCCCGATCTCGACCTCGAGGATCGCGTTGATGTTCCGCGTCTTCTCGATCATCGTCTTCGCGATCTCGATGTTCTCGTCGAGCGGCACGGCCGAACCGTCCCACATGTGCGACTGGAAGATCGGGTTGCGTCCCTGCCGGACCTCTTCCTCGCTCGCCGCGATGAGCGGCAGGACGAAGCCGTCGAGGGCGTCCTTCGGGCAGTGGTCGGTGTGGAGCGCGACCGTGATGTCGTAGTTCTTGGCGACCTCGTGGGCGAACTTCGCCATCGCGAGGGCACCCGCTGCGCGGTTCTTGATGGTGTGGCCGGCGAAGTAGTCGGCACCGCCCGTCGTGACCTGGAGGATGCCGTCGGAACCGGCTTCCTGCAGGCCCTGGAGGACCGCGTTGATGGTCTGCGAGGAGGAGACGTTGACCGCGGGGTACGCGAACTTGCCCGCCTTCGCGCGTTCGATCATCTCGGCGTACTGTTCCGGCGTTGCGATGGGCACGTGGATCTCCTTCGACTTCGGTGATGTCCCCGCCGATCGTAGTCAGCCGGACTGGAGGCGCGGTCCGGGTTACGCGGTCGGCTCACGTCCGGCGTGCACATGCGTGCACGGACCCGGTGTCCGGACCGTGGGTCGGCCGCCGGTCGGTAGGCTCGGCTCGTGACTCCCACGACTGAGACCGGCTCCCTGTTCCTCCAGCCCGACCGCAACCTCGCGCTCGAGCTCGTGCGTGCGACGGAGGCCGCCGCGATCCGTGCGCAGCCGTGGGTGGGGCGTGGCGAGAAGAACCTCGCCGACGGCGCCGCGGTCGACGCGATGCGAAAGTTCCTCGGCACGGTGAACTTCGACGGCGTCGTCGTCATCGGCGAGGGTGAGAAGGACAACGCCCCGATGCTCTACAACGGCGAGCACGTCGGCAACGGTCACGGCCCGGCCTGCGACATCGCGGTCGACCCGATCGACGGCACCTCGCTCACCGCCGCCGGCCGCCAGAACGCCATCTCCGTCATGGCCGTCTCGGACCGTGGCTCGATGTACGACCCGTCCGCCGTCTTCTACATGGACAAGATCGCCGCCGGCCCCGAGGGGCGCGGTGTCCTGGACCTCGAGAAGCCGATCGGCGACAACATCCGCGCGCTGGCGAAGGCCAAGGGCAAGGACCTCGAGGACATGGTCGTCGCCGTGCTCGACCGCCCGCGCCACGACGAACTGATCCGCGCCATCCGTGCGACCGGTGCCGGCACGCGACTGCTGCTCGACGGTGACGTCGCCGGTGGCATCGCCGCCGCCCTGCCCGGCTCGACCATCGACATGTGCGTCGGTGTCGGCGGCACCCCCGAGGGCATCATCACGGCGTGCGCGATCAAGGCGCTCGGCGGCGTGATCCTCGGCAAGCTCCAGCCGAAGGACGACGAGGAGCGCGAGCGCGCCATCGCCGCCGGCCACGACCTGGACAAGGTCCTCGACCAGGACGACCTGGTCACGGGGGACAACACGTTCTTCGTCGCCACCGGCGTCACCGACGGCGTCCTGGTCGACGGCGTGCGTCGTTCGCGCGGCGTCATCCACACCGACTCGCTCGTGCTCCGCTCGCGCTCGAACACGATCCGCCGCATCCAGGCGGACCACCGTGCGGAGAAGTGGTTCTAGGCCGGACGATCGTCTGCCGCTTCGGGGCGTCGCCGGTCTTCCGGCGGCGCCCCGTTGTGCGAGCCCTTGCGTAGGCTCGACGCATGACTGCGACAACGGCACGGATCGTCGGACTGGACACCGCGGGCATCCGCACGCTGCACGCGCAGGCGGACGGCACGGCCGACCGGCTGCCGCACGTCGTGCCGGTTGCGCCCGACCTCGGCGTGATCCTGGCGGACGAGGACGGTGCGATCCTCACCGCGCCGGCGCTCGCCGAGATGGGCTGGGCGGACGACGACGTCCTGCGTGCAGCCGTCGCCGCCGCGCAGGAGCAGGCCGGAGGCGACGTGGCGGTGATCCAGCCGGGCACGATCGTCATCCAGGACCCCGACCTCGCGGTGGTGCTCGTACTCGCACCGCAGGCGTTCCAGGGCATCGAGTTCCGCGGCAGCGCAGTGGTCTTCCCGGTCGCGCCGACGACGTTCATCGTCACCGGCGACCAGGACGAGGACGGGCTCCAGGTCGCGGCCGGTGTCGCCCAGCAGATCCTGGCCGACGACGAGGGCGAGGTCCTGAGCGGACCGCCCATGGTGCTGCGCGGTGACGGGTGGGTCCGGTTCGAGCACCCGTCGCTCGACGGCGAGCTCCGGACGATCCGCGCGCTCTGGACCGCGACCGCCGCCAACCTGCAGCAGGACGCCCTGCAGGAGTCGTTCGACCGTCGGGGCGAGGACGTCCAGGTCGGGACGGTCTCGGTCGCCCGACTCGCTGAGGACGACCCGGCCTTCTCGTACTCGTCGTGGACCGAGGACGTCGAGAGCGTCGTGGCCGCGGTCGACACGATCGTGCTCGTGACCCCCGACGGGCAGACGCAGCCCGTGCCGTTCGGTCGGCTGCGGGAGCTGGCGTCCGGGTTGATCGAGGAACTCGAGGTCCGCCCGACGCGCTACCGGCTCCGCGGGTTCCCGGATCTCGAGTCGGTCCGCGCGGCCCTCTGACCACTCGCACCGTCGTTCGCAGCAAGGAGCGCCGCGGCGGCCGTCAGTCCTCGTCGCCGGCGCCGACGAGCTCCGGCGCCGTGAGCAGCCGCGGCTCGTCCTCGATCGGGGACGGGTCGGCGATGACCTTCGACTCGTCGAGCAACGACAGCCGACGGGCGCTCGGCAGCACCTGGCGCTCCAGGGACCCGACGAAGCGGTTGTAGTCGACGACGGAGCCCCGGATCGAGCGGCCGAGCTTGTCGACGTGCCCGGCCATCGTGGCCAGCCGGCCGTAGAGCTCGCGGGAGACCTTGAAGAGCTCGTGCGCCTCTTGCGAGACGACGTCCTGCTGCCACGAGAACGCCACGGTCTTGAGCACGGACCACAGGGTCACGGGAGAGGCGAGCGCGATGCGCTTGCGGAAGGCGTGGTCGAGCAGGCCGGGGTCGGCGGCGAGGGCGCTCGAGATGAGCGACTCGGACGGGATGAAGGCGACGGTGAGCTCGGGGGAGGCGTCGTAGCCGGTCCAGTACTCCCGTGCGGCAAGGGCGTCGACGTGCGCTCGGAGCGCCTTGACGTGCTGGGCGATGAGCTGGTCGCGTCGGGCTGCCTCGGCACCGGTGGCGGTCGCCGGGATCTCGGCGGCCTGCAGGTAGGCGCTGAACGGCACCTTGGCGTCGACGGCGATGGTCTTGCCGCCGGGCAGGTGCACGACCATGTCCGGGCGGGCGGAGCCGACGGCGGTGGTGACGGAGGACTGCACGTCGAAGTCGACGCGTTCGAGCAGCCCGGCGGCCTCGACCACGTTGCGCAGCTGCGTCTCGCCCCAGACGCCGCGCGTGCTGTTCGACGACAAGGCGCTGGCCAGGGTGTCGGCGGTGGCACGCAGGCGCTCTTCCGACTCGGCGGCCGACCGGAGCTGCGCCGACAGCGCGCCGTACTGCTCGCTCCGCGACTGCTCGAGCTCGGCGATCTTCGTGCGCATCACGTCGAGCGTCTGTGCCACGGGGCTGAGCGCGGAGAGCACCTTGGACTCGTTCTGGTTCCGTGCCGCGTCGACGCCGTGCATGCGCTGCACCAGGTGCTCGAGTTCGGCGGAGCGCCGTTCGAGCGAGTCGACCTGGCGGCGGTACTGCGTGTCCTGGGCGTCGAGGCGTTCCTCGGCGTCGCGTCGGGCCGCCTCGAGCTGGCCGCGGAGCGCCTCGGCCGTCGCGCGGGCCGACGCGGCGTTGATGCCCGCGCGCGAGCGGGCGAGCGACCAGGCGACGACCGCACCGACGGCGACGCCGATCACGAGACCGATGACCAGGGCGAGGATCTGCATGTCGCGACCCTGGCAGAACCCACCGACACCGCGCCTCCCGGCACACCGACGCGCCTCGCAGACCCGGCCTGACTGCCGCCACGGGACCAGCGTGGCGGACCGTGGAATCCATGTCATGACATTAGGGCAAACAGGGTGTACAGTCGTGATCGTCCGCCGATGAAGCCGCACGGAAGGTCCACCGCGTCGCATGACGAACCAAGCTCCCCACGCCTACGACGTGATCACGATGGGACGCGTCAGCGTCGACATCTACCCGCAGCAGACCGGCCCGCTCGAGGACGTCTCGACCTTCTCGAAGTCCGTCGGCGGCAGCGCCACGAACGTCGCCATCGCCGCTGCTCGCCACGGCGCGGACGCCGCGGTCATCACCCGGACGGGCAACGACCCCTTCGGCCGGTACATCGCCCGCACGTTGCCCGAGTTCGGCGTCGCGAACGCCTTCGTCGAGACGGTGGAGGGGCTGAACACCCCCGTCGCCTTCTGCGAGATCTTCCCGCCGGACGACTTCCCGCTCTACTTCTACCGGGCCCCGAAGGCACCGGACCTGATGATCACGGCGAAGTCCCTGCCGCTGCACGAGATCGAGCGCGCGAAGATCTTCTGGACCACGGTGACCGGCCTCAGCGAGGAGCCGAGCCGACAGGCGCACCACGTGGCGTACGAAGCCCGGTCCGCCGCGCAGAACAGCACGAAGACCCACACCGTCTTGGACCTGGACTACCGGTCGATGTTCTGGTCGAGCCCCGAGGCCGCGACGCGCGAGGTCGCGATCGCCCTCGAGCACGCCACCGTCGCCGTCGGCAACCGCGAGGAGTGCGAGGTCGCGGTCGGCGAGACCGACCCGGTCCGTGCCGCCGACGCCCTGCTCGACCGCGGTGTCGAGATCGCGATCGTCAAGCAGGGACCGAAGGGCGTGCTCGCGAAGACCCGCGACGAGTTCGTCGAGTTCCGTCCGCACCACATCGACGTCGTGAACGGGCTCGGCTCGGGCGACGGTTTCGGCGGCGCGCTGACCCACGGCCTGCTGCAGGGCTGGAGCCTCGAACGGATCCTGGCGTTCTGCAACGCAGCCGGCGCGATCGTCGCGACGCGGTTCGAGTGCTCGACGGCGATGCCGACGAGCGACGAGATCGAGCAGTTCCTGACCGACAACCCGGCCGAGGGAACGAACCACACGGGTGAGACGCACACCGAGGAGAAGACCCATGCCTGAGCTCAGCCCCGCTGACTTCCAGCGCCTCCGCGACATCCGTGCCGGGCAGCCGGACCTGGTGCGTGCCACGCTCGATGCCCGCCGCAAGCGCTCCCTGCTCGCCGACGACGGCAAGCTCTTCATCGTCGCCGCCGACCACCCCGCCCGCGGTGCGCTGGCGGTGCGCGACGACGAGTCCGCGATGGCGGACCGCTACGACCTGCTCGAGCGGCTCGTCACGGCCCTCGGTCGTCCTGGGGTCGACGGCGTGCTCGGCACCCCCGACATCCTCGAGGACCTCGCACTGCTCGGCGCCCTCGACGGCAAGGTCGTCGTCGGGTCGATGAACCGCGGCGGACTCCGCGGCGCGACGTTCGAGATGGACGACCGGTACACCGCGTACTCGGCGCAGGCGATCAAGGACTCCGGGCTCGACTTCGCCAAGCTCCTGGTGCGCATCGCGCTGGAGGACTCGGGCACCGCGCCGACGCTCGAGGCCACGGCCCGCGCCGTCAGCGAGGCCGCGGCACTCCAGCTGCCGATCATGCTCGAGCCGTTCATGTCCGAGTGGCGGGACGGCCGGGTCGTCAACGACCTGTCGGCCGATGCCGTGATCACCTCGATGGCGATCGCTGCCGGCCTCGGCGAGTCCAGCGCCTACAGCTGGCTCAAGATCCCCGTCGTCGACGACATGGAGCGCGTGATGGCCGCGACGACGCTGCCGACGCTGCTGCTCGGCGGTGACCCGGCTTCGCGCCCGCTGGAGACGTACGCCAAGTGGGCTGACGCCCTGGCCCTGCCCGGCGTCCGCGGCCTGGTCGTCGGGCGCACCCTGCTCTACCCCTCGGACGGCGACGTCGCCGCCGCCGTGGACGTGGCCGCCGGTCTCGTCCACAGCCAGGAGGCCCGGGCCGGGTTCTCCACAGATGCCCACGACCCAGCCGCTCGGCTCGCGGGCGCCACCACCATGGACTCGTCCATCTCGGAAGGAACCAACGCATGACGCTCACCGACACGACCACCACCGTCGGGCACTGGATCGACGGGGCTCGCGTCCCGTCCTCGTCGGGGCGGACGGCACCGGTGTACGACCCGGCGCTGGGCGTCGCGACCAAGCAGGTCGCGCTGGCCGACGAGTCCGAGATCCAGGCGGCCATCGGCAGCGCCAAGGCGGCGTTCCCCGGCTGGAGCAACCTGTCGCTGGCCAAGCGCCAGGCGATCCTGTTCTCGTTCCGCGAGATCCTGAACCGTGACAAGGCCGAGCTGGCCGAGATCATCACGAGCGAGCACGGCAAGGTCATCGACGACGCCATGGGGGAGATCGCCCGTGGGCAAGAGGTCGTGGAGCTCGCCACCAACATCCCGAGCCTGATGAAGGGCGAGTTCTCCGACCAGGTCTCGACCGGCATCGACGTCTACTCGATCCGCCAGCCGCTCGGCGTCGTGGGCATCATCAGCCCCTTCAACTTCCCCGCGATGGTGCCGCTCTGGTTCCTGCCGATCGCGATCGCCGCTGGCAACACCGTCGTGCTGAAGCCGAGCGAGAAGGACCCGTCGGCCGCCATCTGGCTCGCCGAGAAGTTCAAGGAGGCCGGGCTGCCCGACGGCGTCTTCAACGTGCTCAACGGCGACAAGCTGTCCGTCGACGGTCTGCTCACCAGCGACGACGTCGAGTCGATCTCGTTCGTCGGCTCCACGCCCATCGCGCAGTACGTCTACGAGACCGGCACGAAGCACGGCAAGCGCGTGCAGGCCCTCGGCGGCGCGAAGAACCACATGCTCGTCCTGCCCGACGCCGACCTCGACCTGGTCGCCGACAACGCGATCAACGCGGGCTTCGGTTCGGCCGGTGAACGCTGCATGGCGATCTCGGTCGTCGTCGCCGTCGAGCCGGTGGCCGATGAGCTCATCCAGAAGATCAAGGACCGCGCGGCCACCCTGCGCATCGGCGACGGTCGTCGCGGGTGCGACATGGGGCCGCTCGTCACGAAGCAGCACCGTGACAAGGTCGCCTCGTACATCGAGGTCGCAGAGCAGGACGGTGCGGTGGTTGTGGTGGACGGCCGCACCGTCCGACCCGACGGCGACGAGAACGGCTTCTGGCTGGGCCCGACGCTGATCGACCAGGTGCCCACCACCAGCCGCGTCTACACCGAGGAGATCTTCGGGCCGGTGCTGAGCGTCGTGCGCGTCGCCACCTACGAAGAGGGCCTCGAGCTCATCAACTCCGGCGCGTACGGCAACGGCACCGCCATCTTCACGAACGACGGCGGCGCGGCCCGACGGTTCCAGCGCGACGTGCAGGTCGGCATGATCGGCATCAACGTCCCGATCCCGGTGCCCGTCGCCTACTACTCGTTCGGTGGCTGGAAGAACTCGCTGTTCGGTGACCACAAGGCGTACGGGGCCGACGGCGTGAGCTTCTTCACCCGCCAGAAGGCGATCACGAGCCGGTGGCTCGACCCGTCGCACGGCGGCATCAACCTCGGCTTCCCGTCGAACGACTGAGCCGCAGCATGGCGAACGAACAGCACCAGCACGACCAGTGGTTCATCCCGGCGGGCTCCCGGCCCGAAGCGGGCTGGACCGACGTCGTCGACGGACGCATCGAGGGATGGGCGCACACCGGGCTCCGGACTGGCGCGGTTTCCGACGGGGGCGAGCTGCGCCTCCCGGCCGACGCCGTGGAGCGCATCATCGTGCCGCTCGCCGGGTCGTTCCACGTGACCCACTCGGGCGCCGCCGGTGACGGCGAGCAGGACCTGCAGGGGCGGGGGAGCGTCTTCGACGGTCCCACCGACGTCCTGTACCTGGGCTCCGGTTCGGCGGCCACCATCACCGGCGACGGTCGGTTCGCCGTCGCGGAAGCCCCCACGGACATCGTCAAGCCGACCACGTACGTGGCCCGGCCGGACGTGCCGGTGGAGCTCCGCGGCGCCGGGCAGTCGAGCCGCCAGGTGCACAACTTCGGCACCCCGGCCGCGCTCGACGCCGTCAAGTTCATCGTGTGCGAAGTGATCACGCCGGCCGGCAACTGGTCGTCGTACCCGCCGCACAAGCACGACACGAACGTGCCCGGGTCGGAGTCCAACCTGGAAGAGATCTACTACTACGAGGCAGCGGTGTCCCGCGGGCTCGAGTCGATCACTCCCGAGGCCGCAGACCCGTTCGCCCTGCACCGCACCTACGCCTCGGACGACCGCGCCATCGACGAGTTCCGGCAGGTCCGCACCGGTGACGTCGCCCTGGTGCCGTACGGCTGGCACGGTCCCGCTGTCGCCGCTCCCGGCTACGACATGTACTACCTGAACGTGATGGCCGGGCCCGACCCGGAGCGCGTCTGGAACATCACCGACGACCCGGCCCACGGCTGGGTCCGCCGGGCGTGGGCATCGGAATCGATCGACCCACGACTGCCCTACGAAAGGAAGCAGGCGTGACCACCACCACGCGGAAGATGACGGTCGGCCAGGCACTCGTCGAGTTCCTGGCCAACCAGTGGACCGTCGACGGCGACGTCCGCGAACGCACCATCCCGGGGATCTTCGGCATCTTCGGGCACGGCAACGTCGCCGGGGTCGGTCAGGCCATCAAGCAGCTCCACGTCGAGCAGCCCGGCCTGCTGCCCTACCACCAGGCCCGCAACGAGCAGGCCATGGTGCACGAGGCCGTCGGCTTCGCCCGCATGCACCGCCGCCGTGCGACGTTCGCGTCGACCGCGTCTGTGGGCCCGGGTGCCGCCAACATGCTGACCGCCGCAGCACTCGCCACGACGAACCGGTTGCCGGCACTGCTCCTGCCGTCGGACACCTTCGCCACGCGCACCACCGACCCGGTGCTCCAGCAGATCGAGTTGCCGCACGACACGTCGTTGCAGGTCACCGACGCCTTCCGTCCGCTGTCGCGCTACTTCGACCGCGTGGAGCGTCCGGAGCAGCTGTTCTCGATCGCGCTCGCCGCGATGCGGGTCCTGACCGACCCGGCCGAGACCGGTGCGGTGACGATCGCCCTGCCCGAGGACGTCCAGGCCGAGGAGTTCGACGTGCCCGTCGCGTTCCTGCAGCCGCGTGAGTGGCACATCCGCCGTCCGCTGCCCGAGCGTGGCCCGCTCGAGCGTGCCGTGGCCGCGATCCGTGCCGGCCGGCGTCCGGTCATCGTGGCCGGCGGCGGGGTCCTGTACTCCGACGCCGCCGACGAGCTCCGTGCCTTCGTCGAGGCCACGGGGATCCCGGTCGGCACGTCGCAGGCCGGCGGCGGGTCCCTGGTCTGGGACCACCCGCAGTACCTCGGCGGGATCGGCGCGACCGGCACCGCCGCCGCCAACGCGATCGCCGCCCAGGCCGACGTCGTCATCGGGATCGGCACCCGCTACAGCGACTTCACCACGGCGTCGCGCACGGCGTTCCAGAACCCCGACGTCACGTTCGTCAACGTCAACGTGGCCGCGTTCGACGCCTACAAGCACGGATCGAAGCTGCCGCTGATCGCGGACGCCCGGGAGGCCCTGGTCGCCCTGACCGAGTCGCTCACGTCGGACACGGCGTACGTCGTCGAGCCCGGCTACGCGTCCGAGGTCGCCTCACTGAAGGCGGCGTGGGACGCTGCCGTCGACGGCGCGTTCGCGCCGTCCGGCGCGGATCTGCCCGGCCAGCCGGAGATCATCGGAGCCGTGCAGTCGGTCTCCGACCCGCGCGACGTCGTGATCCAGGCCGCGGGCTCGCTGCCCGGCGACCTGCACAAGCTCTGGCGGGTGCGCGACGAGCTCGGATACCACGTCGAGTACGCGTTCTCGTGCATGGGCTACGAGATCGCCGGCGGCATCGGGGTCCGGCGCGGGGCGCCGGACCGCGACGCGATCGTGATGGTCGGTGACGGCAGCTACCTCATGCTGCACACCGAGCTCGTCACCGCCGTGGCCGAGGGCATCAAGATCATCGTCGTGCTCATCCAGAACCACGGGTACGCGTCGATCGGGCACCTGTCCGAGACCGTCGGCTCCGAGCGCTTCGGCACGAAGTACCGCTACCTCGACGAGACCGAGTCGTTCGAGAACGGCGAGCCCCTGCCCGTCGACCTCGCCGCCAACGCCCGCTCGTACGGCGTCGACGTCATCGAGGTGCAGCCCGGTCCGGACAGCATCGAGGACCTGAAGGCCGCGCTGCGTCAGGCGAAGGCGAACGACCACACCACCCTGGTGCACATCAACTCCGACCCGCTGGTCTACGCCCCCGAGGGCGACGGCTGGTGGGACGTGCCGGTCGCGCAGACCTCCACCCTCCCCCGCACCCAGGCCGCCCGCGCCGAGTACGAGCAGCAGGTCGCCACGCAGCGTCCGCTGCTCGGCTGAACCGTTCACGAGACAGAAAGCGACAGCGACGTCATGACCGACACCGCCACCCCCATCGGCAGCCCCGCCACCGACGCGGCGCCCGCCTCGATCCGCATCGGCACCGCACCTGACTCGTGGGGCGTCTGGTTCCCGGACGACCCGAAGCAGGTGCCGTGGCAGCGCTTCCTCGACGAGGCCTCCGCTGCCGGGTACGAGTGGATCGAGCTCGGTCCGTACGGGTACCTGCCGACCGACCCGTCCCAGCTGTCCGACGAGCTCGAGTCCCGCGGGCTCAAGCTGTCGGCAGGCACGGTCTTCACCGGGTTCCACAAGGGCGAGGACCAGTTCCAGCGGGCGTGGGACCAGGCCGTCGCCGTCGCCGGCCTGGCCGCGAAGCTCGGTGCCGAGCACCTGGTGACGATCCCCGACCTGTGGCGCTCGGACGCCACCGAAGAGGTGCTCGAGGCGCGCACGCTCACCGACGAGCAGTGGGAGCGACTCGGTAAGGGACACGACCAGCTCGGCAAGGCGCTGCTCGAGGAGTACGGCGTCCACCAGCAGTTCCACACCCACGCGGACAGCCACGTCGGCACCTACAAGGAGACCGTCCGGTTCCTCGAGGTCACGAACCCCGAGTACACGAACCTCTGCCTCGACACCGGCCACTTCGCCTACTACGGCGGCGACAACCTCAAGCTCATCGCCGCCCACCCGGAGCGCATCGGCTACCTGCACCTGAAGCAGGTCGACACCGACCTGCTGTTCGACGTGCTCAAGAACGACGTGCCGTTCGCGACCGCGGTGTCGCAGGGCATCATGACCGAGCCGCCGCACGGCACCCCCGAGCTCGCCCCGATCATCGAGGCCGTCGCCGCGATCAACCCGGACGTCTTCGGCATCGTCGAGCAGGACATGTACGGCTGCTCCGTCGACGCCCCCGGCCCGATCGCCGAGCGCACCTTCCAGCACATCTTCGGCTCGACCTCGGCCGCCCGCGCCTCCTGACGCGCCGTCCACGCAGCGTCAACAACCACCAGGAGAACACCACCATGACCACCACACAGAACCTCCGCGTCGCCGTCGTCGGTGCCGGCATGATGGGCGCCGACCACGTCCGCCGCATCACCGCCAAGATCTCGAACGCCGACGTCGTCGCCGTCGTCGAGCCCGACCAGGCCCGTGCCGCTGCGGCAGCCACCCTGGCGCCCGGTGCGATCACCGCCGCGTCCTTCGACGAGGCGCTCGAGCAGACCGAGATCGACGCCGTCATCATCGCGACGCCGGGTTTCCTGCACGAGCCGATCCTGGTGACCGCGCTCGAGCGCGGCCTCACCGTCCTGTGCGAGAAGCCGCTGACGACCAGCGCCGAGGACTCGCTGCGCATCGTCGAGCTCGAGCAGCAGCACGCCGCCCGGCCCGTCATCCAGGTCGGCTTCATGCGCCGGTTCGACGCCGGGTACCAGGAGCTCAAGGCCCTGCGCGAGTCGGGGGCGAACGGTGCCCTGCTCGCCCTGCACCACGCGCACCGCAACCCGACGACGCCGCCGAACTTCAGCGAGTCGATGCTCATCCACGACTCGGTGATCCACGAGATCGACATCATCCCGTTCCTGACCGGCGAAGCCATCACGAGCGTCGAGGTGAAGAAGCCGCGCAAGAACTCCCTCGCGCCGGCCGACCTGCCCGAGCCGCAGTTCGTCCTGTTCACCACCGAGTCCGGCACGATGGCGATCGTCGAGATCAACGTCAACGCCCAGTTCGGCTACCAGGTCACCACCGACGCCGTGTTCGAGTCCGGTGTCGCGTACATCGGCCGCGACACGTCGCTCTCGCTCGTCGCAGCCGGAGCGACCTCGCAGGGCGTCACGCCGTCCTTCAAGGAGCGCTTCGGTGCCGCCTACGACGAAGAGGTCCAGCGCTGGGTCGACGCGGCCCGCACCGGTGGCATCGACGGGCCGAGCGCCTGGGACGGCTACACCGCCTCCGTCGTCGCCGAGGTCGCGGTCCGGGCCCAGCAGTCCGGCGCGCACGAAGTGGTGGAGTACGCGGTCACGAAGCCGGCGTTCTACGACGAGACCAGCGACGCGACGAGCGACACCGCCGCGCTCGCCGGGGCCTGATCAATGCCGAAGATCGCGCTCGACCCCACCCCGTTCCACCACGACCTGTCGCTGCTCGAGTTCCCGCGCAAGGTCGCGGAGCTCGGGTACGAGTACCTGCAGCTCACCCCGCACAAGGACTTCATCCCCTTCTACCGACACCCCAAGGCCGACGACGACCTGGTCGACGCGTTCGCCGCGGCCTGCCGTGACGCCGGGGTCCAGGTGGCGAGCGTGCTGCCGGTGCTGCGCTGGTCGGGCCCGGACGAGGACGCCCGACAGGCTGCGGTGCAGAAGTGGAAGCGGGTCATCGAGATCACGAAGCGCCTCGGCGTGGACACCATCAACACGGAGTTCTCCGGCCGCCCCGAGCGCGCCGAGGAGTCCGAGGACCAGTTCTACCGGTCGATGGAGGAACTGCTGCCGATCATCGAGGACGCCGGCATTCGGGTGCTCATCGACCCGCACCCCGACGACTTCGTCGAGGACGGGCTCGAGGCGCTCCGGGTGATCCGCGGCCTGAACTCGAAGCACGTCGGCTTCGTGTACGTCGCCTGCCACACGTTCCACTACGGCGGCAACATGGACGAGATCATCGACGCCGCCGGTGACTCGCTGCAGCTGGTCCACGTCGCCGACGCGTACGACCACCGTCGCTCGCACGGCCTGCGCTACATCACGAACCCGCCCGGCAACCCGGTCCGCGTGCACCAGCACCTGCCGGCCGGGCAGGCGGACGTCGACTTCGACGCTTTCTGGGCGGCACTCGACCGGGTCGGTTTCTCGGCGCGCGCGGACACCGTCGCGGTCTCGAGCGTCTTCGCCGAGGACGAGAACGCCGACGCGGTGTCGCGGTTCCAGCTCGACACGATCACGAAGGGACTCCACCGATGACCACCACCCTCGAGACGCAGGCGTCCACCGACGCCGACTCCCGTCCCGTCACCCTGCAGGCCGCGGAACAGACCCCGACCGCCCTGTGGAACGACTCCGCCGACCCGCGGGAGCTGTCGACCGCGATCCACCAGTACGGTGCCGTCGGGGCGACATGCAACCCGGTGATCGCGTACACCTGCATCCAGCAGGACCCGGAGACCTGGGTCCCCCGCATCCGTGCGATCGCTGCCGAGCACCCGACGGCGGGGGAGTCCTGGATCGGCTGGAAGGCCGTCGAGGAGCTCTCCATCGCCGCCGCGGCGCAGCTGCTGCCCGCGTTCGAGGCGTCCGGCGGCCGCAACGGTCGACTGTCGATGCAGACCGATCCCCGGTTCCACCGCGACCAGGACGCGCTCGTCGAGCAGGCCGTGCGGTTCTCGCAGCTCGCGCCGAACATCATCGTGAAGATCCCCGCCACGAAGGTCGGCATCGCCGCGATCGAGGAAGCCGCCTACCGCGGGGTCTCGATCAACGCCACGGTGTCCTTCACCGTGCCGCAGGTCGTCGCCGTGGGCGAAGCCATCGAGCGTGCCCTCGACCGTCGTGCTGCCGAGGGCAAGCCGGAGCAGGAGTTCGGCCACGTCGTCACCCTGATGGCCGGCCGCTTCGACGACTGGCTGAAGACCGTCGTCAAGCGTGACCACGTGATGGTGGACCCGGGCATCCTCGAGTGGGCCGGTGTCGCGGCGGTGAAGAACGCCTACCGCGTCTTCCAGGAGCGGGGGTTCCGCTCGCGCGTGCTGGTCGCCGCGTTCCGCAACGCGCTGCAGTGGTCCGAGTTCCAGGGCGGTGACCTCGTCGTCTCGCCGCCGTTCCAGTGGACGAAGGACATCAACGACAACGCGTTCCCGTTCCGCCCGCACGCCATCGACGACGAGGTCCCCGTGCACGTCATCGAGGCGCTCCGGGCCGCGACGCCGGAGTTCGCCCGCGGCTACGACGTGGACGGCATGGCCATCGACGAGTTCGACCGCTTCGGTGCGACCGTGACGACGCTCCGGCAGTTCCTGGACGCCGACGCGAAGCTCGATGCCCTGGTCCGCGACATCATCGTCCCCGCGAACTGAGACGTGACCAGCTGCGCAGCGCGATCCACGGTCGGAACCGCGGGGTCGCGCCCCGGGCGCTGCCGCACCAGCCTGGAGGCCCGGTGCCGGTCCCTGAGACCGGCACCGGGCCTCCAGGCAGTTGCGGCATGTGCTGACAAAGTCCGCAGCATCGGCTAGGGTCGTTGTCGCGCTCCAACGCGCGTCACCTGAACGAAGGAGTTCCCCATGGACAGCATCGGCGTCGGGCTGATCTCGGTCGGCTGGATGGGGCGGTTGCACTCGCGGGCCTACCGGGCGTTGCCGGACCACTTCCCGGAGCTCGGCGTCCAGCCGCGGCTCGTCGTCGCGGCCGACCCGGTCGAGGCGGCGCGCGACCAGGCGGTGACGCGGCTCGGGTACGAACGTGCCGTCGCCGACTACCAGGAGGTCCTCGCCGACCCGGCCGTCGACGTCGTGTCGATCTGTTCGCCGAACTTCTTGCACCGCGAGATGGCCGTCGCCGCGGCCGAGGCGGGCAAGCCGTTCTGGATCGAGAAGCCGATGGGGCGGTACGCCAGCGACTCCCGCGCCATCCACCAGGCGGTGCAACAGGCGGGCGTCATCACGAGCGTCGGGTTCAACTACCGGCACGCCCCGGCGATCGAGCGTGCCCGTGAACTCGTCCGCAGCGGGCGGCTCGGCCGGATCACGAACGTGCGCGGCTCGTTGCTCGCCGACTACTCGTCCGACCCGGCGGCCCCGCTGACCTGGCGCTTCGAGCGTGAGCGCGCAGGATCGGGCGTGCTCGGCGACCTGCTGTCACACGGGTTCGACCTGGCGCAGTACGTGGTCGGGCGGATCGCCTCGGTCAGTGCGCTCGCGGAGACGTTCATCGAGTCGCGTCCGCGGCCTGCTGCCGGCATCGTCGACCGCAGTGCGGCGGCGACCGGTGAACTGGGCGCTGTCGAGAACGAGGACTACGCCGCGCTGCTGTTCCGGTTCGAGGACGGTGCGGTCGGCACGATGGACTCGAGTCGGGTGATGCGTGGGCCGCACGCCGAGTACGCGCTCGAGATCTACGGCACCCGCGGTTCGGTCCGGTGGGACTTCCAGCGCCTCAACGAGCTCGAGGTGTACCTCGACGGACAAGAGGTCGACGGGTACGCCACCCACTACGTCGCTCCCGGTGACGGCGACTTCGGTCGGTTCCAGCCCGGCGCCGGCACGGCGATGGGCTACGACGACCTGAAGACGATCGAGGCGGCGCAGTTCATCGCGAGTGTCCGGCGCGGGGAGCAGCTGGCGCCGTCGGTCGCGGACGGGCTCGCTGCCGCGTCGATCGTCGAGGCGGCGGAGGCCTCGCTGGTCGACGGTGCGTGGCACGATGTCGCCCTGGTCGACGGGCCGCTGACGTACGGGGCGCCGACACCCAGGATCTAGACACGCGGTGCCGCTCCCTTGTTAGTATGTAAGGACAAAGTCCGAGCAACCAGGAGGCACCATGCCGCTCGTCCGAATCGACCTCACCACCGGCCGCACGCCCGAGGCCGTCCGTGGCATCGCCGACGCCATCCACCAGGCCATCGTCGACGTGTACGGGATCCCGGTGCGAGACCGGTTCCAGGTGATCACCGAGCACCCGGCGCAGCAGATCATCGCCGAGGACGCCGGTCTGGGGTTCGAGCGCACCGAGGGTGTCGTGATGATCCAGGTGTTCACGCAGCGCGGACGGACCGACGAGGCAAAGGCGTCACTGTACCGGGCGATCCACGACGCCCTCGCGGCGATCGGTGTCGCGTCGGAGGACGTCTTCATCGGCTACGTCGAGAACGGGCCGCAGGACTGGTCGTTCGGCTTCGGACGGGCCCAGTACGTGACGGGCGAGCTCGGGGTGCCCGCGCTCGGTTGAGGCCGTGCGGGGGCGGCGCGGTCACGACACCCCGCTCAGTTCCGTCGGGTGGTCACGAAGTGTCGGTTGCCGGGCGTCCGGGCGACAGTTCGTGACCACTCGGCGCACTGCCGACGGCGAGTCGTGACCGCTCGACGAGCGACCTACTTGTCGACGAGCGTGACCTCGAACGAGTACCGGTCGGGGCGGTAGCAGTGCACGCCGTACTCGACCGCGCGGCCCGAGGCGTCGTACGCGGTACGGCTCATCGTGAGCACCGGGTCGCCGTCCTCGATCTCGAGCAGACCGGCCTCTTCGTCGGTGACCGCCCGGGCGCCGATCCGCTGCTTGGCCACCCGCATCGTGACGCCCCGGCCGCGGAGCAGCTGGTACAGCCCGTGCGCCTGCAGGTCATCGTCCGTCAGGTCGAGGAACTCCGGCGGCAGGTAGTTCTCGAGGATCGCCATCGGGACGTCCTCGGCGAACCGCACCCGTCGGATGTGCGCGACGATCGTGCCCGGCTCGACGCTCAGCGCTGCGGCCACGTCGTCGGGAGCGGGGACGTCGTCGCGCTGCAGCAGCTTCGTCGCCGGAGCCTGCGCACCCTGGGCCAGGTCGTCGTACAGGCTGGTCAGCTCGACCTTGCGCGTGACCGGGCCGTGCACGACCTGGGTCCCGATGCCGCGGCGGCGCACCAGCAGACCCTTGTCGACGAGGTCCTGGATCGCGCGACGGATCGTCGGCCGCGACAGGCCCAGACGCTCACCGAGGGCGATCTCGTTCTCGAGCCGGGCCCCTGGCGGCATCGCGCCGGAGCGGATCGACTCCTCGATGCGCGAGGCGACCTGGAAGTAGAGGGGCATGGGACCCGACCGGTCCAGGTCCATGAACAGGTCGGACGGCAGCTGGCCTTCGTTGGTCATCGCGGTCCTTCACACGTGCGGAGATGCCGGCGACGGTGCCGACGGCATTGTCGTGACAATACCACCGGGGATGTGGCACCCCGGCCGAGCGCAACGGGCGTTGCGCCAGTCGGCGAACCCCGTCAGTCGGCGAAGACCATCGGTCGGTTCGACAGCCGCGGCTGGTTCGCGGCCTTCGGCTTCTCGGCACGAGCACGGACCGGGGCGATCGTCACCCGGGTGACCGCGCCGAGTGCCTCGACCGTCTCGACACCGTGGTGCCCGGCGGCGTGCACCACGATCGCAGCGCAGGCCTCGGCGTCGGCAGCGGCGTCGTGGTGCTGGAACCCCTCGAACCCGGCGGCCATCGCGGCGACCGGCAGGCGGTAGGAGTCGAGCGTGTAGGTCTTGCGGGCGACCGCCAGGGAGCACAGCGAGTGGTGCTCGGCCAGGTCGATCCCCGTCGCGGAGCACCCACCGGCGATGACGCCCATGTCGAAGCGGGCGTTGTGCGCCACCAGGACGTCGCCCTCGGCGAAGGCCACCAGGTCGGGGTACTGCTGCTCCCACGTCTTGGCGCGCGCGACGTCTTCGGCGACGATGCCGTGGATGCGGGTGTTCCACTCGAGGAACGCGTCGTGCCCGAACGGCGGGCGGATGAACCACGACGCCCGATCGACGACCCGGCCGGCGCGGACCTTCACCAGCCCGACGGAGCAGGCGCTGGCGGGCGAGCTGTTGGCGGTCTCGAAGTCGATCGCGGTGAAGTTCAACGGCACGGTCCCGATCGTCGCACGGGGTTCCGACATCGCCGTCCGTTCCCCTCGGCGTTGCGTGTGGCTACTCTCAGCGCATGGGGAACGACGCCGACCGACGTCCGCTCGTCTTGGTGCTCGCCGGGACCGGCTACGGGCAGCAGGCGCCGCTGCTCTGGTGGACGAGCGAGATCGCGCTCGCTGCGGGGTGCGAGGTCATCGCGCCACGATGGCAGGTCGACGACGCTGCCGGAGCCGATCCGGTCGGCTTCGTCGAGGCCGCTGTCGCCGCGGCGCTGGGGGACCGGCTGCCCGACCTCGTCGTCGCGAAGTCGTTCGGCTGCTTCGCCCTGCCCTGGGCGATCCGCAACGACGTGCCCGGGGTCTGGCTCACCCCGGTGCTCACGCACGACGATGTGGCCACGGCGCTCGCCGCCGCGACTGACGCGCACGACGCGATCGGGGGTGGAGCCGACACCATGTGGCGGCCCGACCGTGTCTCGGGGACGGCTGCGCGCCTCCAGACCGTTGACCGTGCCGACCACTCGCTGCAGGTGCCTGGCGACTGGCGGCTCTCGCAGCGGCTGCAGGCCGACGTCTTCGACGTCGTCGAGCGCCGCATCACGGCCCTGCGGCCCCGGAAGGGTGGGTCACGTCCGCTGGCCTGACGGACGGACTGGAGGCCCGGGTCGGCTCCGACAGGCCGCCGCCGGTAGGCTGTTCTCCCGTGGCTCTCACCATCGGAATCGTCGGTCTCCCGAACGTCGGCAAGTCGACCCTGTTCAACGCCCTGACCAAGAACCAGGTCCTCGCCGCGAACTACCCGTTCGCGACGATCGAGCCGAACGTCGGGGTGGTGAACCTGCCCGACTCGCGGCTCGACCAGCTCGCCGAGCTCTTCCACTCGGAGAAGACCGTGCCGGCGCCGGTGTCGTTCGTCGACATCGCGGGCATCGTCAAGGGCGCGAGTGAGGGCGAAGGGCTGGGCAACAAGTTCCTCGCCAACATCCGCGAGGCCGACGCCATCGCGCAGGTCGTCCGTGGCTTCACCGACGACGACGTCGTGCACGTCGCGAACAAGGTCTCCCCGAAGGACGACCTCGAGGTCATCAACACCGAGCTGATCCTCGCCGACATGGAGACCATCGACAAGGCGCTCCCGCGGTACGAGAAGATGCTCAAGCTCAAGCAGGCCGAGCCGGTCGTGCTCGAGACCGCTCGCGAGGCCCGTGCCGCGCTCGAGCAGGGCACGCTGCTGTCCGCCACGAAGATCGACCTGTCGCCGATCGCCGAGCTCGGGCTGCTCAGCGCCAAGCCCTTCATCTTCGTCTTCAACGTCGACGAGGCGATCCTGACCGACGAGTCCCGCAAGGCCGAACTGGCCGCGCTGGTGGCCCCCGCCCAGGCTGTCTTCCTCGACGCCCAGGTCGAGTCGGAGCTCATCGACCTCGACCCCGCCGACGCCGCCGAACTGCTCGAGTCGACCGGGCAGACCGAGTCGGGCCTCGACCAGCTCGCCCGCATCGGGTTCGACACCCTCGGGCTGCAGACCTACCTGACGGCCGGTCCGAAGGAAGCCCGTGCGTGGACGATCGGCAAGGGGTGGAAGGCTCCCCAGGCTGCCGGCGTCATCCACACCGACTTCGAGAAGGGCTTCATCAAGGCCGAGGTCATCTCGTTCGACGACCTGGTCGCGACCGGCTCGATCGCCGAGGCCCGCGCTGCCGGCAAAGCCCGCATCGAGGGCAAGGACTACGTCATGCAGGACGGCGACGTGGTGGAGTTCCGCTTCAACAACTAGCTTCTGCGATTTGCCCGAGCACTCCGGCTCACCTGCCTGGCGGCGAACCATTCGCGTCATGCTGCCTGAAGGATCTTGAATCGACGGTCGCCAGCACGTCGACAGGGTTGCCCATCATCGGCTTACCGACTTGTTGCAGCTCAATCATCAGACGGTAGATGACTCTGAGCGGAGTAAGTCGGCCACCGCCCCGACCGGCATGACCTCGATAGCGGCAGTGTTTACATGCTCCGCGAGCCAAGTGCGTCCTGACGCAAAGACCAGTGTGTCTATATTAGCGGCATGTATGCGCAAAATGACGACCGGCTTTCCCTGTCTCCGTGACGCACGTTCGGCTACTTCGCAGCTGTCGGTCAAATGTACCCACAAACGCTTTCCGCGAACGAGGCCGGCCTGCGCTTCGAGCACCGATGCAATATTTTCCATCGGTGTTGCGTGGTAGAGAAACATCGGTGGCTTCTTTGTCTCGTACCGAATTTCAGTGCGGCGGGAATGCCCATAGGATGCTCTGATTTCTGGCCCTTCGAGTTCGAAACGCGGTTCGCCCAGTGCGCCGGCGATGAAAAGCAACTGTTGCGACGAAACCTTGTGGCCACTAGCGATCAGCAGGTCAGTGAGCTCTTCGACATGGACCCAACCATCTCTTGTAGCCGGAACCGCTGGATCGTGTCGTAGATGATACGCCATTGCTCGACTAATGCGGCGTCGCTCGGCCTCAGGGAGCTGCTCTATTTGCTCGTTAGCCGCGACTCCGATCTTTTCTGCCCAGCGCTGGGAGATGCGGAGCGCAACGTCTCTTAGGCGTGAAGGCGGACTCGTTCTATAAATCGAACGGAGGAGATTGCCTGCGTGAAGGCGTTCAGATGCTGTTGAATCGGGACTGGACAATGCCCATAGGCCCCGAGCGAGCATGCTCGCTCGGTACGCCAGTGTGATCTGATTCGATGATAGTTCCAGGCGGTAATCGTACTTGAGCAGCGAGTTGCAATAATGGGTAAGCAAATCTTGCCGCGAATCCCAGTCGTCCGGGGAGAGAATCGGAGAATCCTCGATCAGCTGTGCCAGCTCGTATCCAAATGGACGCGCGCCAGTTGCGTCGAGGTCGACGGCGAGAATCTTTCCGTCGTTCGCGACGAGCCAATTCATAGCGTGCGCATCACGCCTCCCAAGCAGGGGAACGTTTTCGAGAGCGCTCCACCATTCTTCGAACACGGCGCGACGATCTTGTTCGAACCCGAGGGGGCGGAGCCAGCGTCCAACTTCGCGTTCCCAAAGCAGTTTTCGAATATTTCCCGAGTCGGTGCCGTTTGTCGCGGTCGCATGCATGAACGCGAGGTATTCGACGACATCGCGCAGGGCCGCTCGCCCATCGTGAGTCGACCGGATATGTTCTTTCAGGGTCGCACCACTGCGGAATCGTCGAATCGAGACGATCGCGTTTTCGGGGCCGATCGGCAGGCCCGGTATCGGGCTCCGGAGAACCATGATGTGCTCAATTACACCGAATCTACTGCCGAGGTGACGGCTATCGATCAGTCGGGCAAGTTCCTCGGTCCGTGCAGAATCTCGTTGGAGGGCAATTTCGGACATCTGTTTGAAGACAAAGGTCTGGCCGGCCGTGTTGTCAGAATCACGGAGCGCAACGACGCCGCCGCGTCCCCCGAGCTCTGTTCTCGTCACATCAGGGCTTCTGATAGCGAGGCTTGCGGCTTCTTCATAGACAACGGCTGCCTCCCCGTTGCGTATCGCGATCGCCAGATCCGAATCCACATTGAGGAGTGATCCGAGTAGCCCGCCTTGTGTCTCGAGGTCGTGGGCAAGAATTGTAAGCTTTGCCGCGTCAATTGAATCGTCGTCGTCGCGCGTAGCAAGGAAGCTCAGTGCTTCCCGCCGCGAGGTTACGTCGCCTGCAAGGTGCGCGAGTCGAAGCTGATCCTCGGCGAGCGCAAGTTCGACGCGCGATCCTCGGAGCTTCGCATTCCCCTTAGACCCTTCCCGGAGCTGGATTGCCTTTCGGAGATTCCATAACTTGTCGTTATGGTTGAGTTCTTCCCGTCGCGCTAGGTATGAATGCAATTCTGCTCTCACGTCCCGAAAGACGTACTCCGTCGACCGGGGATGTCTACTTAGGGCTTCCGCGATAGCGGGGGCAGCGCGACGGTACGCTGCGGGGACTTCAAGATGTGAGGTTCTATGACCGAATGGAAAGCTCACGCCTTGGGTCTTGAAATCGCTGTGCGGCGAGCGAATCCACTCGTCGAAAGCTTCGAGCAGACTCGATTGCATCGCATGTCGCGCTGCTTCTTCTGCCGTCAAATTGCCGAATCTGCCGGCGTCGTCGACTGCTCCATGCGCCCTCCGAAGGAGTGCCGCTCGAACCTGAGAATTGGCGGTCGTTCCAATCAATTTTGACCAAACTTCGGACGAGTTCAGATACCAGGCCACCGAGGTTGTAATGGAAGCATTGAAGTCACGTAGCTGCTGTGACGCTTGTACGAGGGCGTCCTCCTCTCCGAAGAGGTCGTAACGCCAGATGCAGCCCTCGAGGTAGTAAGTCAGGGCGTTGTCCGCTCCAAGTTCGTGGGCGGACAGGAGTGATTCGCAGGCTTTTGTGAGTTCGTCTTGGGTTGTCGGAGCAAAGCGGGCAGAAAGGACAGTGGCGATTCCGAAGCGTGACACGAGAGACCGGCGCGGCTCCGTGCCTTCGAGCCGTGCGGCTTCGATGAGAAAGCTAAGGTAAGTCCGAGCAACCTGCAGCGCTCGCGCGAAGACAGTGCGCCGCGCCCACGAGGCTTGAAACGCGGCGTCGAGCGCGGAGCGAGCGACTCGTTCGCGGACTAACATAAGGGAATCTTGTAGATTCAGACTGAATCCACGGAGATAAGTACCGACGCGGGCTGCGTTCGTCGACAGCTGTTCTTCTTCGACTAGGCAAGCGAGAAGCGAAGGGGAAGTTCTTGCGGCGCTTTCTTTCCATCGGTACGCTATCTGCGCGCCGGACGTTCCGGAGGAAACCCAATCCGCGACAGCCTCACCTCCGGCCTGGGCGATCCAGGAGCGCAGCTCTTCACGTACGTCTGATCCGGCTTGCTCGGCCACCCAGACGGCACGGCCAAACGAAGAATTGAGGGCTTCCGTGATGGCGTCGAGGGATCCGCGGCCTCGCTTGCCCTCGACTCGCTCTGCAATCTCAAGTGGTGTAGGTACGGGCATGGGTTTGTCGAGCCTCCACGGCTTCGGTGAAAAGTAGGTCAGAGTTTGGCGCAGTTGGAAGCGATGCGCAACGGTTGAGGAGACGTTGCTCCCCCCCCCCCCCCCCCACCGAGGACTGGGCAGGCTGACAATGGGCTGGGCATGCTTCGGCGTCACGATCGCCGCCGCTCAGCGATCCTCGTCGTTCCGAAGTCCGACCCGAAGGCACTTTCTACCTACGTCGGCTGGGAGCTTACGAGTGAGCCGCGTGCGTATAGGGCCGGTCAGCCGGTGTACACGTTCGACGTGTTTCTCCAGGCGAGCGGACAAGGCCCCGATGGGCGCGTCAGGAGCTGCGTGGCGCACTTCAACCACTCAACGAGGGGCATGGGACATGCGTGTTGTCTATGGGTGCAAACGAGCATGGAGTGCGGAAGCCTGGCGAGCGCTACGTCGAGAAGGATCGGCCGCAACGGACCCAACATCTGCGACGCGCAGTCTTAAGATTGAACTTGTGACTGAACCCGTGACCGAAGAGGCTAGTCCGTCGGATTCTTCGAGAGTCGTTGACGACGACAGGCGCTGGTTGTACTTCCTCGCGTCTCTAGTGGTTGGGGTCGGCGTCGTTGTTCTCCTTGGGAGTATCCCGGCACCTCCGGGTGCGGTTGTCGTCACTGCTTGGCCGTCAACTCTTGCCCCAGCGGGAGCAACCCTTGTTGTCGGGGGAGTCGCGGGCCTCGTCGCTCTAACCGCTTCAGGCAGTTGGCGTAAGCAGCGGGCGCGGGACGAGATAGTCGAGCGAGAGCGGCGGGACAGCGACCGCAAGTTCGAAGCTTGGAAGATTAGAGCCGGTCAGTACGACACCATCGCCGTGTCTGTCCTCAAGCAGTTCGTGGTTGAGGAGATCGATAAAGAGGCGATGGCGGCAGACAGGGCGAGAGCAGTGCTGTGGGGCTCGTCCGCCGTGGTTGAAGCGCTCGAAACCTGGGATGTCGAGGCGGAGCGCGCTCGGATGCGGCAGGTGGCGGAAGGCCGCGAGCAGTTCAACGATGCGCAGAAGGGAGACCTCTGGTCAGCTCTAGCAACGCTGATTCGAACGATGCGCTCGGAGCTCCCGGGCGACCTTCAAGAGGTGCTCCCGAACCGGCGGGTTCTCCGCGCCATCTTCTCCGACTTCCGGCAGCTCGACGACGAGGGGAAGCTGCCCGAATCAGCACAGCCAATGGCTGAGACGTGAGCACGCCGCTGCAGGCCAGTGATAGCACGGATGCGCGGAATGTGATGGAGTTCCGCTTCAATAACTGATCTGCCCACGTGGTTCGTCGTGCGCCAGCATGAGCGCATGACGAATGCACAGGCAGGGTGGTACGACGACGGCTCCGGCACCATGCGGTGGTGGGACGGTTCCGCGTGGACGGAGCAGGTGCAGCAGCAGGCGCCCGCGGCGTCGGGGGTCGGTGGAGTGATCGGCCGGATCCAGGCGGCAGCGGCTTCGGGCGGTCAGCCGCGTCCGGCACAGAACGGCATGAGCTACGTCGTGCTGCAGGTGGTGCTCAAGGAGAAGTTCTTCGGGACGGGTTCGGGCAACCTCACCGAGCTCGAGAAGGCGATCAACGCGCAGGCTGCGCTCGGGTACCGGCTGCACACGATCACGACGGCCTCCTCGGGGAGCACGGGTTTCGGCGGCGGCGACCGGGTGCAGGCCACGATGTTCTTCGAGCGCCTGAACTGACGCGAGCGGTCCGAGTCGTCGGGACGTCCGGTGGGGTCAGCCGACGAGCGCCAGGATCACCGCGGGGATGCGGTGCTCGATCGCGTCCCAGACGATCTCCTTCCGCGCCTTCCGGTAGTCGTGCGACAGGATGTTGCGGGTCTTCCGGACCGCCGCCAGTGACAGGTCCTACGGAAGTCGTGCCTCCCGGTCCTGGGGGATGCGACCGAGCAGATCGTCGAAGTGGATGATGACCGCTTCGGCTGCTCGATAGGCGAGGCTGCGGGTCGCGTCGAACTCGCTCCGCCCGTGCTCGACGATCATGGAGCACCCGGCGAGCAGGTCGAGGAAGCTGGCCTGCAGCGACGGCCACCGCTCTTCGAGGGCACCAGGGTCGCGGTCGTTTCGGGGCCGAGGCGTGAACCGGTGAGCCGGCGTCACAGCGGCACGGCTTCGTCGAGGACGTGGGCGAAGTGCTCGTCGTCCTCGAGGTCGTCGGTGAGGACGTCGACCTCGAAACCGGTGATGCGCTCGACCTCGTGCGCGAACCCACCGAGATCGAACAGCGATGCCGCGGGGGTCAGGTGGACCAGCAGGTCGATGTCACTGTGTTCGGTGTCCTGCCCGCGCACCGCGGAGCCGAAGACGCGGACGTCGTCGAGGTGGAAACGCTTCGCCTCGTCGAGGATCGCGTCGGCGTAGACGGCCAGCGGGATGCTCGGGCGGGTGTGCGCCGCTTCGAGGATCCGCCGGAGCGAGTCCTCGCGTGGCCGCTTCCGTCCGCTCTCGTACGCCGAGATGGTGGGCTGCTGCATGCCGGCGGCGGCAGCGAGACCGGTCTGCGAGAGGCCGAGGTCTTCGCGGGCAGCGCGGATCAACTGCGCAGCCCGTTCGATCCGCATGGCGACCTCCCCCATAGCTCTCGGCTCTAGACGAGCACCGGGAACGACGAAGCGCCGCCGAGCAGACTCGGCGGCGCTTCGTGGTGGTGCTGGTGGGACCTAGGCCGCGAGGGCCATCTCGCCCGCCTGCACGGACTGTGCCTGCAGCAGGGTGCGGCTGGCCTCGCCCGCCCAGGAGCGGCCGGGGACGGTCCAGCCGGCCTCGCCGACGGCGTCGAGCCGGGTGCCCCGGGTGACGAAGGTCCCCAGGTCGTCGGCCGCGATGCGGACGAGGTACTCGCGCTGCGAGCGGTCGTCGCGCACCGGGAACTCGGCGATGCGGTCGGGGGTGATCGTCGGGGCCGCGAGTGCGGTCCCGAACACGGTGATTCGTTCGTTACTGGTCATGGTGCTGTACTTCCTGGTCATTCGGCGCCAGGGCGACTCGGTGTCGGCGGACGTCTCAGTCCAGCGCGACGCATCGAGTGCGGGGCGCGCACGTCGCGTTTCAACGTGCAGCTCGTCCGTTCGGATCGAGCGGTGTCTCGAGTGGAATGCGACTCGGGTGAGTCGGTGTCGAGAGGTTGGTGTGCGCGAGTCAGATGGGTTCGCTGCAGTGCACCAACCAGAGACTATACGCCCGCCCCGCCGAGAAGTCCAGCAAGCGACCGGACCGAGCGTCAGGAGGCCAGGAACACCGTCCAGCGGTCTCCGCCGGCGGCCACGTTGCCCGACCCGTCGAGGCGGGCTGCGGCCGAAGAGGGCTTGCGCGCAGCCTGCTCGTGGATCAGCCCGTCGAACGACGCCGAGAAGTCCAGACGGGGCAGCGCGGCCGTGACGTCCCGCAGGTCGTCCGACGCCCACCTGTCGAAGCCCACGCCGGAGACGTCGAGCGAGGTCGCCACCTCGAGCAGGTGCCCCTCGGCGTCGAGCTCCGGGGCGACGGACCGCCACATGTGCCGCTCGATGATCTCCCCGACCCGACGGGCTCGCACGGCGTCCCACCCGGCGCCGAGCGCGAAGACCGATCCGACCGCGCCGCCGGCATCCTCGAAGGGCACCCGGTGGGCGTCGAACAACGGAGTCACGCCGAGGTCGTGGAGCATCGTCGCGACGAAGAGCAGCTCGGGGTCCGGTTCGAGGTCGACCGTGGGGACGAGCAGGACTGCCCATGCCCACGACCGCAGGCAGTGGTTGACGAGAGCCGGTTCGGACCATGCCCGCACGACGTCCAGTGCGCGCGCAGCGACGGGGGAGGGCGGGGTGAGCAGGGCTTCGACGTCGACCGGCATGGCACGACAGTAGCGGCAGGAGCACGCCCCGCCAGCCCGGGTTCGCATGCCCTGGATCGGCACACGTGCCCCGGATCGCAACGACGTGCGCATGGGTGCGGGGGGCGTGACGCGACCACGGGACGGACGGGAGGCCCGTGGCGACACCGCCACGGGCCTCCCGTCTGCACTGGGCTCAGTTCAGGGCCGGGGTGTCCTCCGGCACGACGCCGTCGGCGTACAGGTCGGTCGCCAGGTCGCGGAGCGCGCGCAGCGCGACCCGCTGCGTGAGCGGGCCGTAGGAGATGCGGGCGACGCCGAGCGCCTCGTACTCCGCGGCGGGCAGGGCGCCGGGCAGGCCGATGACCGAGAGCTTGCCGCGACCGAGACCGGCGACGAGCCGCTCGACCACGGAACGATCGATCGCGCCGGGCACGAAGACCAGGGCGGCGCCGTTGTCCAGGAACGCCTTGCCTCGGGCGATCGCGTCCTCGATGCTCTCGTCGATCGGGCGCTCGCCGCCGCGGGCGATCGCGTCGGTGCGGGCGTTCAGCTGGAAGTCGACACCCTCGGCCTGCGCCGCTGCGGTGATCGCGGCGACGCGGGCGACCGCCTCGTCGAAGGGACGCAGCCGGTCCTCGACGTTGGCACCCACGATGCCCGAGCCGATGGCGCGGCGGATCGTCTCGGCGGGGTCCTGGTACCCGTCGTCCAGGTCGGCGGTGACCGGCAGGTCCGTCGCGGCGGCAACGATCGCGGCGCCCGACAGGGCGAGGTCGAGCGGCATGCCGCCGTCCTCGTACCCGTACGACGCGGCGATCGAGTGCCCGGCGGTCGCGATGGCCTTCGTGCCGGGCAGGTCGCTGACGACCTTCGCGGTCATCGCGTCCCACACGTTCACGACGCGCAGGATATCGGGGGCTTCGTGCAGCTGCTTGAGGGTGACGGCCTTGTCGGCGGTGCTCGTGCTCATGTCGCAGAGCGTAGGCCGACGGGGCGGCCCCCGGCCGTGACCCCACCCGAAGACGACGTGGGATGACGTCGGGAGTCGCGCCGGACCGCCGGGCAGGGGCATGCTGGGACGTATGGCGAGCGACGAGCAGGACCCGGTCGGCACGCTCCGCGGGGTCCGGACGAGCATCAAGTGGACGCGGTACGCGCCCGACGTGCTGCCCCTGTTCGTCGCCGAGATGGACCACGACGTCGCCCCGGCGATCCGCCAGGCCCTGATCGAACGGGTCTCGCAGTCCGACCTCGGGTACCTCGACGGCCCCGGCCCGCTCGCACCGGCCTTCGCGCAGTTCGCGCTGGACCGCTGGGGCTGGCAGATCGACCCGTCGCGGATCCACCTGGCCACCGACGTCAGTGTCGGGATCGTCGAGTCGCTCCGGCTCGCGCTGCCCGACGGCGGCCGCGTCGCGATCACCCCGCCGGTGTACCCGCCGTTCTTCGAGCTCGTCGAAGAAGCTCGATGTCAGGTCGAGGAGGTCCCGCTGCTCGAGCAGTGGGGGCAGTACCGGCTCGACCTCGAGGGCCTCGAGCGGACGTTCGCCGACGGGGTCGGCGTGTTCCTGCTCTGCAACCCGCACAACCCCGTCGGGCTCGTGCACGACCGGGCCGACCTCGTCGCGATCGCCGAACTGGCCGCGAAGTACGACGTCCTCGTCATCAGCGACGAGATCCACGCACCTTTGACCCACCCCGGCGTGCAGTTCACCCCGTTCGCCGCCGTCGCCGAGCCCGTCGGAGCCCGGAGCGTGTGCGTGACCTCGGCGAGCAAGGGCTGGAACCTCGCCGGCGTGAAGTGTTCGGTCATCGTCGCCGGCGATCCCCGGACCGCCGCGCTCCTCGACACCCTGTGGGAAGAGGTCGCCTGCCGTACAAGCATCCTCGGGCTGCACGCGAACCTGGCGGCGTTCACCCTGGCGACGGACTGGCTCGACGACGTCGTGGCGCGCATCGTGGCGAACGACCGACTGCTCGCCAAGCTCCTCGCCGAACACCTGCCCGGTGTGGTCTACACGCGGCCGCGCGCCGGGTACCTGGCGTGGCTCGACTTCCGGGGCATCGGCCTCGGCGACGACCCCGCGGTGCCGCTGCGCGAGAACGCGTACGTCGCGCTGAACTCCGGGCTGAGGTTCGGGTCCGAAGGGCGGGGGTTCGTCCGGCTCAACCTGGCCTGTTCTCCGGAGACCCTGCGCGAGGCCGTGTTCCGGATCGCGTCGGCGTACCCGTCGAGCGCACAGGAGGGGCTGGTCTGGCACGTCGCGTGAGCGGTGGAACGGCGTCGTTGCCGGCTACACAGCACCGAGTGAACACGAGACGTCGGGTCGGCGCCACGCACTCGATGTCTTCTGCTCACTCGAGCCCGCCGGGGTCAGGCCACGTACTGGTTGCGGCCGACGACGCGGATGCGCAGGTCGTCGTCGCGGTCCATCGCGAGGAGCTCGCGGGCGACGAACCCGACGGACGGCCACCGGGAGACCTCGGTCACCATGAAGCCGTCGATGAACACCTGCCACGTGCCGGCCTCGCGGACCGCCTGCACCTCGTACATCGCCATGCCGTGAGCGTACCGGGACCGGCCGCCGTCAGCGCAGGTCGAGCGTCATGTGCACGTCGGCCCGCACGTACGGGCTCGGGGCGATCTCATCCTCGCGCAGGTGCCGGAAGCCGAACGCCTCGTACAGGTGCACGGCGCTGGTGAGCTGCGCGTTGCTCTCCAGGTCGATGCGGTGTGCTCCGAGCTCGCGGGCCCGGTCGAGTGCCGCGGTGATGAGCTTCCGCCCGGTGCCGTGCCCCTGGTGGTCGGGGGAGACTGCCATCTTCACGAGTTCGAACACGCCGGGGGTGGTGGGCACGACCCCGATGCACCCGACGACCTGGTCGTCGAGCCGGGCGACCAGGACGGCACCGCCCTGCTCGACGACGCGGCCGACGGGGTCGGAGAGGAACACCCGGTCCTCGTCCTCGAGGGTGAAGTACCGGGTGATCCAGGCCTCGTTGAGCGTGCGGAACGCCTCGGCGTCGGCGGGGGTGGCGAGGTCGGCGATGGTGACGGTGGAGGTCGCTTCGGGCATGCCTCCATCCTCGATCGACGATGCAGTCGCGTCCAATACTCGTTCGCGCTGATCGATACGCTGTGTGCATGGATCGAGAACCCGACGTCGACCTCCGTCACCTGCGGGCCTTCCTGGCCGTCGCCGACGAGTTGCACTTCGGCCGAGCGGCCGAACAGCTGCGGATGGCCCAGCCCGCACTGTCCCAGCAGATCCGGCGGACCGAGCGCGCGCTCGGGGTCGACCTGTTCGTCCGGACCAGCCGCAGCGTCGCCCTGACCGCCGCCGGCCGGGTGCTGCAGGGCCGTGCGCGGTCGTTGCTCGGGCAGGTGCGGCGCGACCTCGACGAGACGGTCCGGGTCGGTCGGGGCGAGGTCGGTCGGCTCGACGTCGGGTTCGTGGTCTCCGCGCTGCCCCTCGGGCCGATCGAACGGGTGCAGGCGTTCCGGGAGCGCTACCCCCTGGTCCGGGTGGAACTGACCGAGGGGTACTCGTCGACGCTGCTGGCGCGGATCGTCCGCGGCGAGCTCGACCTCGCCGTCGTCCGCGATGCCGACCCGGACCCCGCCGTACGCCTGCTGCCGTTCCGGTCCGAGGCGTTCGTCGCCGCCGTCCCGCGCGGGCACCGACTGGCAGGCCGCGAGCGCATCCGCGGCACCGAGCTGGTCGACGAACCGTTCGTGTTCTTCCCGGCGGTCGCCGGAGCACTGGCGACCGAGCGCAACCTGGCACCGGTCACCGCCGGTGGGCGCCGACCCGTCGTCGTGCAGGAGGCCACCACCTGGGCGACCGTGCTGCACCTGGTCGGGGTGGGCCTCGGCGTGACGGTGGTGCCGGAGAGCGCCGCGCTCGCCGCACCCGACACGGTGACGCTCCTGCCGCTCGAGGGCAGCGACCACCGCAGCGAGCTCGCGTGGGCGATGCGCGCTGACGACGACCGCGAGATCCTGCGCAACTTCGTCGCCGCGGACTGACCGAGCGGCCTCGGTGCACGGACGTGAGCCGGTCGGGCGTCCTCGTTCAGCCGAGCGACAGGACGGGCGCCCGGTGGTCACCGAGCTCGTCGATGCGCCACGGCCGGGCCCCGCGCAGCGTCAGGCCGAGCTGCACGAGCACGAACCCGACGTGCGGTTCGACATCGGGGTCCCACGGGCCCTCGACCCCCAGGCCGAACGCGCCGAGTTCATCGTCGGCTTCGTCCCGCAGGGTGAGTCGCCACCGTCCGTCGCCGAGTTCCTCGACCACGGCCCAGCGGGCGGTGCCGAACCGGCTCACGCCGTCTTCATGATGTCCGCGGTGAAGTTCTGCACGCGCTGGAGCAGGGACGCACCCCGCATCGCGATGGTCGCCGGCGGGTTCAGGTGCGGCGGTGCGGTGCGGATGAGCATCGGGCAGCCGAGGTCTTCGCAGATGTACGTGCCGATGGTGTTGCCGTTGCGGCCGGACTCGCCAGCACGTGCGGCGGAGAACAGCCGGACCTGGGTCGCGGGCTGCGGGGAGTGGCAGAACGAGCACATCGCGGCGATGCCGGGGCGCAGCGACCCACCGGCGGACCGGACGACGATGCCCACGGGGCGCTCGTCGATCCAGGACACGATGTACCCGCGGCGGGCGGCCTGCGGGTCGCGCCACCCCAGGAACTCGCGCTCGTCCCAGAGGGTCTCGTGCAGGCCGGGGATGGGCAGCTGTGCGAGTTCGTCGGCTGTGGCGTTCACGAATGACGATCGGATGTCGGCTTCGGTCAGTGGCTTCACGGTCCGATCACCATATGCCTCGCCCCCGACACGTGGTGCGTCACGACAGCCTGGAGGCGCGGATCGCGCCGAGCGCGCTGCTCCCGTCCGCCACCAGCACCGCCCGGCGCAGGGCGTCGCGTCCGACGCGACGGGCCGCCGCGTCGTCCGCGGCGAACTCCACGAGCACACGCGTCGACCGCGCCATGGCGCGCGCACCGGGCACCCACGGGACCGCACGCTCGATCGATTCGGCGACCGCGACCGCAGCCGCGTGGTGCTGGGTCAGGTGGGCGCGTTCGTGGGCGACCACGGCCTCCAGTTCGTCGGTGCGCAACCGGTCTGCCAGGCCGGTGCTGACCAGGACCCCACCGCTCCGGCCCGGCACGGCGCACGCCAGTGCGTGGTCCGCCTCGACGACGGCGACGGGGGTGCCGTCGATCTCGCGGTGCGGGGCGACCCCGGAACGCATCGCCTGCCGGACGGCCTCGTGTTCGGGGCCGGGGCGGACCCGGACCGCGACGACGAACGCGACGACCGCGAGCACCGCGACGCCCACGTTGAAGCCGTGCGTGGGGGAGCCGTCCCCGCCGAAGAGCTCGGTGACCGGACGGTCGGCGAGCACGACCAGGGCGATGCCGGCCACGAAGCCGACGACGCCGAGCAGGACCGCGATCGACCAGCAGACCAGCGCGGTGCGGGGCAGGTCGATCGTCCAGGCGGAACGGGTCAGGACCCGGGGCGCGAACACCACCACCGCGAGTGCGAGGACGATGAGCGCGATGCCGGCGACGACCACGGTGTGCGGCCGGTCAGGAGCGGGCGCGGGCGTCGAGGGCGCGGCGCAGGGCCTCGAGGTCGTCCGAGGCGAGCGACCCGGTGAACTGCAGCAGTGCGGCCTCGCGGTCGGTCGAGGCGGCCAGCGCACTCGACATCAGTGAGGCGGTCTGCTCGTCGCGACTGTGCACGGCGCGGAAGGTCAGGGGAGCGTCGTCGTGCTGCTCCCGTTCCACCTGGCCCTTGCGGCCGAGTCGGTCGAGCACGGTGAGCACGGTCGTCAGCGCGGGGCGGGGCTCGGGGAACGCGTCGAGGACCTGGCGTGCGGTGAGCCCGGCGTCGGCGGAGCGGAGCGCGTCGAGCACCGCCTGCTCCAGCTGCCCGCGGGGGCGCGATCGTTGTCCGGCCATCCCCGCATTCTACGAGATGTCGAAGGTTCGCTCGCGACACACGCCCGAAACGCGGCCTCGGTATGCTCGACGCGGACAACTGAACACACCGGCCGTTCATCCGTCGCGGGAGACGCCGTGCAGTACCTCTGGGTACATCGTGCCCTCGGGCGCGCGCACGGCACCGAAGGAGCAATCCCCCCGTCAATCTCTCAGGTCCCACACCGCAGCGGACAGGCCACTCTGAAAAGCAGACGCTCGGTCGTCTCGCCCACGGTGAAAGCCGCCGGACCTCACGGGCCGCGGTGAAACTCTCAGGCCCATGACAGAGGGGGAGTTCCACCCGGCGATCGTCGCCGGGCCCTGCCGATGCCAGGAGAACTCCGCCATGAGTCCGTCCCCACAGCCCACTCCGGGGCAGCGTTCGTCGCCGCTCGAAGCCGTGCACGAGGCCGCCGGTGCGACCTTCACCGACTTCGCCGGGTACCGCATGCCCGTGCGCTACTCGTCGGACCTCGCCGAGCACCACGCCGTGCGCCAGGCCGCCGGGGTCTTCGACCTGTCCCACATGGCCGAGATCGGGGTGACCGGCACCGACGCCGTCGCCTTCCTCGACCACGCGCTCGCCGGGTCCTTCGGGAAGATGCCGGTCGGTCGCGCCAAGTACTCGCTGCTGCTCGCCGAGAACGGCGGGATCCTCGACGACCTGGTCGTGTACCGGACCGACGACGACGTCTTCCTCGTCGTCGCGAACGCCTCCAACCGTGACGTCGCCGTCGCCGCGCTGACCGCCCGGGCCGACGGCTTCGACGTCGAGGTCTCCGACGACTCCGACACCACGGCCCTCGTCGCCATCCAGGGCCCCGCGGCGGCCGGCACGCTCGACGCCCTCGTCGTCGCCGACCGCCTGCAGCCCGAGACCCCGCTCGACGAGCTCGGCTACTACCGGGTGCTGCACGCGCTGTTCGACGGCGCCGACGTGCTCGTCGCGCGCACCGGCTACACCGGCGAGGACGGCTTCGAGGTCTACACCGACCCGGACACCGCCCCGGTGCTCTGGGACACGCTGCTCGAGGCCGGTGCCGACCGCGGGGTCGTCCCCGCCGGGCTCGCCGCACGCGACACCCTGCGGCTCGAGGCGGGCATGCCCCTGTACGGGCACGAGCTCGGCACCGACGTCCGTCCGGCCCAGGCAGGCCTGGGCCGCGTCGTCGCGAAGGACGGCGAGTTCGTCGGTGCTGCCGGCGTCACCCCGTCCGCGGACGCCCGCGTGCTCGTCGGCCTGGTGACCGAGGGCCGTCGTGCTCCCCGGGCCGGCTACGACGTCGTGCTCGACGGTGCGGTCGTCGGCACGGTGACCTCGGGCGCGCTCTCGCCGACGCTCGGTCACCCCGTCGCGATGGCCTTCGTCGACCCGGCTGCGCTCGCCGCCGCGTCGGACGGGGCACAGGTCCTCCACATCGACGTCCGGGGGACTGCCGTCCCCAGCACGGTCTCCGCGTTCCCCTTCTACCGCCGCGCCTCGAAAGGCTGACCCCATGACCGACCAGACCGCACTCCAGTACACGGCCGACCACGAGTGGCTGCTCGTCGAGGGCGACACCGTCACCGTCGGCATCACCGACCACGCCGCCGAGCAGCTCGGTGACGTCGTCTACGTCGAACTCCCCGCTGTCGGCACCGCCACCACCGCCGGCGACCAGATCGGCGAGATCGAGTCGACCAAGAGCGTCGGCGAGCTCTTCGCCCCGATCGAGGGCGAGGTCGTCGAGGTCAACGACGCCGTCGTCGACACCCCAGACACCGTCAACCAGGACCCCTTCGGTGCCGGCTGGCTCGTGAAGATCAAGGTCGACGGCACCTCGTTCCCCGAGGACCTGATGGACCACGACGCCTACCGGGCCTCCATCGCATGACCGCGTTCGAGAACCTCCAGACGTCCTTCGCCGACCGCCACATCGGCACCACCCCGGCCGACCAGCAGGAGATGCTCGACGTCGTCGGGCAGCCGTCGCTCGACGCCCTGGTCCGTGCCGCGATCCCGGAGTCCATCCACGTCGGGCCCGTCGCCGACTCGGTGATCCCGGCCGCAGTCGGCGAGACCGAGGCGCTCGCCGAACTCCGCGCGAAGGCCGGTCGCAACACCGTCCGACGCGCCATGATCGGTCTCGGCTACCACGGCACCCACACGCCCGCGGTGATCCAGCGGAACGTGCTCGAGAACCCGAGCTGGTACACGGCGTACACGCCCTACCAGCCCGAGATCTCGCAGGGCCGCCTCGAAGCGCTCATCAACTTCCAGACCATGGTGTCCGACCTGACCGGCATGGCCACCGCCGGCGCCTCGATGCTCGACGAGGGCACCGCCGTGGTCGAGGGCATGCTCCTCGCCCGCCGCGCCTCGAAGGTCAAGGGCGACGCGTTCCTCGTCGACGCCGACCTGCTGCCGCAGACCCGTGCGTTGCTCGACCACCGTGCCGATGCCGTGGGCATCACGCTGCGCGCGTTCGACGCCGTCGACGGCCCCAGCGACGAGCAGCTCGACGGTGCGTTCGGCGTCATCCTGCAGTACCCGGGCGCCTCGGGCCGCATCGTCGACCCGTCGTCCGTCATCGAGCGCGTCCACGCCGGTGGTGGCATCGCCGTCGTCGCCGCCGACCTGCTCGCGATGACCCTGCTCGCCAGCCCCGGCGACCTGGGGGCCGACGTCGCCGTCGGCACCAGCCAGCGTTTCGGTGTCCCGCTCGGCTTCGGCGGCCCGCACGCCGGCTACCTCGCCGTGCGCGCCGGCCTGGAGCGCCAGCTGCCCGGTCGCCTGGTCGGGGTGTCCTTCGACGCCGACGGCCAGATGGCCTACCGCCTCAGCCTGCAGACCCGCGAGCAGCACATCCGCCGCGAGAAGGCGACGAGCAACATCTGCACCGCGCAGGTCCTGCTCGCCGTGATGGCGTCGATGTACGCGGTCTACCACGGGTCCGAAGGCCTGCGGTTCATCGCCGGTCGGGTCGCACGGACCACCGGTGCGCTCGCCGCCGTGGCACGCGACGCCGGGGTCGAGATCGTGCACGACGCGTACTTCGACACGCTCACCCTGCGGGCCGTCGGTCGCGCCGAGACGATCGTCGCGGCAGCGCAGGACGCCGGCTACCTGCTGCACACGGTGGACGCCGACACCTTCCAGCTCTCCGTCGACGAGACGACCACGCCCGACGACGTCGTGGCGCTGGCGGGCGTGCTCGGCGCGGTGGACGTGACGGTGCCCGCGACCGAAGCAGCCGTGCGCGACGCGGCCACGGGCCTCCCGTCCGCCCTGCAGCGCGAGAGCGACTACCTGACGCACCCCGTGTTCAGCGCGCACCGCAGCGAGACCCGCATGATGCGGTACCTCAAGCACCTGTCCGACAAGGACTACGCGCTCGACCGCGGCATGATCCCGCTCGGCAGCTGCACGATGAAGCTCAACGCGGCGACCGAGATGGCCGCCGTGACCTGGCCGGAGTTCGCGAACATCCACCCGTTCGCACCGCGTGCGGACGTCGAGGGGTACCTCGACATGATCGGCGACCTCGAGTCGTGGCTCGCCGAGGTCACCGGGTACGACACCGTGTCCCTGCAGCCGAATGCCGGCAGCCAGGGCGAACTCGCCGGGCTGCTGGCCATCCGCGGGTACCACCAGGCTCGTGGCGACGAGGACCGGACGGTCTGCCTGATCCCGTCGAGCGCGCACGGCACGAACGCCGCATCCGCGGTGCTCGCCGGGATGAAGGTCGTCGTGGTGGCCTGCGACGAGAACGGCAACGTCGACCTCGAGGACCTCCGGGCCCGCGTCGCCGCCAACGCCGACACCCTCGCAGCGCTGATGATCACGTACCCGTCCACCCACGGCGTCTACGAGCACGACATCCGCGAGATCTGCGACGCCGTGCACGACGCCGGCGGCCAGGTCTACGTCGACGGCGCGAACCTCAACGCGCTGCTCGGGCACGCCCGCTTCGGCGACTTCGGCGGCGACGTGTCGCACCTCAACCTGCACAAGACCTTCTGCATCCCGCACGGTGGTGGCGGCCCCGGCGTGGGTCCCGTCGCCGCGAAGGCACACCTGGCGCCGTTCCTGCCCGGGCACCCGTTCGCGCAGCAGGCCGACCGGCGCTCCGGTGCGACGACGGCCGACGCCGACGACCGCCTGGCGCACGCCGGTGGGCCGGTCAGCGCGGCGCCGTACGGCAGCCCGAGCATCCTGCCCATCACGTGGACCTACGTCCGGATGATGGGGCTCGAGGGCCTCACCCGTGCGACCGAGGCCGCCGTGCTCGGGGCGAACTACATCGCGTCCCGCCTGCGCGAGGCGTTCCCGGTGCTGTACACGGGCGACGACGGGCTCGTCGCACACGAGTGCATCCTCGACCTCCGGCCGCTGCGGGACACCACGGGGATCACGGTCGACGACGTCGCGAAGCGCCTGGTCGACTACGGGTTCCACGCGCCGACGATGTCGTTCCCGGTCGCGGGCACGCTCATGGTCGAACCGACCGAGAGCGAGGACCTCGCCGAGCTCGACCGCTTCGTCGACGCCATGCTCGCGATCCGGGCCGAGGCCGCAGCGGTCGAGCGCGGAGAGTGGCCGGCGGACGACAACCCGCTCGTGCACGCGCCGCACACCGCCTCGTCGGTGATCTCGGGGGAGTGGGCGCACGCCTACACCCGCGAGCAGGCCGTCTACCCGCTGCCGGGCATCAGCGGCCGGAAGTACTGGCCGCCGGTGCGCCGCATCGACCAGGCGTACGGCGACCGCAACCTGGTGTGCGCCTGCCCGCCGATCGAGGCGTTCGCCTGATCCGGTCGGGCGCCGACACCCTGTGGTGATCGTCGCCGAGTGATTCGTGCCCCGTGCCTCGTGCCCTGCCTCGTGCCCCGTCCGGTTCTTCCGGGCGGGGCGCGGTCACGTCCGGACGGAAGGTGCCGGTCTGTGTCCCGGTCCCGGTCTCGATCTGGGGGCTGGCCTTGCCCGGTCTGGCCCGGCCTTGCCCGGTCCGGTCCGGGTGCGACTCGCCCCGGCCCGCTGCGTCGGGTGGCCACGACACCCCGCTCAGTTCCGCCGAGTGGTCACGAATCGTCGTCCGGGCCTCCGCCGAGCGACGATTCGTGACCACTCGGCGGTGCACTCGCGGCATGTCGTGACCGCGGACCAGTGCCCCGGAGCCGTACCCCTGAGCGATGCTCGGCCGTCCCCCGACTTGCACAGAACTGTGCCGGAGTGCAACAGATTTCATGCGGATGCAACAAAAACGCACCCTTCACCTGAGTGCGCGCGAATCTTGCATCGTCTCGCAAGGATCGTGCAAGTTGGTTACCGGCGTGTAACCGTTCGCTCCAGGGTTTGGACGCCACTGTTCACCTTGCCTACGCTGCAAAGGTCAAACGCGCCCGGGTGACACAGCTGTGCCCGAACGCGTCCCATGCACCAGGAGGAACCTTGATCAAGAAGCGCGCCGGGCTCACCGCCCTCGCCGTGCTCGGGGCCACAGCACTCGCCCTGACCGCCTGCTCCAGCAACAGCTCCAACGGGGGTGGCTCGGGCTCGGCGAACGCGTCCGGGATCGTCACCACGAACGGCACCGAGCCGCAGAAGCCCCTCATCCCGTCGAACACCACCGAGACCGGTGGCGGCAAGGTCATCGACTCGCTCTTCGAGGGCCTCGTCTCGTACGACGCCGACGGCAAGCCCGTCAACGAGGTCGCGAAGAGCATCGACACCGATGACTCGAAGACCTTCGACATCAAGCTGAACACGGGTTACACCTTCACCAACGGCGAGAAGGTCACTGCCGAGTCGTTCACGAAGGCGTGGAACTGGGCAGCCCAGTTCTCGAACAAGCAGAGCGCCTCGTACTTCTTCGAGAACATCGAGGGGTACAACGCCGAGAAGGACTCCGAGCTCACCGGCCTCAAGGTCGTGAGCGACGACGAGTTCACCGTGAAGCTGAAGTCGGCCCAGTCGGACTTCCCGCTCTCGCTCGGCTACTCGGCCTTCGTGCCGCTGCCGTCCTCGTTCTACGACGACACCAAGGCCTTCGGTGAGAACCCGATCGGCAACGGTCCGTACAAGTTCGACGGCAAGAAGGCCTGGACGCACAACCAGTCCATCAAGCTCGTCGCCAACAAGGACTACGAGGGCAAGCGCAAGCCGAAGAACGGTGGTCTGACGATCACGTTCTACACCTCGCAGGACACCGCCTACGCCGACGCGCAGGGCGGCAACCTCGACGTCCTCGACGCCGTGCCGGACGCGAACTTCCAGACGTACAAGTCGGACTTCCCGGACTCGAACGTCAACCAGCCGGCCGCGATCTTCCAGGGCATCTACCTGCCCTACTACCTCGACCACTGGAAGGGCGAGGAAGGCAAGCTGCGTCGCGAGGCCGTCTCGATGGCGATCAACCGCAAGGAGATCACCGACAAGATCTTCGACGGCACCCGCACCCCGGCCAAGGACTTCACCTCGCCGGTGATCGCCGGCTGGAACGACGACCTCGAGGGCTCCGAGGTCCTGGACTACAACAAGTCCGAGGCCAAGAAGCTCTGGGCCGAGGCCGACAAGATCTCGAAGTACAACGACACCCTCACCATCACGTACAACGCCGATGGTGGCCACCAGGCGTGGGTGACCGCGGTCACGAACTCGATCTCGAGCACGCTCGGCATCAAGGCCGAGGGCAACGCGATCCCGACGTTCCAGGAAGCCCTGGACCTGCAGACGAACGACAAGCTCACGGGCGGCAGCCGTACCGGTTGGCAGGCCGACTACCCGTCGCTGTACAACTTCCTCGGCCCGACCATGGGCAAGGGCTCGTCGAGCAACTACGCGCGCTACGACTCGGCTGAGTACAACGAGCTGCTCGCCAAGGGCCGTTCGGCAGCCACCGTCGAAGAGGGCAACAAGATCTTCGACCAGGCCCAGGAACTCCTGTTCAAGGACCTGCCCGAGATCCCGCTCTGGTACTCCAACGTGACCGGCGTCTGGAACGCCGACACGGTGTCGAACGTCAAGTTCGGCTGGAACTCGGTGCCGCTGTACTACGACGTCGAGGTCAAGAACTGACCCTGGTCTCGTAGAGACCACCCCGCGAGCAGGTATCCTGCCTCGCGACCACCGGACGGGGGTTCGGGGACCACACGGTCCCCGAACCCCCGTACCGCGGCGGCAAGACCTTCCCCCACACTGCGGGCGCCCTCCCGCACCGGACTTCCGTGCCGACCCTCGGACCGTCCACCCCTCACCACAATGAACCTGATCGACATCGCTCCGGACCGGGCAGTGATCTGATGCTCTGGTACCTCGGCAAGCGCCTCCTGCAACTCATCCCCGTGTTCTTCGGGGCCACGTTCCTCATCTACTTCATGGTCTTCTCGCTGCCCGGCGACCCGATCGCCGCGCTGTTCGGCGACCGTCAGCCGACGCCGCAGGTGATCGAGCAGCTGCGACAGCAGTACAACCTCGACAAGCCGTTCATCGTCCAGTACCTGCTCTGGATCGGCGGCGTGTTCCGCGGCGACCTCGGCGTGACGTACTCGGGCCTGCCGGTCAGCTCACAGCTCGCCTCGGCGTTCCCGATCACCGCCCGCCTGGCGATCCTGGCGCTGCTGTTCGAGTCGGTCGCCGGCATCGTCGTCGGTGTCATCGCTGGTCTGCGCAAGGGCAAGCTGTTCGACGCCACCGCACTCGTCGTGTCGCTGCTGCTCATCTCGGTCCCGACCTTCGTCGTCGGGTTCCTGCTGCAGTACGTCTTCGGCATCAACCTCGGCCTGTTCCGGGTGACGGTGTCGGGCGAAGCGCCGTGGGACGAACTCGTGCTGCCCGCGATCGTGCTCGCCTCGGTGTCGTTCGCGTACATCGTGCGTCTGACGCGCGCGAGCGTGGCCGAGAACATGAGCGCGGACTTCGTCCGCACCGCGACGGCCAAGGGTCTTCCGCGTCGTCGGGTGATCGGGGTGCACATCTTCCGCAACTCGCTCATCCCCGTGGTGACGTACCTGGGTGTCGACATCGGCAACCTGATGGTCGGCGCCGTGGTGACCGAGGGCATCTTCAACATCCACGGTGTGGGTGGCACGGTGTTCCAGGCCGTCAAGCTCGGCGAGGGTCCGACCGTCGTGTCGTTCGTCGCCGTGATGGTCATCATCTTCATGCTCGCCAACCTCCTGGTCGACCTGCTCTACGCCGTCCTGGACCCGAGGATCCGCTATGCCAAGTAACGCCGCATCCCGCTCGGCGACGCACTACGTCGCTCCGATCGAGGAGACCCCGCTCCAAGCGGTCGACCAGGTCGACGAGAACGAGAAGACCCGGTCCACCTGGACCGATGCCTGGGACTCCATGCGTGTCCGCCCGATGTTCTGGGTGTCCGCCGTGCTCATCCTGCTCATCGTCGTCGTGGCGCTGTTCCCGGGTCTCTTCACGCACATCGACCCGAGGAAGGCGATCCTCGCGAAGAGCAACGAGGGCCCGGAAGCCGGCCACATCTTCGGGTACAACCGCCAGGGGTACGACGTGTACTCACGCGTGATCTGGGGTGCACGGAACTCGCTGATCGTCGGCATCGTCGCCACCGTGCTGGTCACGATCGTCGGTGTCATCATCGGCGCTCTCGCCGGCTTCTACGGCGGATGGCTCGACACGATCGTGTCCCGCATCGCGGACATCTTCTTCTCCATCCCCACCGTGCTCGGCGCGATCGTGATCATGTCGGTCATCCCGGCGCGGAACGCGATCACCGTGGCGTTGGTCCTCGCGGCGTTCGCTTGGCCGCAGATCGCTCGCATCATGCGTGGTGCCGTGCTCAGCGCGAAGCAGTCCGACTACGTCATGGCCTCGGCCGCGCTCGGCGTCAGTCGCTTCAAGACGCTGGTCCGGCACGTGATCCCGAACTCGGTGGCGCCGGTCATCGTCGTGTCGACCGTGTCGCTCGGCACGTTCATCGTGGCCGAGGCGACCCTGTCGTTCCTCGGTATCGGGCTCCCGGACTCAGCGCTCAGCTGGGGCCTCGACATCGGGACCGCGCAGGTCTCGATCCGAACGGCACCGTCGACGATCTTCTGGCCGTCGGCAGCCCTGTCCATCACCGTGCTCGCGTTCCTGCTCCTCGGTGACGTGGTGCGCGATGCGCTCGACCCGAAGGCGAGGGCCCGCCGATGAGCGAGACACTGACCCAGCCGAACAGCCGCCGTACCGGCGGCTCCGGCGCCCCGCTGCTCGAGATCACCGACCTGCAGGTCGGCTTCAAGACCCAGAGCGGCCTCGTGCAGGCCGTCCGCGGCGTGAACCTCACCCTCGAACAGGGCGAGCGCCTGGCCATCGTCGGCGAGTCCGGTTCCGGCAAGTCGACGAGCGCCCAGGCGATCATCAAGCTGCTCCCCGGCACCGGTGAGGTCACCGGCGGCTCGATCAAGTTCAACGGGCGCGAGCTCGTCGGGCTGAGCGACAAGGAGATGTCGGAGATCCGCGGGAAGGAGATCGGCTACGTCCCCCAGGACCCGATGTCGAACCTCAACCCGCTGTGGTCGATCGGCTTCCAGGTCGAAGAGGCCATCCGTGCGAACGGCATGGCGACCGGCAAGGCCGCCGTCCGCGCCCGCGCGGTCGAGGTCCTGCAGGAAGCCGGCCTCGGCGACGCGTCGACCCGCCTGAAGCAGTACCCGCACGAGTTCTCCGGCGGCATGCGGCAGCGTGTGCTCATCGGCATCGGTCTGTCGAGCCGCCCGCAGCTGCTCATCGCCGACGAGCCGACGAGTGCGCTCGACGTCACGGTCCAGCGCGTCATCCTCGACCACCTCGAGACCCTGACCCGCGACTTCGGCACCTCGGTGCTGTTCATCACGCACGACCTCGGCCTCGCTGCCGAGCGGGCCGAGAAGCTCGTCGTGATGTACAAGGGACAGGTCGTCGAGGCCGGCCCCTCCAAGGAGATCCTGGCCAACCCGCAGCACCCGTACACGCAGCGCCTCGTCGCGGCGGCCCCCTCGCTGGCCAGCCGTCGCATCCAGTCGAAGGTGCAGCACCAGCGGATCGACATCGCCGACACCGGCAGTGACGACGCCGAGCTCATCGCCCGCGCCCAGGAGCGCGAGCACCGTCCAGCCGAGGACCTCATCGTGGTGAAGAACCTCGAGAAGGTCTACAAGCTGCGCGGCAAGAGCCTCGCCACGCGGGAGCTCAAGGCCGTCGACGACGTGTCGTTCTCGATCCAGAAGGGCACCACCACGGCGCTCGTCGGCGAGTCCGGTTCGGGCAAGTCGACCGTCGCGAAGCTCGTCCTGCAGCTCGAGAGCATCACGAGCGGCACCGTGCAGTTCGACGGCATCGACATCGGCGCGCTGAAGGGCAAGGACCTCTTCGACTTCCGCCGCCGTGTGCAGCCGGTGTTCCAGGACCCGTACGGCTCCCTGGACCCGATGTACAACGTCGGGAACACGATCGCCGAGCCGCTCGCCACGCACAAGGTGGGCGACAAGGCCTCGCGCCGTGCCCGGGTGCTCGAGCTCCTCGACCAGGTCGCGCTCCCGAAGTCGATGGTGAACCGCTACCCGAACGAGCTGTCCGGTGGTCAGCGACAGCGCATCGCCGTCGCTCGCGCGCTGGCGCTCAAGCCGGAGGTCATCGTCCTCGACGAGGCCGTCTCCGCGCTCGACGTGCTCGTGCAGGGCCAGATCCTCGACCTGCTCACCGAGCTGCAGACCGAGCTCGGCCTGACGTACCTGTTCATCACGCACGACCTCGCGGTCGTCCGCCTCGTCGCGGACAACGTGTGCGTCATGCGTCGTGGGCAGATCGTCGAGAAGGCGACGACCGACGAGGTCTTCGCCGCCCCGAAGGAGCAGTACACGAAGGACCTCCTGGCCGCCATCCCCGGCGCCGGGTTCGAGTTCGGACGCTGATCCCCCTGGACACGAACGAGGCCGGACGCCCCCTCGTCCTCCGCGCTGGTCGCGGGGGCGCGGTGGCGGCCGGCCTCGTCGCCGTCCTGGGCGTCTTCCTGCTGGGCGACGCCGCGTTCCGGGGGAGCTGGGACGTCGTGCTCCGCGCCGCCGGCCCGATCGCCGTGCTCGTCTGGGCGCTCTGGGTCCTGACCTTCCGCCCGTGCATCGTCATCGACGACCGTGCGGTCACGGTGCTCAACCCGCTCCGCCGCACCGTGGTGCCGTGGCACGCGGTCGCCGACGTCCGGCTCCGCTGGCAGATCGTGATCGAGACGGTCGCCGGACGCAAGGTCCAGTGCTGGGGCGGCCCGTCGCTGCCGCGGCCGAAACCCGCCCGACGCGGCGAGCGTGCCGTGATGCGCCAGCCCGACGAGATGACGGTCCTGCTCGACCGATGGTCTGAGCGCCGCGCGGCGACCGGCACCGGTGATGCCGTGCGCGGCTGGGACGCGCCGGCACTGGCGGTCGGCGCCGCTGCGCTGGCGCTGCTCGCCGCCTCGCTGCTCAGCCTGTGGCTGGGAGCCTGACGCGGCTCGCGATCGCGACCACACGACGGACGGGAGGCCCGGTACCAGCTGGTACCGGGCCTCCCGTCCGTCTGCTGGTCACGTCCACGACGTGACCGTCGTCGTCAGACGACCGCGCCGACCCGCTCGGTGAGCAGGTGCTCCTGGTCGGTCTGGATGCAGGCGACGCCACGGCCGTGCACGGGCTCGAGGCCCGGGTCGATGGTGCGGCACTGCTCCTGCCGGCCCTCGTCGAGGAGCTGGTAGAGCGGGCAGCGCGTGCGGAACCGGCAGCCGTCGATGCGCTCCGTGGGGGAGGGCAGGTCGCCCTCGAGCAGGATGCGCCCGCGGGCGGCCTCGGCCATCGGGTCCGGCACCGGGACAGCCGACAGCAGGGCCCGCGTGTACGGGTGCTGCGGGTCCGAGAAGACCGCGTCCCCGTCGCCGTACTCGACGATGCGGCCGAGGTACATGACGGCGACGTCGTCGGCGATGTGCCGGACGACGGACAGGTCGTGCGCCACGAACAGGTAGGACAGGCCGAGACGGTGCTTGAGGTCCTCGAGCAGGTTGATCACACCGGCCTGCACCGAGACGTCGAGTGCGGACACCGGCTCGTCGAGCACCAGGATCTTCGGCTCCACGATCAGCGCACGGGCGATGCCGATGCGCTGCCGCTGGCCGCCCGAGAACTCGTGCGGGTACCGGTCGATGTAGGTCGGCTCGAGGCCGACCAGCTCGAGCACCTCGCGCACGCGCCGACGGATCTCGTCCTTCGCGACGCCGTGCACCGTGAGGGGTTCGCCGATCACCGAACCGATGTCGAGGCGCGGGTCGATCGACGCCATCGGGTCCTGGAAGACCACCTGGATGTCGCGGCGCAGGGCCAGACGGTCCTTCTTGGAGAGCGAGGCGGTGTCGACGCCGTTCACCCGGATGGTGCCGTGCTGGGCGCCGGCGAGTTCGAGGATCTCCATGATCGTCGTCGTCTTGCCGCAGCCGGACTCGCCGACCAGGCCGAGCACCTGCCCGCGCTTGAGCGTCAGGGAGATGCCGTCCACCGCGTGCACCTCGCCGATCTGCCGGCGGAACAGTGCGCCCTTGGTGAGCGGGAACGTCTTGACCACGTCGTCCAGTTCGAGCACGACGTCGTCGCCGTGGTCGACGCTGGCCTCGGGGACGTCCTCGGGGCGGGGGAAGATCTCCGAGCGCTCGAGGGTGCCCGCGGCGATCTCGTCGCGGCGGATGCACGCGGCGGTGTGCTCGTCGAGCAGGGTGCCGTTGCCGATCGTCTGCACGGCGCCGGTCATGACCGGGTTGTCGGCGCTCTGCGGCACCGTCGTCGCGACGAGGGCGGGTTCGCCGTCGCGGCAGGCGTCGAGGACGGCGGGGCAGCGGTCGGCGAACGGGCAGCCCGTCGGCTTCTGCGTCAGCAGGGGCGGGCGGCCGTCGAGCGGGACGAGCCGCTCGGTGCGGGCGGACGTCATGTTCGGCATCGAGCGGAGCAGCCCGATCGTGTACGGCATCACCGGCTCGCGGAACAGCGGCAGGACCGGTGCCGTCTCGACGATCCGGCCGGCGTACATCACGGCGACGCGGTCGGCGTTGCCGGCGACGACGCCCAGGTCGTGCGTGATGAGCACGACGGCCGCACCGGTCATGTCCTTCGCGGTCTGCAGCACGTCGAGGATCTGCGCCTGGATCGTTACGTCGAGGGCGGTGGTCGGCTCGTCGGCGATGATCAGCTTCGGGTCGTTCGCGATGGCGATCGCGATCATCGCGCGCTGCCGCATGCCGCCGGAGAACTCGTGCGGGAACGCGTCGAGCCGTCGCGCCGGGTTCGGGATGCCGACGATGCGCAGCAGTTCCTCGGCGCGGGTGCGCGCGGCGTGTGCGGTCAGCGACCGGTCGTGCAGGCGCAGGCCCTCGACGATCTGCTGCCCGATCGTGTACACCGGCGTCAGGGCGGACAGCGGGTCCTGGAACACCATCGCGATGTCACGACCGCGCAGCGCCGACATCTCACGGTCGTTCTTGCCGACGAGCTCCTGCCCGTCGAAGCGGATGCTGCCCTGCACCTGGGCGGACGACGGCAGCAGGCCCATCACGGCCATCGAGGACACCGACTTGCCGGACCCCGATTCACCGACGATCCCGAGGAACTCGCCGGGGGCGACCGAGTAGTCGACACCCCGGACCGCGTAGACGGGCTTGGTCTTCGGGTTGAACGTGACCGACAGGTCGGACACGGTGAGCAGCGGCTCAGTCACGGTTGGCTCCGGAGGTGGGGTCGATGGCGTCGCGCAGGGCGTCGCCGAGCAGGCTGGTCGAGAGCACGGTCGCGACGAGGGTCGCTGCGGGCAGGACGAAGAGCCACGGGCGGGTGACGGCCGACTGGCTGCCGGCGGCGAGCAGGGTGCCGAGCGAGACGTCGGGGATCTGGATGCCGAAGCCGAAGTAGCTGAGGGCGCTCTCGGAGAGGATCATCGCCCCGACACCCAGCGTCGCGTCGATGATGAGCAGCGATGCCACGTTGGGCAGGATGTGCCGTCGGATGATGGTGAACGAGGGCACACCCATGAACCGGGCGGCCTTGACGTAGTCGCGCTCGCGCAGGGACATCGTCTGCCCCCGGATCACCCGGGCCATGATCATCCAGCCGAAGATCGCCAGCCCCACGATGAGTGCGAGCCAGCTGAGGTTCTTGAACAGCGGGCTGAGGAGCACGAGCGCGTAGAACGACGGGATCACCAGGAGCAGGTCGATGCCCCAGACGAGCGCACGGTCGACGAACCCACCGAAGTACCCGGCGACCGCGCCGACGATGCCGGCGATGAGGGTCGCGGCCGGTCCGGCGATGAGTCCGATGAGCAGCGACTTCTGCAGGCCGACCAGGGTCTGCGCGTAGATGTCCTGGCCGATGTCGTTCGTGCCGAACCAGTGCGCGGCGCTCGGCGGCATGCCGAACGCGAGCCCGTCGGAGTCGGAGGCGTTCCAGTGGTACAGGTGCGGGCCGACGAACGCCCAGAGGATGATGAGCAGCAGCGCACCGCCGCCGATGCGCGCGCGCCAGGTGCCGAACACCTTGCGCCAGAGCGGGGTGCGGCCGCCCTTCACCTCGATGACGTGCGCCGGCGTCCCGGCGTTGCCGTCGCCGGGGTCACCGGCGGTGGTCGTGGTCGTGGGGTCGAGAACAGACACGGGTCACACCCTCACTCGCGGGTCGAGCGCGGCGTACAGCAGGTCCGCGAGGGTCCCTGCGATGAGCACGAGGATCGCCGTGAAGAGGATCGTGCCCGCTGCCGCGTTGATGTCGTTGTTCGTGATGCTCTGGATGAAGTACTCACCCATGCCGTGCCAGCTGAAGACCAGCTCGGTGATGCTCGCACCCGTCAGGATCAACCCGAACGAGTAGGCGAAGAAGGTCGACATCGGGATGAGGGCGACCCGCACGCCGTGGCGCATGATCGCCGATCCGCGCGTGCGGCCCTTCGACCGGGCGGTCCGGATGAAGTCGTTCGACAGGACGTCGAGCATCGCGGAGCGCTGGTAGCGCGAGTACGACGCGACGGCGCCGACCGTCAGCGAGATCGTGGGTAACAACAGGTGCACGAGTCGGTCGCCGAGCACCGGGAAGAACCCGCTCACCCCCGGCGTGTACTCACCGGTGAAGCTGATCACCTGTGCGCCGACGCCCTGGTTGAGGGAGGTCGCCAGGATCATCAGCACGACCGCGATCACGAACGGCGGGGTCGCGAGCACCGTGAACGACGCGTAGGTCGAGACCTGGTCGGACACCTTGTACTGCCGGACCGCGTTCCAGACGCCGAGCAGCACGCCGAAGAGCGCACCGAGCAGCGTGCCGATCACGAGCAGTCGCAGGCTCGTCCCGGACCGGGCGATGATGTCGGCCGTCACCTCGGTGCCGCGCGAACTCATGCCGAGCGACCCGTGCGTGACCAGGCCGACCCACCAGTCCCAGGTGCGGACGAGGATGGGGGTGTTCGGATCGGCGCCGAGCTTGCGGAGCGACGCGTCGATGGTGCCCTGCGGCACGGCCGGGTTGCGCCCGAGGAACCGGGCGGCCGGGTTGAGCGTCGTGCTGGCGAGGATGTACCCGAGCGTGGTCGCCACGATCGTCAGGACGATGTAGTTGACGATCCGCTTTGCGATGAAGGCGAGCATGTGGTTGGTGACCTCTGGGTGCGGCCGTCCGTCCGGACGGCGTTGTCGGTGGCGACAGGCTAGCCGGTCCGGACGGCGGGGTGGGACAACGGAAGTGACGTTATGCAACATTCGTTACGAGCGTGTTTCGATTCCTCGCAGAGACCCTTGTGCAGCCTTCGGATGTGGCTAGGGTTCTCAACCAACAGACGCGACGGCGGGGCCGCCGCGGTCCAGCGCGAACTGCGCGAACCACAACGAAAGGGAATCCTCGCCATGCGAAAGAGGATCAAGGGCATCGCGGTCCTGGCCACCGCTGCGGCAGCTGCCGTCGTGCTGGCGGGCTGCTCCGGCGGCGGAGAAGCGGGCGGCGACAACTCCGCGGTCGCCGAATCGTCGCTGAAGTCGACCGGCTGGACCGTCGCGGACCGCGCCGACGTCAAGGACGGCGGGTCGATCACCCTGCCGATCGACACAGCTCCGGCGAACTGGCAGCTGGCCAACCTTGACTCGGGGACGGTCGACGACACGACGATCTCGCAGACCTACCTGCCGGGGTTCATCCAGTTCAAGGAGAACGGCGAGTGGGAGGCGAACAAGGACTACGCGACCTCCGTCGAGCTGACCAAGGACTCGCCCCAGACCGTCGAGATCAAGATCAACCCGAAGGCCGTGTGGTCGGACGGCACCCCGATCAGCGCGAAGGACGTCATCGCGAACTGGAAGGCGCTGAACGGCACGAACAAGGCCTTCGCGCCCCTCGCCACCAACGTGTGGGAGGACGTGGACTCGGTCAAGCAGGGCTCCGACGAGCGTGACGTCATCATGACGTTCTCGAAGACCAACGCCGACTGGGCGAGCGTCCTCGGCGCGATCTACCCGTACTGGGCCGTCGACACCCCGGACCACTTCAACAAGGCCTGGGCCAAGGGTCCGTACGCCGCCGACGGCAAGACCTACGTCTCCGGTGGTCCGTACATCCTGAAGTCCTTCGACGCCAACGGTGGCGTCGTGACCTTCGAGAAGAACTCCAAGTGGTGGGGCGACCCGGGCAAGCTCGACACGATCGTCTTCAAGACGGTCTCGCGTGACGGCGTCGCCCAGGCGTACGGCAACAAGGAGCTCGACGCGTTCAACCTGAACGGCAGCGCCGACAACCTCAAGACGGCGAACTCGCGGTCCGACTCGAAGATCGAGCGCTCGCTCGGCACCACGCAGCGTCAGATCACGCTGAACGGCACCTCGGACGTCTTCAAGGACCAGGACGTGCGCCAGGCGTTCGCACAGGCCATCAACCGCAAGGTCGTCGCCCAGGCGATCCTGTCGCCGGTGAAGAGCCCGGGCGACGTGCTCAACAACCTCGTCTACCTGCCCGGTCAGCAGGGCTACGAGGACGACGCGTCGAGCGTCTACGGCTACAGCACGGACAAGGCGAAGTCGAAGCTCGAGGACGCCGGCTGGAAGATCGGTTCGGACGGATACGCGACCAAGGGCGGCAAGGAACTCGACGTCCGCTTCGTGATCCCCTCGGACAACCCGAACTCGGCGAACGTCGCGCAGCTCGTGCAGCAGCAGACGAAGCTCGCCGGCTTCAAGGTCACCATCGACACCGTCCCGACCGACGACTTCTTCACGAAGTACGTCACCACGTCGACGCGTGACTTCGACGCCACGTACTTCGCATGGCAGGGCACCCCGTTCCCGATCTCGTCGCTGAAGTCGATCTACTACCCCGCCGACGCCGGCCAGAACTACAGCGGCGTGACGGACGACTCGCTCGGCGCCGCCTGGGACAAGGCGAACGGCGAACTCGACGCGGATGCCCGCATCAAGGACGCGCAGGCCATCGGCAAGAAGATCGTCGCGGTCGCCGGCACCATCCCGCTGTTCGCCGAGCCGTACGCCTGGGGCGTTCGCAAGGACCTGGTGAACTACGGTCCGGCGCAGTTCCAGCAGTCGTCGGTCAAGTGGCAGGACGTCGGCTACAAGAAGTAGCCACACCGCACGAGAACGACACCGCACACGAACGACACCCCCGACGTCGCACGACGCCGGGGGTGTCGTTCTGCGTCCGGGCGAGTCAGAACTGTGCCGCCGCGAGCGACGCGGCGAACCCGAGGACCACGAGCGCCAGGATCGTCCAGCCGTGGGTGCGGTGCGTGATCGGCGCAGCCGTCACGGACGACGGGGGCGGGCCGTCCTGCGTCACCGGAGCGGGCACGTGGGTCAGCATCAGCGCGGCCGCAGCGTCGACGTCCAGGCGATCCGGGCCTCCTGGCCGGTCACCGGTGTGCGCGGCGAGACGCGCCGTCGGGCGGGTCGCGATCCAGACGCGGCGAACGCCCTCGCTGGTGACCACCTCGATGCCGTACTTCGTGCGCACCTCGCTGACGCGCGACCAGGTGTAGGTGCTGGTGCGCCGGACGTCGACGATGCGCAGGTGCTCGGGCGTCAGCTCGAACCGCGGCCGCCACAGCACCGCCCACGCGACGAAGGCGACGGCGATGGTCGGGATCGGCACGAGCCACGGGGTTCCGCCGCCGATCAGGGCCAGCGGGACGAGCACGACGGCCACGACCCAGAGGACGAGGGCGAGGGCGCGCAGGCCCGGGGCGACGATGGTGGTGTGCACCGGACGAGGGTACGAGATGCCTCCCCGGAGACGCCCGGGGAGCGGGTGTGACACACCGGCGCGTATCTCCGGACGACCCGATTCCCCGGGGAGGCAGATCCTTGACGGACCCTCGTGCCGTCCATGGTCGTCGCCCCCGGTTGGGGTGTCAACACCCCGTTTCGACGAGCTCAGCGGACTCCCACGCCGGGGCTACGAAACGAGCAGTTCGATCTGTTCGCGGATCGTCTCGGCCTTCGGGAACCGCAGGCCGACCAGGCCGATGTGGCGCCATCGGAGCACGCCGTCGGGGCCGATCACGAACACGGATCGTCGCAGGCCGATCCCCGGTGCCTGGACGCCGTAGGCGCGGATGACCGAGCCCGCGGTGTCGCTGAGCAGGGGGAACGCGAGCGAGGAGCCGCGGGCAAACTCCTCGTGCGAGTCGAGTGCCTGGGGGCTGATGCCCCACACCGTGGCACCGAGGTCGGTGAACTCGTCGAGTTCGGCCTGGTAGCTGCAGAGCTGGGCCGTGCAGATCGCCGTCGCGTCGCCCGGGTAGAAGGCCAGCACGACCGTGCGGCCGATCTCGGCGGACAGGTCGTACTCGTCGTCGGAGCGGACGCCACGGCGCACGACCATCCCCGGCAGGGTGAACGACGGTGCGGACTCGCCGATCGCGGGGATGCTCATGCGCTCACCGTAGGGCTGCGGTTCGGCCCTCGGACCTCGGCGCGCTGTGCTGGGGTTGTGGATGCGCCCGGTGGCGCGCTGAACGGCCGACGGGCCAGCGAGCCGGCGGCCCCGCGACGCGGCGTTCCGCCAGCGGCCCCGCGGCCTACGCGAACAACTGCGGGAACGCGTGCGCCACCCAGGGGTACCCGACGAAGACCACCGCGTCGAGCAGGGCGTGCGTGATCACGAGCGGCAGCAGCCGACCCCACTTCGTGTAGATCCAGCCGAACACGACGCCCATCACCGCGTTGCCGATGAACGCCCCGAAGCCCTGGTACAGGTGGTAGCTGCCACGCAGCAGGGCGGTCGACAGGATCATCTGCCAGCGGCCCCACCCGAGGTCACCGAGCCGGGCGTAGAGGTACCCGATCACGATCACCTCCTCCTGCAGCCCCGAGCGGATCGCGGACAGCAGCAGGACCGGGATCGTCCACCAGTACGAGTTCAGTGCGGCGGGGTCGACGGCGACCGTGATGCCGAGCGCACGTCCGGCGAAGTACAGCGCGAGCCCCGGGATCCCGATGCAGAGCGCGATCAGGGCCGGGCCGCCCAGGTCCGGCTTCGCCCGGAACCGGTCGATGCCGAGCCGGCCGAGGTGCGGTCGCGAGGTGCTCCACAGCAGGGAGCAGACGAGTGCCACCGGGGCCAGGTCCACCGCGATGCCCAGGAGCTGCCGGGCGAGGTCGACGTACTGCACCGTCGTCGACGAGGTGTTCAGGGCCGTCGACTGCTCGCCGAGCGGCGTCGTCTGCGACAGGTCGTCGATGATCTGCAGGATCGAGTACAGGGCGCTGGCGCCGAGCGAGAGCAGCAGGACGATGGTGATCTCGACCCACGTTCGCCGACGGCTCATCGTCAGTACTCCTGTCTGTTGCGAACTACCGGTAGACTGGCGTGTCGGGCGTTCTGCCCGCGGGTGCGGTGCTGTGAAGACACTGGCCCGACACTCTCCCAGAAATTGAAGGATGTCCTGTATGGCGCTCGCCACCCGGTCCGACCTGCGCAACGTCGCCATCGTGGCACACGTCGACCACGGCAAGACCACCCTCGTCGACGCGATGCTCACGCAGACCAACTCGTTCGACGCCCACTTCGAGGGCGAAGACCGCATGATGGACTCGAACGACCTCGAGCGCGAGAAGGGCATCACGATCCTCGCGAAGAACACGTCGGTGCTCTACAACGGCAAGCACGCGACCGAGTTCGGCTCGGACGGCCCCATCACCATCAACGTGATCGACACCCCGGGTCACGCCGACTTCGGCGGCGAGGTCGAGCGCGGTCTGTCCATGGTCGACGGTGTCGTCCTGCTGGTCGACGCGTCCGAGGGCCCGCTGCCCCAGACCCGCTTCGTGCTCCGCAAGGCGCTCGCCGCGAAGCTCCCGGTGATCCTGCTCGTCAACAAGACGGACCGCCCCGACTCCCGCATCGACGAGGTCGTCTCCGAGTCGCAGGACCTGCTGCTCGGCCTGGCCTCCGACCTGTCGGACGAGGTCGACGACCTCGACCTCGACGCGATCCTCGACGTCCCGGTGGTCTACGCCTCGGGCCGCAACGGTGCCGCGTCGCGCAACAAGCCGAACGACGGCGAGCTGCCCGACAACGACGACCTCGAGCCCCTGTTCGAGGCCATCCTGCAGCACGTCCCGGCGCCGAAGTACGACGACCAGCACCCGCTGCAGGCCCACGTCACCAACCTCGACGCGTCGCCGTTCCTCGGTCGTCTCGCGCTGCTGCGCATCTTCCACGGCACGATGAAGAAGGGCCAGACGGTCGCGTGGGTCAAGCACGACGGCACCGTCGTCAACGCCCGCATCACCGAGCTCCTCATCACCAAGGCGCTCGAGCGCTACCCGGCCGAGTCGGCCGGCCCCGGTGACATCGTCGCCGTCGCCGGGTTCGACACGATCACCATCGGTGAGACCCTGTCCGACCCCGAGGACGTCCGCCCGCTGCCGACCATCACGGTCGACGACCCGGCGATCTCGATGACGATCGGCACGAACACCAGCCCGCTCGTCGGCAAGGTCAAGGGCCACAAGCTGACCGCCCGCATGGTCAAGGAGCGCCTCGACCGCGAGCTCATCGGCAACGTCTCGCTCAAGGTCCTCGACATCGGTCGTCCGGACGCGTGGGAGGTCCAGGGTCGCGGCGAGCTCGCACTGGCCATCCTCGTCGAGCAGATGCGTCGTGAGGGCTTCGAGCTCACCGTCGGCAAGCCGCAGGTCGTCACCAAGCGTGACGAGAACGGCAAGCTGCAGGAGCCGTACGAGCACATGACGATCGACACGCCGGAGGAGTACCTCGGCGCGATCACGCAGCTCATGGCCGCTCGCAAGGGCCGCATGGAGAACATGACGAACCACGGCACCGGCTGGGTGCGCATGGAGTTCATCGTCCCGTCGCGTGGCCTGATCGGCTTCCGCACGTCGTTCCTGACCGAGACCCGCGGCACCGGCATCGCCAACGCGATCTCGCACGGCTACGACGAGTGGGCCGGCCCGATCCAGACCCGCATCAACGGCTCGATCGTGTCCGACCGTTCGGGTGTCGTCACGCCGTTCGCCATCACGAACCTCCAGGAGCGGATGACCTTCTTCGTCAACCCGACCGAAGAGGTCTACGAGGGCATGGTCATCGGCGAGAACTCGCGCGCCGACGACATGGACGTCAACATCACGAAGGAGAAGAAGCTCACGAACATGCGTTCGGCGAACGCCGACTCCTTCGAGTCGATGACGCCGTCGCGCCAACTCTCGCTCGAGGAGTGCCTGGAGTTCGCGCGCGAGGACGAGTGCGTCGAGGTCACCCCGGCCGTCGTCCGCATCCGCAAGGTGGAGCTCGACGCGCAGGCCCGCCAGCGCTCGTACGCCCGCCTGAAGCGCCAGGACGCGTAAGCACCAGCACGAGCAACACCCTCGGAGGCCCGTCCTCCGTCCGACGGCCCGGTCACCTGCAACAGGTGGTCGGGCCGTTCGCGGTTGTACCGTGGTCAGCGTGACTCTCGACCTGCTCTCGATCTACCAGGACCTGCACGCCCACCCGGAGCTCGGCTTCCAGGAGCACCGCACCGCCGGTGTCATCGCCGCGAAGCTCGCCGAGATCGGGGGGATCGACGTGACGACGGGCGTCGGCGGCACCGGCGTCGTCGGTGTCGTCGCGAACGGCGAGGGCCCCGTGGTGTGGCTCCGCGCCGACATGGACGGCCTGCCGGTGCAGGAGCGCACCGGCCTGTCGTACGCCAGCGAGCACGTCGGCACCGACGACGAGGGCCGGGACGTCCCGACCATGCACGCCTGCGGCCACGACATCCACGTCACGTGGCTGCTCGGCACCCTCGAGCGCCTCGTCGCGACCACGGGGGACTGGCGCGGCACGGTCGTCGCCGTCTTCCAGCCTGCTGAAGAGGTCATCTCCGGCGCACGCGCGATGGTCGAGGACGGCCTGGTCGAGCGGTTCCCGAAGCCGGACGTCGTGCTCGGGCAGCACTCCGCGCCCGCACCGGTCGGCATCGTCGCCGTCGGCACCGGCCCGGTGATGGCGTCGAGCGACCGGCTGACGGTGACGTTCAACGGCCGCGGGGCGCACGGCTCGGCGCCGCAGGCCTCGCTCGACCCGGTCGTCACCGCGGCGTCGGCCGTCGTGCGGCTGCAGACCGTCGTCGCGCGCGAGGTCTCGCCGAGCGACGCGGGTGTCGTCACCGTCGGCAGCTTCCACGCCGGCACACGGGCGAACATCATCCCCGACGAGGCCGTGATCGAGATCTCGACCCGTGCCCGCAACGAGGAGACCCGCCAGCGCATCATCGCCTCGATCGAACGCATCGTCCGTGCCGAGAGCGCGGCCGGTGGGCTGTCCGAGCCGACGATCATCCGTGCTCCGGGCGCCGAGGTCACCGTGAACGACGCCGAGGCCGCCGCCACCGTGCTCGACGCCATCCGTGCCGAGGTGCCGGGTGCTCGCGACCTGGAGATCGGGCTCGCCATGGCGTCGGAGGACGTCGGACAGCTGGCCACCGCCGCCGGCGCGCCGCTCGTGTACTGGTTCACGGGCATCACCGACCCGGAGCGCTTCCGCCGTGGCGAGGAGATCCCGAGCAACCACTCGCCGTTCTACGCGCCGCAGGCCGAGACGGCGATCCCGGTGGGTGTCGACGCCCTGGTGGCGGCGACGCGCGCCTACGTCGCCTGAACCGTCCGTCGGCACGGAGGCCCGGGGCGGCCCCGCCGCGCAGGTGACCGCCCCGGGGACGGCACGTTCACAGCCAACTCGCGCCGCGCCTCCCGGCTCGTCCGTTACGGTCACGCCATGCGTTCCCTCCGTACCCCGCTGATCGCCGCCGTCGCTGCCGGCATCGCCCTGGCCGGACTCACCGGCTGCTCGACCGAGGCCGTGCAGCAGGCCACCGACCTCGGGTCCTCCGTCGCGTCGAACGTGGCCGACGGGGTCGCCGGCATCGACGGCAAGGCGATCCAGGACGGCATGTCCTCGGTCGCCGGTGGCATCGACGGCGCGCTCGACACGGCGCTCAAGGGCGCCGACGTGACCTCCGACGGCAAGGTGCCGGACGGGTTCCCGTCGGCCGACGTCCCGCTCGTCGACGGCACGGTGCTGGGCGGGGGAGCCGGACCGAACGGCTCCGGGTGGGTCGCCCAGGTCCGGGCGGCCTCCGTCGACGACTTCCGGACGGCCGCGCAGCAGCTCACGGATGCCGGGTACACCGAGTCGGCGAAGCGCGCGGACTCGTCCAGCGCGTTCGGCATGTTCCGGAGCGACGGCTACCGTGTCGTGCTGACGTTCTCGGACGGCAAGGACAGCGGTGGCGTCACGGCGACCTACATCGTCACGCCCCGCTAGTCCCGTACCCTTGGGGACGATGTCCAAGGCCCCCACCATGCGCCCGGAGCGCGTCCTGATCGTGCACGCCCACCCCGACGACGAGACGCTCTCGTCGGGTGGGACCATCGCCACCCTGCTCGAACGCGGTGCCGAGGTGACCGTGCTCACCGCGACCCGGGGCGAGCGCGGCGAGATGCTCACGGAGCAGCTGGCTCCGCTCGCGGGCGACCCCGCGCGGGTGGCGCGGCACCGGGAGACCGAGATCGCCGCGGCCCTCGCCGCCCTCGGCGGGCCGCAGCACCTGTGGCTCGGTGGGCGCGGCGCGCGGCCGACCGACCTGCCCGAGCGTCGGTACGTCGACTCCGGCATGCAGTGGGGCCCGGACGGCCGGGCCACCGCTGCGGCCGACGCCCCGGCCGACTCGCTGACCGCGGCCGACCTGGGCGAGGTGGTCGACGACGTGCGCGCAGCCATCCGCTCCACCGGAGCCGACGCGGTGATCAGCTACGCCGACGACGGCGGCTACGGACACCCCGACCACGTGCGGATGCACCACGCGGCGCAGTACGCGGCCCGTGCCGAAGAGGTCCCGTTCTCGATGATCGTCGACCCCGACAGCGGGCAGGCCGACGTCACCGTCGACGTCCTGCCGGTCCGGGCCAAGGTGCGGGCGGCCGTCGAGCAGTACCGCTCCCAGGTCGCCGTCGACCCCGTCGACCCCGCCGACCCGGCCGCGCTGTCGTGGGTGATGCCGCACGGTGTCCGACAACACGCCCCTGCGGTGGAGGCGTTCCGGCACGACGCGGCCCCGCAGCCGGCGGCGCCGCAGACCTACGGCGAGATGTCCGGTCAGGGCAAGGCCGCGGCGGCCGTGGTGTCGCTGCTGGTCGGGCTGCTCGCCGGCGGCCTCGGCACGGTGACGCACCAGCAGACGCTCGGCGCGTTCCCGGTCGGACTCGTCGTCACCACCCTCATCGTGCTCGGCCTGACCGTGGGCGTGCGGCTCGTCTACCGCTCGCGGACGATGGTCGCCGCGATCGGCATCGGCATCCTCGTCGCGACGCAGGTGCTCGTGTCGCTCGGTGGCGAGAGCTCGCCGCTCGTCCTCGCCAACGCGGCCGGGTACGTGTGGACCTTCGCCCCCGCGGCCATCACCGCCCTCGTCCTCGCGTGGCCGGACCTGTCGGGGCTGCGGTCCCGGACGGCCCCGGGCCACGAGTAGACTCAAACCCGCTCGTCGAAGGGAGCACCCGAACCGTGACCTACGTGATCGCCCAGCCGTGTGTCGACGTCAAGGACCGCGCCTGCATCGACGAATGCCCGGTCGACTGCATCTACGAGGGCGACCGCTCGCTGTACATCCACCCCGACGAGTGCGTCGACTGCGGTGCGTGTGAGCCGGTCTGCCCCGTCGAGGCCATCTACTACGAGGACGACCTGCCCGACCAGTGGGCCGACTACTACAAGGCCAACGTCGAGTTCTTCGACGAGGTCGGGTCGCCCGGTGGCGCTGCGAAGGTCGGCGTGATCCACAAGGACCACCCCGTCGTCGCTGCCGAGCCCGTCCGCGGCTGACCGGACCCCTCGTGGCGCTCGACCTCCCCGAATTCCCCTGGGACCAGCTCGTCCCGTTCAAGCAGCGCGCCGCGGCGTACGAGGGCGGGATCGTCGACCTCAGCGTCGGCTCGCCCGTCGACCCCACGCCCGAGGTCGTTCGCACCGCCCTGGCCACCGCCACCGACGCGCACGCCTACCCGCAGGTGGCCGGCACCCCGGCGCTCCGGCAGGCCATCGCCGACTGGTACGGCCGGCGGCACGGTGTCGCCCTGACCGAGGCGAACGCGCTGCCGACGATCGGCTCCAAGGAGTTCATCGCGGGCCTGGCGCTCTGGCTCGGCATCGGCCCCGGCGACACCGTGGTGTTCCCGGCAGCGGCGTACCCGACGTACGAGCTCGGCGCCGCACTGGTCCGGGCCCACGCCCTCGCCTCGGACGACCCGGCCGAGTGGCCGTCCACCACGAAGCTCGTCTGGCTGAACTCCCCGGGCAACCCGGACGGCCGCGTGCTCACCATCGACCAGCTTCGTGCCGCCGTGGTGCGCGCCCGCGAGCTCGGGGCCGTCATCGTCGGCGACGAGTGCTACGCCGAGCTCGGCTGGGACCCGGAGTACGCCACCACCCCGACCCCCACGATCCTCGACCCCCGGGTCGTCGGCGACTCGCTCGACGGCGTGCTCAGCGTGTACTCGCTGTCGAAGCAGTCGAACCTCGCCGGCTACCGTGCGGCCTTCGTCGCCGGTGACGCCGCGGTCCTGGCGGACGTGCTGGCCGTCCGCAAGCACGCCGGGCTGATGCCACCGTTGCCCGTGCAGCAGGCGATGGTCGTCGCGCTGCAGGACGAGACCCACGTGCAGCAGCAGAAGGCCCGCTACCGTGCCCGTCGGAACATGCTCCGGCAGGCACTCGAGGGCGCGGGCTTCCGCATCGACCACAGCGAAGCCGGGCTCTACCTCTGGGCGACCCGCGGCGAGCCGGCGCTCGACACCGTCGCCTGGCTCGCCGACCGCGGGATCCTCGTCGCACCGGGCACGTTCTACGGTGCAGCCGGGGGCGAACACGTCCGCGTGGCCCTGACGTCGACCGACGAACGGATCGCCGCAGCCTCCCAGCGACTGGCGAGCAGCCGGCGCCTCGGCACCGCGTAGCACGGACACGAGCACTCCCGCCGGCGCCCGCAATCCCTGGGAACCACCAAATCGTCACCTGGGATGTGTGCACGACCGACAGGTGCCGCGATTAGGCTGTCCTCGTGACTGACACTGCCAATGACGCTCAGAAGACGGCCACACCGCCCACCACGCCCGTCCCCGTGAGTCCCGCCGCCGAACAGCAGGGCGCGACCGCGACGCTGACGTTCCCGGGTGGCACGGCGGAGTTCCCGATCCTGCAGAGCGTCGACGGCGCGTCCGCGATCGACATCTCGACCTTCAAGAAGCAGACCGGGATGAACACGCTCGACTACGGGTTCGTGAACACCGGTGCGACGAAGAGCGCGATCACCTACATCGACGGCGACCAGGGGATCCTGCGCTACCGCGGGTACCCGATCGACCAGATCGCCGCGAACTGCACCTTCCTCGAGGTCGCGTGGCTCCTGATCTACGGCGAGCTGCCGACCCCCACCGAGCTCGAGCAGTTCGACGCCCGCATCCGTCGGCACACCCTGCTGCACGAGGACCTCCGTCGCCTGTTCGACGCCCTGCCGCACTCGGCGCACCCGATGTCGGTGCTGTCGAGCGCCGTGAGCGCCCTGTCCACGTACTACGAGGACGACATGGACGTCGACGACCCCGAGAAGGTCGAGCTGCAGACCGTCCGGCTCCTCGCCAAGCTCCCGGTCATCGCGGCATATGCCCACAAGAAGGCCATCGGGCAGGCGTTCCTGTACCCGGACAACTCGCTGTCGTTCGTCGACAACTTCCTGCGGCTGAACTTCGGCACCATGGCCGAGACCTACAAGCCGAACCCGGTGCTCTCCAAGGCGCTCGAGCGGCTCCTCATCCTGCACGAGGACCACGAGCAGAACGCCTCGACCTCGACGGTGCGCATGGTCGGCTCGACGAAGGCGAACATGTTCGCCTCGATCTCGGCCGGCATCAACGCCCTGTACGGCCCGCTGCACGGCGGCGCGAACGAGGCCGTGCTCGAGATGCTCCAGCAGATCAAGGACTCGGGCGAGCCCGTCACGCGGTTCGTCGAGCGGGTGAAGAACAAGGAGCAGGGTGTCAAGCTCATGGGCTTCGGGCACCGCGTCTACAAGAACTACGACCCGCGCGCCAAGCTCGTCAAGGAGTCCGCGCACGAGGTCCTCGAGTCCCTCGGCGTGCAGGACGACCTGCTCGACATCGCGATGGAGCTCGAGCAGATCGCACTCGAGGACGAGTACTTCGTCAGCCGCAAGCTCTACCCGAACGTCGACTTCTACACCGGCATCATCTACAAGGCGATGGGCTTCCCGCCGCGGATGTTCACCGTCCTGTTCGCGATCGGTCGTCTGCCGGGCTGGATCGCCCAGTGGCGCGAGCTGAACAACGACCCGCTCAACAAGATCGGTCGCCCGCAGCAGCTCTACGTGGGTGCGCCCGAGCGCGACGTCCCCGAGCGCTGACCGACTCCGAACGCCCCGCCCCACGAACCCGTGGTGCGGGGCGTTCGTGTGTCTGCGCCCGCCGCCACATCGAGCGGGCGGAACACCCGGGTCGCGCGGCGGGCGCACGCCGGCATTCCGCCCGCTCGTCGCGTTGTGTCGTGTCGGGTCGAGGCGGGGGAGGGGCCGGAGGGTCGGCGGGGTGCGCTGCTGCGGATCGAACGGGCGGAATGCCACGGTGGGGCCGACGGCGCACCGCGGCATTTCGCCCGCTCGCGGGGCGGGGGAGCGCTGGACGCGACGGCATGGAGGCCCGGTGCCGGACTCGTGGGCCGGCTCCGGGCCTCCTGTGCGTGCGTCGGTGGGTGCGCGATCGTGGGACGCGCCGCTCACCTGCGCCGGGTGGTCGCGAACTGTCGTCTGGCGGGTGCCGGAGCGACGGTTCGTGCGCCCTCGGCACCCGCCGGCGACGTGTCGTGACCGCTCGCCGGGCGGGGCGCTACGCGTGCAGCGCGGTGTTCAGCTGGATGCCCTCGCCCTTGCGCTGCAGGGCTTCGACGGCGCCGCTGACGCTGTTGCGGCGGAACAGGATGTTCGGGGTGCCGGAGAGCTCGGCGGCCTTGACGGTCTTCGGGGTGCCGTCGGGGTTCGGGGCCGCACCGACGAGGACCACCTTCGTGCCGGCCGTCACGTAGAGGCCGGCCTCGACGACGGAGTCGTCACCGAGCGAGATGCCGAGGCCCGCGTTCGCGCCGAGGAGCGCACGTTCGCCGAGGGAGACACGGTGTGTGCCGCCGCCGGACAGGGTGCCCATGATCGAGGAGCCACCGCCGACGTCGGTGCCGTGCCCGACGACGACGCCCTGCGAGACGCGGCCCTCGATCATGGCGTCACCGAGGGTGCCGGCGTTGAAGTTGACGAAGCCCTCGTGCATGACCGTCGTACCTGGTGCCAGGTGTGCGCCGAGGCGGACGCGGCTCGCGTCGGCGATCCGGACGCGGTCCGGCACGACGTAGTCGAGCAGGCGCGGGAACTTGTCGATGCCGTGCACGGCGATGCCGGCGCGCTGCAGCGCGGGGCGCAGGCGCGTCAGCGACTCGGGGTGCACGGGGCCGGCGTTCGTCCACGCGACGATCGGCAGGTGGCCGAAGACGCCGTCCAGGGAGACCTCGTTCGGGCGGACGTGCAGGTGGCTCAGCAGGTGCAGGCGGAGGTACGCGTCCGGGGTGCTCGTCGGGCTCGCGTCGATCGAGATCTCGGTGGTGACGGCCTCGATCCGGACCTCGCGGCGGGGGTCGTCGCCGACGTGCGCCTGCAGCTCGGCGGGGAACACGGCGTCGGCGGGCAGGGCGCCGAGGTGGGTCTCCGGGTACCAGGTGTCGAGCGTCGTGCCGTCGGCGGCGATCGTCGCGAGGCCGTGGCCCCAGGCGTGGGTCGGGCGGTCGGAGGCAGTCGTGTCGGTCACGGCTCCAGGGTACCGAGCGGCCGTCGGAGGGACACCGTCCGCCCGGACGGCCGGGGCGGCGGGGATCCCGTTCGGCCGGACTGCCGGGGCGGTGCGAGGGTCGGCCGGTAGGCTGCCCGCATGCCGGAGCACCTCGACCTCACCGCCTCGTCCATCGACATCACCCGTGCCATCTGCGACATCGAGTCGGTGTCCGGCAACGAGCAGGCCCTCGCCGACGCGATCGAGGCCGTGCTCGCCCCGCTGCCGCACCTCGAGGTCATCCGCGACGGCGACGCGATCGTCGCGCGGACGAACCTGGGCCGCGACCGCCGGGTGGTCATCGCGGGGCACATCGACACCGTCCCGCTCAACGACAACCTGCCGACCGAGTTCCGCACCACCGAGGACGGCACCGAGATCCTCTGGGGCCGCGGCACCGTCGACATGAAGGCCGGCTGCGCGGTGCAGCTGAAGCTCGCGTACGACCTGGCCGACCCCTCGGTCGACGTCACGTGGGTCTGGTACGACCACGAGGAGGTCAGCGACGCCCTGAACGGCCTCGGTCGTCTGGCCCGCACGCGGCCCGAGCTGCTCGCCGCCGACTTCGCGATCCTCGGTGAGCCGTCCGGGGCGCAGATCGAGGGCGGCTGCAACGGCAACCTCCGCGCCGAGATCCGCACGTTCGGCAAGCGCTCGCACAGCGCCCGGAGCTGGATCGGCGACAACGCCATCCACAAGACCGCCCCGATCCTGGCCACCTTGGCCGCGTACGAGCCCCGCACCGTCACGGTCGACGGGCTCGAGTACCGCGAGGGTCTGAACGCCGTCGGCATCAGCGGCGGCATCGCGGGCAACATCATCCCGGACGAGGCGATGGTGCACGTGAACTACCGGTTCGCCCCGTCCCGTTCGGCCGACGAGGCCGTCGCCCACATCCGCGAGCTGTTCGACGGCTACGAGGTCACGATCGTGGACCTCGCTGCCGGTGCCCGTCCCGGGCTCGACGCTCCGCTCGCGCAGGACTTCGTGGCTGCCGTCGGTGGACCGGCACCCCGCCCGAAGTACGGCTGGACCGACGTCGCACGGTTCTCGGGCCTCGGCGTCCCCGCGGTCAACTACGGCCCCGGCGAACCGGTCTTCGCCCACCACGACGACGAGCAGGTCCCGGTCGCGCAGATCACCGCGGTCGAGGCCGGGCTGCGTCGGTGGCTGACGGCCTGACGACGGCGGGGGCCACCCGGAGGACCCCTGCTCGGAACCGCTGGCGGGCCCGGTACCGGGTCGTGCCCTGGTGGGTGCGCATCACGGTCGTCTACGTGCTGGCGCGGCTCGTCACCGGCGCGATGATGCTCGTCTTCGCCGGCGTGCAGGCGGCGAACTCGTTCACCGTCCAGAGCCCCGGCTACCTGTCGTTCGCGTCCATCTGGGACGGCGCGTGGTACCGCGTGATCGCCACGGGTGGGTACCCGTCGACGCTGCCGGTCGACGCCGCGGGTCACGTGACCGAGAACGCGTGGGCGTTCATGCCCGCGTACCCGTTCCTGGTGCGCGGGTTCATGCTGCTCACCGGAGCGCCGTTCGAGTTCGTCGCGGTCTCGGTGTCGTTGCTCGCCGGCCTCGGCGCCGCGCTGGTGTTCCGCCGGCTGATGGGCCGGTTCCTCGACCCCGCGCGGGCGACGTTCGCCACGGTGCTGTTCTGCGTCGCACCGGTGTCGGCGGTGTTCCAGGTGGCCTACGCGGAGTCGATGGGCCTGTTCCTGCTGCTCGTCGCGCTGCTGCTCATGGTGGACCGACGCTGGTGGGCGATGCTCCCCGTCGTGCTGCTGCTCGGCATGACCCGGCCGACCGGGCTCGCCTTCGCGTTCCTCGTCGTGCTCTTCGTGGTCGCGTGGGCGATCCGCCCCGCCTGGGTGCGGTCGTCGGAGCCGCTGACCCTCCGCCGCCTCGTGCCGCCCGCGGTCGTCGCCACGGTGTCCGGCCTGGTCGGTCTGGCGTGGCCGGCGATCGCGTGGGCCGTCACCGGGGTGCCGAAGGCGTACACGGACACCGAGCTCGCCTGGCGCTCGTCGTACATCGGGTGGAAGGAGCTCGTGCCCTTCGCGCCGTGGGTGCAGGGGTTCGGGTGGTGGTTCGGGCAGCCGGCCGGGGCGCTGTTGCTCGTCGTCGTGCTCGTCGGCTTCGCCGCGTTCGTGAGCATGCCCGCCGCGCGCCGGATCGGGATCGAGCTGCGACTGTGGGGTGTGGCGTACCTGGTGTACCTGCTCGCGGTGTTCTTCCCGCAGTCGAGCACCTGGCGGATCCTCGTGCCGATCGCGCCGCTGCTCGGCATCGTCGCGCTGCCGCGGTCGCGGGTGTACCGCGTGGCCGTCGTCGTCGCGTTCGTCGGGCTGCAGTGGGTCTGGCTGTACTACACGTGGTGGATCGACGGCTACGACTGGACCCCGCCGTGATCGACGCGGAGCACCGGAAGGCCCGTGGATCTGCGTTCTGCGGAGCACCGGAACGCCACATCCGACACCCCCAACCTGGGCGGTTTCGCAGTTGCCCCCTCCATACGGGATAATGGGGCTGCATTTACTGCACGAAAGGGGACATCTGATGGCAGCCATGAAGCCGAGGACCGGTGACGGGCCGATGGAGGCTGTTAAGGAGGGTCGACTCATCATCGTGCGGGTTCCGCTCGAAGGTGGAGGCCGCCTGGTCGTCTCGGTCAACGATGCCGAGGCCAAGGAACTCCACGACGCACTCGCTGAGGTCGTCTCGGCCTAGTACGTCGAAGCACCAGAACGGAAGGCCCGGAGCGTGTACGCTCCGGGCTTTCCGTCTGCCCGCCGGTAGCGGGCGTCCACACGCGGTGTCGGTCGGCTCCGGCAGGATGGGGCCGTGCCGAGGACCCACCTGCCCATCCGACGCGTCGAGGAGTACCGCGACCCGGACCCGATGCCGCGCGACGAGTGGCCGGCCACGCTCCCGCCGATCCGGCAGCTGCTCGACGAGGGCCTCGACCTGGACCCGGTGACGGTGTTCGTCGGGGACAACGGTGTCGGCAAGTCGACCCTGATCGAGGCCATCGCGCTCGCGTTCGGGATGTCCCCGGAAGGCGGCTCGACCGGGGCGCACCACTCGACCCGCCCGTCCGAGTCGGACCTGTGGCAGCACATCGCCCTGCGACGTGACTTCGGTGCGCCCCGCGGTGGCTTCTTCCTGCGTGCTGAGACCATGCACGGCTTCTTCACCTACCTCGAGGAGCACCCGAACCGCAGTCGCCCCGAACCGGTCTTCCACGAGCGCAGCCACGGTGAGGCGTTCCTGGACTTCGTCATCGACCGGGCGCGCTGGCCCGGGCTCTGGATCCTCGACGAGCCGGAGTCAGCCCTGTCGTTCTCGGGCTGCCTCACCCTGATCGCCCTGCTGCGGTCGATCGTCGAGAGCGGTGTCGGACAGGTCGTGCTCTCGACGCACTCACCCGTGCTGGCCGCGTTCCCGGGCGCGACGATCCACGAGGTCGGCGAATGGGGCCTGCGGCGCGCCGAGTGGAGTGAGCTCGACCTGGTGCGGAACCAGCGGGCGTTCCTCGAGTCCCCGGAGCGGTACCTGCGGCACCTCGACTGACCCGCGTGAGCGCCGGCGGGCCGAGGACTAGTTGGTGACCTTCGTCAGCTGCAGCAGCCCGTCACCGGCCGGCGACAGCGCGCTGCGCACCGCACCCGACGTCGACACCTCGGTCAGCAGCAGCCGGAAGTCCGTGGTGGCACGGTCGCGCTTGACCGGGTCGGCCACGCGTCCGCGCCACAGGGCGTGCGGTACCAGGACGGTGCCGCCCAGGCGTGCGAGGCGCAGCCCGTGCTCGACGTACTCGATGACGTGCTCCGGGTCGGCGTCGACGAGGACGACGTCGTACGAGGCCTCGTTCATGCGGGGGAGCACCTGGTTGGCCCGACCGGGGATGAGCCGGATCCGTGCGGGGGCGGTGCCGGCGCTGATGTAGGCGTCACGGGCGAACTGCTGGTGGTCGACCTCGACGTCGATCGTGGTCAGGGTCGCGTTCGGGGCACCGGCGAGCAGGTACAGGCCGGAGACGCCGAGACCGGTGCCGATCTCGATGATGCTCGTGGCTCGCGAGGCTGCGGCGATGACCCCGATCTGTGCACCGATCGCGGGCGAGATCGCTTCGACCCCGAGTTCCAGGGAGTGCTCACGAGCACGGGCGATCGCCTCGGTCTCCGAGACGATGTCCTCGGCGAACTTCCAGTTCGACTCTTTCTCTGACACGCACACTCCGTTCGGGAGACAACTCTAGAGGTGCAACGCAGCAGCACGCGTTAGGCTCGCTCGCGTGGACATCCCGCTCGACAAGATCCTGATCATCGGGGTCATCGGCGTCCTCTTGCTCGGGCCGCAGCGCCTGCCGATGTACGCCCAGAAGCTGGCCGAGTTCGTCAAGGCCGTCCGCCGGTTCGCCGACACCGCCAAGGAGCGGATGCGCGATGAGATGGGCCCCGAGTTCGACGACATCGAGTGGCAGAAGCTCGACCCGCGCCAGTACGACCCGAGACGCATCATCCGTGACGCCCTGCTCGACTCCGGTTCCAGTGCCGCAGCCGTGCAGACCGCACAGGTCTCCGCGTCCAAGGTGCGTGCGACGGCTCCCGTCGTGCCCCTGGCCGCCGGTGAGGCCGCGCCCTTCGACGCCGAGGCGACCTGACGCTCGTCGCGTCACCACCTGACGCTCGTCGCGTCACCACCTGACGGACTGGAGGCCCGTGGCGGATCCGCCACGGGCCTCCGGTCCGCCATGGGGTCGCGTCGTCAGTCGCGGGCGGCGACGATCGTGTAGGTCGTGGGGATGCGGTCGCGGTCGTGCTCCGGCCAGGCCCACGAACCGGTGCCGGTCTCGACCATGCGCGCGCTGAAGCGCCACGGCAGCGTGCGGCCCTCGTCGAGCCGGCGGAGCCGCAGCCCGGCGCCGAGCAGGGCGTTCACGATCTCGGACAGCGGGTGCGGCCACTCGAAGGTGCGGGTGTTCGCCACCGTGCCGTCGCCGGCGTAGGTGCCCGCGTCGTCCCACTGCTGGGCCGTGCCGTCGGGGAAGTACCGGTACCGGGTGACGAGCTCGTCCGCGTCCTCGTCGAGGGCGTACAGGGCCGGGTGGCCGTCGCGGATGAAGAACACCCCGCCGGGGCGCAGCAGTCCGGCGACCTGGGCGGCCCAGCGGTCGAGGTCGGGGAGCCAGCAGATCGTGCCGATGCTCGTGTACACGACGTCGAAGTCCCCGGAGACGGCGGCCCGGGCGTCGAGGACGTCGGACTCGACCCAGGTGACGTCGATGCCGAGTCGCGATGCGAGCCCACTGGCCGAGGTGAGTGCTGCGGGCGAGAAGTCGACGCCGGTCAGCCGGGCACCCTCGCGGGCGAGCGACACCGTGTCGGTGCCGATGTGGCACTGCAGGTGGCAGACGTCGAGGCCGTCGAGCGAGCCGTTCGGCAGCCACGGCGTCAGCGCCGGCAGGTCCTCACGCACGACGTCTGAGCGGTGGTCGGGGTCGACGAGGGCGTCGATCTCGTAGGCACCCTCGTGGATCGGCACCCGGTCGTCCCAGTTCGCCTGGTTCGTGGCGCGTGCGTGCTTCCAGTCGACGTCGACGTGATCCGTGCTCATGCCCACGAGCCTAGGACAGTGAGAGCCCGAGCTTCCGGCCGGCGAGCCCGCGCCCCATCGTGGTGATCCGGTCGGCGATCGCGGTCAGGGCCACCGCGGCCGGGTCCTCCGGGCTGCCGAGCACCACCGGTACCCCTGCGTCGCCGCCCTCGCGCAGCGGCACCGACAGCGGCACGCTGCCGAGCACCGGGACGGGGGCGTCCTGCCCGCGGGAGAGCCGCGATGCGGTCTCCGCACCACCGCCCTCGCCGAACAGGTGCAGGATCGACCCGTCCGGCTGCACGAGCCCGGACATGTTCTCGACCACGCCGATGACCCGCTGCCCGGTCTGCCGGGCGACGATCCCGCTGCGCTCGGCGACGTCGGCGGCGGCGGCCTGCGGGGTCGTGACGACCAGCACCTCGGCGTGCGGCAGGAGCTGCCCCACCGAGATCGCGACGTCGCCGGTCCCTGGGGGCAGGTCGAGCAGCAGGACGTCGAGGTCGCCGAAGAACACGTCGGTCAGGAACTGGTTCACGGTGCGGTGCAGCATCGGTCCGCGCCACGACACCGCGGTCGAGACGTCGTCGACGAACATGCCGATCGACACGACCTTCACGTCGTGGGCCACCGGCGGCAGGATCATGCTGTCCACACGCGTCGGACGCGGCGCGACCCCGTGCTCGTCGGTCAGGCCCATCAGCCCGGGCACGCTGAAGCCGTGCACGTCGACGTCGACGACCCCGACCCGCAGGCCCCGGCGGGCGAGCGCGACGGCGAGGTTCACGGTGACGGTGGACTTGCCGACGCCGCCCTTGCCACTCGTGACGGCGATGACGCGGGTGAGGGAGTCCGCCGTGAACTGCACGCCCTTCGGCCGGCCGGCGCGGAGCCGCTCGGTCAGCGCGGCGCGTGTCGCCGGGTCCATCACGGACACGTCGACGTCGACGGCGGCGACCCCCGGGACGGACGCGGCGGCGACGCGGACGTCGCGCTCGATGGTGTCGGCGGCGGGGCACCCCACGATCGTGAGCTGCAGGTCGACGCGCACCGAGCCTCCAGGCTGCACGTCGACACCACGGATCATGTCGAGCTCCGTGACTGGGCGACGGATCTCGGGGTCGATGACGCGGCCGAGCGCAGCGAGGACCGCCGTGCCGAGCTGATCGTCGGTGGGGACGGGTTCAGCCACGGGTGGAGCTGTCGTGTTCGTCCGCGTAGCCGGCCTCGTCGGCGTCGCGGCGGTCGAGTTCCTCGAGCAGGGAGCGGAGCTCGGCACGGATGAAGTCCTTGGACGCCATGTCCCGCATCGCCAGGCGCAGGGCCACGACCTCGCGGGCCAGGTACTCCGTGTCGGCCAGGTTGCGTTCGGCACGCTGGCGGTCCTGTTCGAACTGCACGCGGTCGCGGTCGTCCTGCCGGTTCTGCGCGAGCAGGATCAGCGGGGCCGCGTACGAGGCCTGCAGCGAGAGCACGAGGGTCAGCGCCGTGAAGCCGATCGCCGCCGAGTCGAACTGCCACGGCTTCGGCGCCAGGGTGTTGTAGCCCATCCAGACCACGCAGAACAGCGTGAGGCCGATGAGGAACCACGGCGTACCCATGCCCCGGGCGATGCCCTCGGTCGCGCGACCGAAGGTGTCCCCGCGACCACGGCGCCGGCTGGGGAGCACGCGCGTACGCATGCCCTTGGGGGAGTCGAGCCGGACCTCTTGCCGGTCACGGTCGCGACGGGTGTCATCCGTTCGGGCCACGGGTGGTCCTCCTTCCCGTCGTCACGGGTGTCCTGCGCGGGCGTTGGCGTGGAAGCGGTGAGGGTTCCCCCTCGCCCTGACTTCGCCAGTCGTCCGGCAGGACGTGGTCGAGGACATCGTCGATCGTCACCACCCCGACGAGACGGTGGGCGTCGTCGACCACGGGCACGGAGAGCAGGTTGTAGGTCGCCATGATGCGGGTGACCTCGGCGGCGCTCGCGTCGACCCGGACCGGTTCGGTCTGCTGGTCGATGAGCGTGCCGAGCCGCTCGTTCGGCGGGTAGCGGAGCATCCGCTGGAAGTGCACGAGCCCGAGGAACCGACCGGTCGGCGGCTCGTACGGCGGCAGGGTGACGCAGACGGCGGCGCCGAGCACCGGCGCGAGCTCGTGGCGGCGGACCAGGGCCAGGCCCTCGGCCACGGTGGCGTCGGCCGAGACGATCACCGGTTCGGTGGTCATCAGACCACCGGCGGTGTCCGGCTCGTACTCCAGGAGCATGCGGACGTCCTGCGCCTCTTCCGGCTCCATGAGCTGCAGGAGGGCTTCGCTCCGCTCATCGGAGAACTGGGCCAGGACGTCGGCCGCGTCGTCGGGCTGCATCTGGTCGAGGACGTCGGCGGCACGGGCGTCCGTCAGCCGGGTGAGGATCTCGATGCGTTCCTGGTCCGGCATCTCCTCGAGCACGTCGGCGAGGCGGTCGTCCGGCAGTTCCTCGGAGACCTCGAACCGACGCTCGGCGGGCAGGTCGAGGAGCGTCGACGCCAGGTCGGCGGGCAGCAGGTCGGAGTACGCGGCGATGACGTGCTCGGCGGACTGGGCCTCGCCGGGGAGCTCGTCCTCGGTGACCTCGTTCCACGTCGCGAAGGTCGTCGGGCCCTTGCCGAACGGCGACGGCGTGGTCTTCGGCTTGCGGAGGAAGAGCTGCGCGACCTCCCAGTCGCCCTGCCCGCGGTCCTCGATCGCGACGTCCTCGATGGTGGCGCGGATGCGCTGGTTCTTGATGAGCACCTTGCGGCCGAGCATCTCGGCGATGACGCGGACCTCGCCGCCGCGCTGCTCGAAGCGGCGCATGTTCACCAGGCCGGTCGTGATGACCTGCCCGGCACCGATCGAGGTGATCCGGCCGATGCTCACGAAGATGCGGCGTTTGCCGGGCACCTCGACGATGAGCCCGACGACGTGCGGGGGATCGGCCCGGCGGTAGACGACCAGGACGTCCCGGACCCGTCCGACGCGGTCGCCCGCGGGGTCGAAGACGGAGCACCCGGCGAGGCGGGCGACGAAGACCTTCGTGGCGCTCACCCGACCCAGCGTAGTCGTTCGGGTGCGCGCGTTCGCCCGCGCCGGTCGGCGGCTTCCCTGAGAGTGCACGTGCGATTGCAAGGTGTGCGGTGAATGATGGCTGGGTGAGCAATCAGAGCCCCTTCGCCGGCAGGACCGCCCAGGCGTTCCCGACGCTGCCCAAGGGCGACGTCCTGGGAACGTACGACAGCTACCCCGACGCGCAGCGTGTGGTGGCGAAGCTGGCCGAGGCCGACTTCCCCGTCAACCAGCTCTCCATCGTCGGCAACGACCTGAAGACGGTCGAACGGGTCACCGGCAAGATGACCTACGGCCGCGCCGCCATCGCCGGTGCGCTGTCCGGTCTGTGGCTCGGCATCTTCTTCGGCATCGTGCTCACGCTCTTCTCGCCGAGCGCCGGCGGCCTGATCCTCGCCGCGGCGATCATCGGTGCCGCGTTCGGCATGCTCTACGGCATCGCCTCGTTCGCCATCACCAAGCGGCAGCGTGACTTCACCAGCGTCCACCAGGTGCTCGCCACGAACTACCAGATCGTCGTCAACCCGCAGCTGACCGGGCAGGCGCAGCGGATCCTCGGTGAGCACGGGGCGACCCCGTCCACGCACTGGAACGACGCTCCCCAGCAGCAGCAGCAGCAGCAGCAGCAGCAGTGGCGCCCGGGCCCCGGCGGGGTCCCGCCGCAGCAGCAGTCGCCGTACGGCGGGCACGCCACCCCGCACCAGCAGCCAGGAGGCCCGCAGCACCCCGGCACGTCGGCCCCCGGCGCGCAGACGGCTGCGCCTTCGGGCCCGCCGCGCTACGGCACGAACGACGGGCCCCGGTACGGGGAGACCCCGGAGACCGCTGCCGCCCCCGCGGCCCCGCCGGTTCCGGAGCGTCGGCCCGAGGAGCCGCCGCGCTACGGCGAGCGGGTGGCCGGTGCGACGCCGCCGGAGCCCTCGTCCTCGCCGGACGCCCAGCGTGACGGCGATGGCGACGGGAACAGCGACCGCCGCTAGCCGGGCTCCGGCTGGCGCGACCGGCGTCGTCCTCGGGTCGCGCGAGGTCGGGTCGCGCGAGTTCGGGTCGTGCGAGATCGCTCGACACGCCGTTCACGTCCGCCGAGGTCGCACGAACTGTCGCCGCCGAGCTGCACGGGCGGCACTTCGTGCGACCTCGCTGCCTGAGTCCGGACGGTCGGGCGGTCCGGGCGGTCGCAACACCCCGCACGCGAGGCCTCGAGCGGTCGGAGATCGTCGTTCGGCGCCGGCCCAGACGACGGTTCGCGACCGCTCGGCCTCGGGCCGACGGCACGTCGTGACCGAGAGCCGAGCGGGCTCGGGCGCGCGCGAGCCGGGCTTTCGCGCGGCGCGGTCCGGGCAGGCCCGGTCGGCGTCGCCGCGCTAGAGGACCTTCGAGTAGCAGATCGACAGGGGCGCACCGACGTAGGGCCCGAAGTTCGCGATCCGCCGGAAGCCCTCGCGCTGGTAGAACCCGACGGCGCGCTGCTGCTCCGTGCCCGTCTCGAGCACGAGCGCCGGGGAGCCCAGGTCGAGCGCGGCCTCTTCCAACCGACGCAACAGTTCGGCGGCGACACCCGACCCGCGTGACTCCGGCCGGACGTACATCCGCTTGATCTCGGCGATGCCGTCGTCGACCACGCGCAGGCCCCCACACGCCAGGGGGGTGCCCGACTCGTCCCGCGCGACGAAGAACACAGAGACCGAGTCGGCGGTCGGCTTCTCGCCCGGTTCGGTGTCGCCGCCGTGCGCCCGGTCGATCTCCAGTCGCTGTGCGGCGCGGAGCCGTTGGGCGTCAGGTGAGTCGAAGTGCTCGACCTCGATCGAGAAGGTGTTCGGGGAGACCTCGGGCGTCGTCACCCGCTCACGCTAGCGGCCGGAACGGGCGATCCACCCCTCCACTTCCGAGGGGGTCCGGGGGATACCGACGGACAGGTTCTCGGCGCCGTCCTCGGTGACCAGGATGTCGTCCTCGATGCGGACGCCGATGCCGCGGAACTCCTCGGGCACGGTCAGGTCGTCCTGCTGGAAGTACAGCCCGGGCTCGATCGTGAAGACCATGCCGGCCTGCACGGTGCCGTCGAGGTACATCTCGCGGCGGGCCTTCGCGCAGTCGTGCACGTCGAGGCCGAGGTGGTGGCTCGTGCCGTGCACCATGTAGCGGCGGTGGAACTGGTTGTCCGGCTCGAGCGACTCGGCGGCCGAGACCGGCAGGAAGCCCCACTCGGCGGTCTTCCGCGCGATGACCTGCATCGCGGTGGCGTGCACCTGGCGGAACGTGATGCCCGGCTTGACGATCGCGAAGGCGGCGTCGGCGGCTTCGAGCACGGCTTCGTAGACCATGCGCTGCACGGGCGAGAACGTGCCGCTCACCGGCAGCGTGCGGGTGATGTCGGCGGTGTAGAACGAGTCGACCTCGACCCCCGCGTCGATGAGGATGAGGTCGCCGGGCTGCACGGCGCCGTCGTTGCGGGTCCAGTGCAGGATGCAGGCGTGGTGGCCCGAAGCGGCGATGGTGTCGTAGCCCACGGTGTTGCCGTCGGCGCGGGCCCGCCGGTTGAACGTCCCCTCGACGATGCGCTCCCCGCGCGGATGGGCGAGCACGGCGTCGAAGTCGGCGATGACGTCGTCGAACCCGTGCTTCGTGGCGTCGACGGCCTTGCGGAGCTCACGGACTTCGTACGCGTCCTTGACCAGTCGGAGCTCGGACAGGTCGCGGGCGAGCAGGTCGTCGGTCGCCGGGGAGTCGTCGGTCTCGTCGACGCCACCGATCGCCGCACCGATGCGGGTGTCGAGCGACCGGGTCAGGTCGTCGTCTGCTTCGCGCACCAGCAGCGCCGAGGCGTCGAGCGCGTCGGCGACGGCGGTGAACGCACCGAGTTCGGCCGTGGCCAGCCCCAGGTCGGCGGCGACGGCGTCGAGCGAGGGGCGCGGACCGACCCAGAACTCGCCGATCTCGGGATTGGCGTAGAACTCTTCCGAGTCGCGGCCCGCGGTGGCGCGGAAGTACAGCGTGGCGTCGTGCCCGGAGCCGTTCGGCGTCATCACGAGCACGGAGCCGACGACGGTGTCGGTGCCCCAGCCGGTCAGGTGCGCGAAGGTGGAGTGCGGGCGGAACGGGTAGTCGCAGTCGTTCGAGCGGACCTTGGCCTGTCCGGCGGGCACCACGATCGTGCGGCCCGGGTGCAGCTCGGAGATGCGGGCGCGACGTTCGGCGGCGAACGCGGCCTGCTCGCGGGGTTCGGGCTGCGCTTCGTCGCGCTCGGCCCACTGCGACCCGATGAAGTCCTTGAAGGTCGAGGACCCGGGGGTCGTGGATCGGTTGCTCGTCGCGCGGGGAGTCGTGTCGGCCATGCGTCCATCATCGCACCGCCGGACGACACCCGGCCTGTGCGGCCGCTCACCTGTGGATAGCATTGGCCACGTGCCAGACCCGTTCATCGACCTGCACGCGCACTCCAGTGTCTCCGACGGCACCGAGCGTCCCGCGGAGCTCGTGCGAGCAGCCGCGGCCGCCGGACTCGACGCCGTCGCGCTGACCGACCACGACACGACGGCCGGGTGGGCGGACGCCACGGCCGCGGCACTCGAGCTGCCCCTGACCCTGCTGCCGGGGCTCGAGCTGAGCACGCGGATCGGGTACCGGAGCGTGCACGTGCTCGGCTACCTGGTCGACCCCGAGCACCCCGGTCTGGTCGAGGAGACGACCCGCATCCGCGACGGTCGGCTCTCGCGCGCGCACCGCATGGTCGACCGCATCGCTGAGGACCACCCGATCACCTGGGCCGACGTCCTGGCCCAGTCCAGCCCCGGCGCCACGATCGGCCGCCCGCACATCGCGGACGCCCTGGTCGCCCGTGGGCTCGAGTCCGACCGGTCGGCGGCGTTCCGCGGCATCCTGCACCCGGCTTCCGGCTACTACGAACCCCACGAGGCACCGTCGCCCCTGCGCGGCGTCGAGCTCATCCGGCAGGCAGGCGGCGTGCCCGTCATCGCGCACCCGGCGGCGTCGTCGCGCGGGATCGTCATCGACGAACCGATGCTCCGCTCCCTGGTCGACGCCGGGCTCGGCGGTCTCGAGGTCGACCACCGCGAGAACTTGGCGCACGGCAAGCGCACCCTGCTCGACTGGGCGACCCGCTACGACCTGTTCGTCACCGGTTCGAGCGACTACCACGGCACCGGCAAGCCGAACCGGCTGGGGGAACACCGGACCGCGCGCGTGTCCTTCGACGCCATCGTCGCCCAGGCCACGGGCAGCGCCCCCGTGGTCGGCCCCGGCTCGCGCCTGTCCTGACCCGAGGCTCGTCTCACCGAAGCGACACATCTCGCTCGCGGCGGCCTGACCCCTCCGCGAAAGCGACAGATTCCCGCCGACGGTTCGCGGCGATCTGTCGCTTTCGCGGGGGTAGTCGGCAGGTGGGGACGACGAAGGGCCCGTCGCGTCAGCGACGGGCCCTTCGGTCTGGAGGCGCTACTCGCCGTCCGACGTTCCCTGCGGTGCCGAGGCGGTCGCCGAGGCATCGCCGGTGCCGGCGCCGCGACGGCGGCGACGGCGGCGACGCTTCGCGGCGCCGTCGGTGGAACCACCCTCGGCGGCGGAGCCGTCCTCGGTACCGGCCACGGCCGTGGGGGCGACCGACTCGGTTGCCGGAGCCTGCGGGGCGGACTGCTCCGAGCCTCCTGACCGGGTGCGGCTGCGCGACCGCGAACGCGACGCGTCAAGTGAACCCGTCGCCGGGCGGTCGCTGCTGCGCTTCTCGGCGGGGGCACCGGCAGAAGCCGCGTGCGACGACGAGCCGGGCAGACGGCCCTTGGTGCCCTTGGGGATGTCGAGTTCCTCGAACAGGTGGGGCGACGACGAGTAGGTCTCGACGGGCTCGGGGATGCCGAACTCGAGGGCCTTGTCGATCAGCGTCCACTTGTGCAGGTCGTCCCAGTCGACGAACGTGACCGCGATGCCGGTCTTGCCGGCGCGGCCGGTGCGGCCGGCGCGGTGCAGGTAGGTGTCCGGGTCGTCCGGGATCGTGTGGTTGATCACGTGCGTGACGTCGTCGACGTCGATGCCGCGGGCGGCGACGTCGGTGGCGATGAGCACGTCGCGCTTGCCGGCCTTGAACGCCGCCATGGCGCGCTCGCGCTGCTCCTGGTTGAGGTCACCGTGCACCGCTGCCGCGTTGAACCCGCGGTCCTTGAGTTCCTCGACCAGCTTCGCCGCGGCACGCTTCGTGCGCGTGAAGATCACGGTCTTGCCGCGACCCTCGGCCTGCAGGATGCGGGCGATGACCTCGTCCTTGTCCAGCGAGTGCGCGCGGTAGATGAGGTGCTTGATGTTGGCCTGCATGAGGCCCTCGTCCGGGTCGGTCGCCCGGATGTGCACCGGACGGCTCATGAACCGTCGTGCGAGCGCGACGATCGGCGCGGGCATCGTCGCCGAGAACAGCATCGTGTGCCGCACCTCGGGGACCGCCTGGAAGATCCGCTCGATGTCCGACAGGAACCCGAGGTCGAGCATGCGGTCGGCCTCGTCGAGCACGACCTCTTGCACGTGGGAGAGGTCGAGCAGACGCTGCCGCTGCAGGTCGATGAGTCGCCCGGGCGTGCCGACGACGATCTGGGCGCCGGCCTTGAGCTGTTCGACCTGGCCTTCGTAGGCCTTGCCGCCGTAGATCGAGACGACCGTGGTCGGGCGGTTGGACGCCGCGAGCTCGAGGTCCTCGGTGACCTGGACCGCGAGTTCACGGGTCGGGACGACGACGAGCGCCTTCACACCGTGGGCCGGGTCGGCACCGAGTCGCTGGATCAGCGGCAGGCCGAACCCGAGGGTCTTGCCGGTACCCGTCTTGGCCTGGCCGATGATGTCCTGGCCGGTCAGGCCGAGCGGGATGGTCTGTTCCTGGATCGGGAAGGGCTCGATGATGCCCTTGCCGGCCAGTGCATCGACGATGTCCTGGTCGATGTTGAGGTCTGAGAAAGTCAAAGAATCACCTTAGTTCTGGTGGAAGTCCGGGCCAGTCTACCGACGGGCGCGTGGTCCGGGGCACTCCGGGGTGCCGCTGGACGTCGGGGCGGGCGCCCGGCGGGTGCCGCTGGGCGTCGGGCGGGTGACCGGCTGGCGCCGCTGGGCGTCGGGCGGGTGACCGGCGGGTGCCCTCTATGCTGGTCGGGTGGTGTCGTGGTGGAACCGGAAGCGCGCGGCGCAGCTCGCTGCCGCATGGCTCGCGTCGCGGAACCCGCGCGGAGCAGCGCAGGTCAAGCGGCTCGCGCTCGACGACGTCACCCCGGAGCTCGACGTCTACCTGGGGCAGGCTGCCTACCTGCAGCTCTCCGTCTACGAGACGATGGGACGAGCCGGTGCTTCGGCACCGACGCTCTCCGGCCGTCTGGTCACCGGGGTGCTCGCGACCACGGCGCTCGAGCGGCACCGCACGATTGTGGCCGAGATCGAGCGCACCGGCGGGGACCCGGCGGCGCTGATGGCACCGCACCGCGAGGCGATCGACCTGTTCCTCGAACGGACGAGCGGTGCCGACTGGTACGAGTCGATGCTCACCGGCTACGTGACGGCCGGCATCCTGAACGACCTGTTCGGCAACCTGCTCCGCTCGCTGCCGATCGACGTGCGGCAGCGGCTGCGTTCGGTGTTCGACGCGCGCGAGGAAGCGGCGGTCGTCGAGGAGCTGACTGCCCACATCGAGGACGACCCGCAGATCGGATCGCGCCTGGCGATGTGGGGACGGCGTCTGGTGGGCGACACCCTGCTCGTCGCCCGGTCCGCCCTGGCGTCGCACGCCCGTGAGGACCAGGAGCGACTGGAGCCGGTCTGGACCGAGCTCATCGCCGCGCACACCCGACGGATGGACGCGCTCGGCCTGACGGCTTGAGCGGCAGGCCCGCTCGAGCTTCACGCTCGATCGAGCGTCACGCTTGCTCGATCGTTGGCTTGCTCGGGTGTCGGGCTTGCCCGAGTGTCAGGCGCCGCGCGTCTTGAGCTGCTCGTAGTACGCGGCGTCGCCCTTGTCGCGCCGGGTTCCGAGGAGCCACTCGACCACGACTGCGACCACGCCGGCCCCCACGAGGGCCACGACCCAGATCCAGGTGCCGTCGTACCGCCACCCGGCCCAGGTCAGCGCTTCCCACAGGACGGCTGCGGCGATGCCGCCGGCAGCGGGGCCGACGAGCACGCCGCGGTTCGACCGCCACGGCAGGATCACATGCGCGACCGCGCCGATGATGATGCCGCCGAGGACGGCGAAGAGCAGTTCCACGTCGTCAGGCGACGAAGCCGATGCGCCGTGCCTCTTCCGCGCCGACCTCGACGTACGCCAGGGCCGAGACGGGGACGATGAAGCGACGGCCCTTGTCGTCCTGCAGCGACAGGTGCGTCGACTTCGCGGTGAGCGCCTCGGACACGGCCTTCTCGACCTCGTCCGCGGTCTGGGCGGTCTCGAACGCGATCTCGCGCGGGCTGTTGATGATGCCGATCTTGATGTCCACGAGCACAGCGTATCCGAGCGGTCCCGTGCGGCATCGGCCGTTCGCCGCGGGCGCACTCGGGCGGTCGGACGACCGGTGCCCCGCGCGTCCGGGGCGGTGCTGTCGGCGGTCCTCGGTACCGTACGAGCGTGCCGCAGACCACGCTGATGCCCGCTCCCGAAGACACCGGGTTCGCGCGCGCACTGGTCGACGACCCCTCGCAGGCTGCGGTGCTCGCCTTGCCGGACGGCCGCCACGGTGCGGTGATCGGCGCCCCGGGCAGCGGCAAGACGACCACGCTCGCTCGCCTGGTCGCCGACCGCCTGAACCGCCCCGATGCGATCACCCCGGACGGGCACGCGACGGTCCTGGCACTGACCTCTGCACGCACAGCGGCGACGGCGCTGCGCGACCGACTGGCGCGGACGGTCGACCGGGTCGTTCCCGGGGCCCTCGCACGCACCGTGAACTCCCTGGCGTTCCAGATCGTCACGCACGCGGCGGCGGTGCAGGGGCAGGAACCCCCGACGCTGCTGACCGGTGGCGAGCAGGACCGGATCATCGCCGACCTGCTCGCCGGGCACGAACTCGACGCAGCCGGTCCGGCCTGGCCCGACCCGATCACCGCGGTCGTCCGTGAACGCGCCGGGTTCCGCACCGCACTCCGCGACGTGATGATGCGCGCGGTCGCCGCTGGTGTCGAGCCCGACGACATGCGCGAACTCGGCGACGAGCTCGGTCGACCCGAGTGGCACGCCGTGGGTGACTTCGTCGACGACTACCGCGCCTCGGTCACCGCGTTCCGGCCGACCGGACTCGACTCCGGCGAGCTCGTGGCGTACGCCACCGCCGCGGTGCTGCGGCACGAGCTCCCCGCGAGCATCGCCGCCCTGCGGCTGGTCGTCGTCGACGACACGCAAGAACTGGTGGAGGGCGAGATCGCCCTGCTCGGAGCCCTCGCGCGTTCCGGGGTGCAGATCGTCGCGTTCGGCGACCCGGACATCGCCGCCTCGGCGTTCCGCGGCGCCGAACCGGACGTGCTCGGACGGCTCGCCGTGCGACTCGGGGTGGACCGCGTCGACGAGCTGTTCCTCGGCGCCGTCCACCGGCACCCCGCGCCGATCCGCGCCCTGGTCTCCGGCGTCACGGGCCGCATCGGCACCGCGGCGGCCGGACGACAGAGAAGCGCCGCGGCGAGCCACCAGGACGCGCGGTCCGACGCCGTCGTCCACCTCGAAGCTGCCAGCCGGTCCGCCCTCGTGGTCGCGATCGCTCGTCGACTCCGCGAACACCGCCTGCTGGACGGCGTGCCGTGGCACCGGATGGCCGTGGTCACCCGGAGCGGCGCTGCCATCCCGGAACTCGTGCGGGCGCTCTCCGTGGCCGAGGTCCCGGCGACCGCCGGCGCGGCGCCCGTCCGTCCGCGCGACGACTCCGCGGCGCGGGCGCTGCTCGACGCGGCTGCGGTGGCGCTCGACGTCCTGCCGCTCGACGCCGCCCTGGCCACCGCGTTCGCCACGGGTCCCCTCGGCGGCCTCGACACCCTGGCGATGCGCAGACTCCGGCTCGCACTGCGGCGCGAGGAGCTCGCGGGCGACGGCAGCCGCACCGCCGACGAACTGCTGGTCGAGGCGCTGGGCGCACCGGAGCGACTGGCGACGGTCGACGCCGGGTTCGCGCGGCGTGCGACCCGACTTGCCCGGAGCCTGGTACAGGCGCGTGCCGACGCCGATGCGGGGTCGAGCATCGAGGAGATCCTCTGGGGGCTCTGGGAACGCAGTGGCCTCGCGAAGTCGTGGGGTGCCCAGTCCGCCGCCGGTGGTGTGGGTGCGGGGGAGGCCGACCGCCACCTGGACGCCGTCGTCGGCCTGTTCACCGCCGCCAAGCGCTTCGTCGAGCGCACGCCGGACGCCCCCGCGCGGGTCTTCGTCGACGACCTGCTCGGTGCCGACCTGCCCGAGGACTCGATCGGCCCCGACCGGACCGCCGGCCGTGTGCGGGTGCTGACCCCCTCGGCGACGATCGGACTCGAGTGCGACGTGGTCGTGGTGCTCGGCCTGCAGGACGGTGTCTGGCCGAACACCCGGGTGCGCGGCAGCCTGCTCGACCCGGACGGCCTGGTGCGCGCGGCCGCCGGTGTCGAGCGTTCGCCCATCGACGACCGCGCCGCCGTCGTCGCCGACGAACTCCGACTCTTCGCCCGGGCGGTGTCCCGCGCGACCACGCAGGTCGTCATCGGCACCGTCGCGAACGACGACGAGTCACCGTCGCCCTTCGTCCGTCTCGTCCCGGTCCCGCCGGACCGCCAGCCGACCGTTCATCCACTTTCGCTGCGCGGGCTCGCCGGGTCGCTGCGCCGACGGGTGGTGGGCTCCGGCGACCACGAAGCCGCGTCCGCGTTGGCCCGCCTGGCCGAGGCAGAGGTACCCGGGGCGGCTCCGGACGAGTGGTACGGACTCGCCGAGCCGACCACCGACGAACCCCTGGTCGACCTCGACGCCGAGCCCGTGCCCGAGGTCGAGGGCGGGGAGCCCGTCGCGCCGGCCGTGTCGGTGTCGCCGTCACGGATCGGCACCTTCGAGGAGTGCCCGGTGCACTGGTTCGCGCAGACCTTCGGTGGCGGTGCCCCGAGCCCGGCGATGGGCATCGGCACCATCGTGCACGAAGCGATGGAGCACGCCACCGAGATCGACGTCGAGTCGCTGTGGGAGCGGGTCGAGTCACGGTGGGACGAGCTCACGTTCGAGTCGCCCTGGGTCGCCGACCGCGAGCGCGCGCGGACGCGGCGGATGATCGAGGGACTGAGCGACTACCTCCGCACCTTCGCCAGCGCCGGGCGCCAGTTGCTCGGCGCCGAGACCTCGTTCGCGCTCGTGACCGGTCCAGCACGCATCCGGGGGAGCATCGACCGCATCGAGGTCGACCCCGACGGCCGTGTCAGCGTCGTCGACCTGAAGACCGGCCGCTCGATGCCCAGCGAGAAGAACGACATGCCGGAACACCCGCAGCTCGGTGCCTACCAACTCGCGGTCGAGGACGGCGCGGTCGACGGTGTACCCGCCGGCTCCCCGATGACCGATGCGCGGCTGGTCTTCGTCCAGAACCCCCGCGGTGGCCACGCCTTCTCGGAGCGGACGCAGCACGCGTTCGACGCCGAGGCGCGCGAGGCGTACCGCGAGCGCCTGCACGGTGTGGCGCGGGGCATGGCCGGCCGGACGTTCGTGGCGAACGTGGACGACCACTGCGAGAAGGCCCGGACCGGGGTCGAGTGCCGGATCCACGTGGTGGCGGAGGTGACCTGGTGAGCGACCCGACCGAGACGACCGACACGGCTGCTGCTGCTGCGCCGCCCGTCATCCGGCACGGTGCCGACGCCATCGCCGACGCGCTGGGCCGCCCCCGTCCCACCGCCCAGCAGCGCGCCGTCATCGAGTCGCCGCTCGTGCCTGCGCTGGTCGTCGCCGGAGCGGGCAGCGGGAAGACCGAGACGATGGCCTCGCGCGTGGTCTGGCTGCTGGCCAACGGGCTCGTCCGCCCCGACGAGGTCCTCGGCCTGACCTTCACCCGCAAGGCCGCCGGCGAACTGTCGGTCCGCATCAACGACCGCATCCGCGCGCTCGAGGACGTCGGGCTGATCACCCCGGGGGACGCCTTCGAAGCGCCCACCGTCTCGACGTACAACGCCTTCGCGAACGCGGTCTTCCGCGAGAACGCCCTGCTCGTCGGCCGCGACGGCGAGTCCCAGGTGCTGACCGAACCCTCGGCCTGGCAGCTCGCCCGTCGGGTCGTGGTGGCCGCCCGCGACGACCGGCTCGCCGGACTCGACCGCGACGTCGACACCCTGACCGCCGCCGTGGTCGCGCTCGCCGGCGCCACCTCCGAACACCTCGTCGAACCAGAAGACCTGCGCCGGTTCGCCATCGAGTTCTCCGAGCTGCTCGAACTCCCCGGCAACCGGGGCAAGCCGTACAAGGCGATCACCGACGCGGTCGCCGCCATCGGCGCCCTCGAACCCCTGGCCGACCTGGTCGCCGAGTTCCGTCGACAGAAGGTCGACCGCGGGTTCGTGGAGTTCTCCGACCAGATCGCCCTGGCGCTCGCCGCGGCCGAGTCGGCACCGCGCGTCGTCGACGACCTGCGGAGTCGGTACGGCGTGGTGCTCCTCGACGAGTACCAGGACACCTCGGTGGTGCAGACCCGGTTCCTCGCCCGGCTGTTCCGCGGGCACTCGGTGATGGCGGTCGGCGACCCACACCAGTCGATCTACGGGTTCCGTGGGGCGAGTGCGGCGAACCTCGCCCGGTTCCCGCACGACTTCGGGGGCGACGAACCCGGCGTGGCCGAGCCGGTGACCTTCGCGCTGTCGACGAGCTGGCGGAACCCGGTCGACGTGCTCGCGGGGGCGAACGCGATCGTGGCGCCGCTGTCCGAGGCGTCCGAGGTCGACGTCGAACGGCTCTCGCCGCGACCGGGCGCCGACGCCGGCACCGTGCGGGTGGTGTTCCCCGAGACCCTGCCGGAAGAGGCCGACGAGGTCGCGGCGTGGTTCCAGGACCACCGCCGGCGGGCCCCGGCGGGCTCGATGGCGCTGCTGCTGCGGGCCCGGAAGGACCTCGCGGCGTTCACAGCGGCGCTCGGTGCCCGCGGGGTGCCGTACCACGTGCTCGGGACCGGAGGACTGCTCCAGCGCCCGGAGATCGTCGACCTGGTGGCATGCCTGCGCGTGCTGCACGACCCGGCGGCCGGCAACGACCTGATCCGGCTGCTCGCGGGCTCGCGGTGGCGGGTCGGGGCGGCGGACATCGTCGCCCTGCACCAGCTCGCCCGGTGGCTGTTCCAGCGCGACCACACCCAGCAGCGTCTCGACGACGACCTGACCGCGGCGTTCCGGGCCTCGGTCGCCGCAGGGGAGCACGGGTCGATCGTCGACGCGCTCGACTTCGTCGCGACCGCGCCCGACGAGCACGGTGCGCTCGAGGGCATCACCGCCGCCGGTCGCAGCCGGATGCGCGCGCTCGGCGGGCAGCTCGCGATGCTCCGCTCACGCGCGGGGAGTGACCTGGTCGACTTCGTGACGCTCGTCGTGCAGGAGATGCGACTCGACATCGAGGTCGCCGCGCACGAACAGGGCAGCGGCGCGTACCTCGACGCCTTCATCGACGAGCTCGCCGGCTTCGTGTCGACCGACGACCGCGCCGACCTCGGCTCGTTCCTCGGCTGGATCGACGCCGCAGCCCGGCGTGACGACATGGGCCCGCGTTCCGAGGAGCCCGAGGCCGGCACCGTGCAGATCCTGACGATCCACGGGTCCAAGGGGCTCGAGTGGGACGCCGTCGCGGTGCCCCGGATGGTGGAGGGCGGTCTGCCCGCGCGTCCGCAGGAGGGCTCGTCCGGCTGGCTCGGGTTCGGCCGTTTGCCGTACGAGTTCCGCGGGGACGCCGCGGAGCTGCCCCGGCTCGCCTGGCGCGGACAGGAGACCCAGAAGGACGTCACCACGGCGATCGACGCCTTCAAGGAACAGGTGAAGGCCCGCAACGAGGACGAGGAACGCCGGCTCACCTACGTCGCCCTGACCCGCGCCAAGCACGACCTGCTGGTGTCCGGCTCGTTCTGGGCCGGCGGGGTCCGACCCACCGAACCGAGCCGCTACCTGCGCGACCTGGTGGACGCCGACGTCATCGACGGCGCGGCGATCCCGGAGACGACGGTGCACGACGAGAACCCGATGGGGGAGAGCGGCGCGACCCAGACCTGGCCGCACGTGCCGTTCGGGCAGCGGGCGCCGCGGGTCCTGGCTGCGGCCGAGCGGGTGCGGAACGCGAACCCCGGAGCCGCCGGGCGCTTCGCCGCCGACATCGACCTGCTGCTCGCCGAACGGCACGCCACCCGGAACGCGAAGCACGCGGTCGCCGTCCCGCACCGCGTCCCGGCGTCGGGCTTCAAGGACTACCTGACCGAACCCGACTCCGTGGCCGAGCGGCTCCGCCGGCCGATGCCCGAGCGACCGTACCGTGCCACCCGTCTCGGCACGCTCTTCCACCAGTGGGTGGAGCAGCGGGCGCGGAGCGGTGGCGGGCTCGAGACCCTCGACGTCTGGGACGGCGAGCTCGACCTCGACGCCGACGACCTCGTCGACGCATCGCCGGACGCCGTGGTCACCGACGACGACGCCCGCCGACTCGCGGACTTCCAGGCGACGTTCGCCCGCTCACGGTGGGCCGGGCTGACACCGATCGAGGTCGAACGCGAGATCCACATCCCGTTCCTCGGGCACAGCGTCGTGTGCAAGCTCGACGCCGTCTACGAGATCGACGGGCGTGCCGAGGTCGTCGACTGGAAGACGGGCAAGGCTCCCTCGGGGGCAGACGACCTGGCTCGTCGCACCCTGCAGCTCGCGTTGTACCGCGTCGCGTACGCCGAGTTCACCGGACGGCCGCTCGACCAGGTCGACGCGGTGTTCTACTTCGTCGCCGATGACCTCGAGGTCCGTCCGTCCGAGCTGCTGGACCGCGCCGGCCTGGAGCGCGCGTGGTCGGAGGCCATCGGCAGCTGACGTCCCGCGGCAGGCGGAAGGCGCGCGCGACCGCCCGCGGTGCGTCCGGCGCGGGCCGCGCCGGACCTGCCGCGCCTGCCGTGTCGCGCGCGGCGCCCGCCGCTGGACGCGCCTGACGGGACGTGCCGGAAGAACCGCACCTGCCGTGTCGCCGCACTGCGCCTGCAGCGCGCTGTGCCGGTCGTGCTCCGCCCGGTTGTGCTCCGCCCGGTCGTGCTCCGCCGGTCGTGCTCCGCCCTGGAGGCCCGGTGCCGGTCCGCCGGACCGGCACCGGGCCTCCAGACGGTCGCGTCCCGGACGCGAGCCGACGACCGGAACCGGTCACGACACCCCGCCTTCGGCGCAGCGAGCGGTCACAGACCGTCGGATGGACGCGACGCAGCCGACGATCTGTGACCGCCCCGCGGAACCGAGCGGGGAGTCGTGACCGACGTGCGGCGGCGCGATCCGGGGTCAGCCGTGGCGACGCTCGGTGGAGGACAACAGCTGCTCCACCTCGCCGATCTCCATCGTCTCCGGCGACACGGACTGCAGCGGCTCCGCACTCGGGGCGTGCACAGCGTCGACCAGGCGGTGCATCATCGCGACGGCGTCGTCGACGACCTCGGTGCTCTTCGCCTGGACGCCGTGCAGCAGCCAGTGCGCTGTCTCGAGCTCGTGGTGCACACGTGCACGCTGTGCGAGCTGGCGGTCGCGACCGCCGCCGTTCGCTTCGTAGGCGCTGAGGACGGTTTCGAACGCGTCGCGACGGCCGGCGAGCACCCAGGCGAGGTCCTTGGCCGGGTCGCCGAGCCGCAGCTCGCCCCAGTCGAGGATCCCCGTGACCGCGTCACCGTCGACGAGCAGGGCGCCGGTGCCGAGCGAGCCGTGCACGACGGTCGGCGTGAACTGCCAGAGCTGTTGGTCGCGTGCGGCGCCCTCCCAACGCTCGACGAGCGCGGCGGGGACGAGCTTGGTCGCGACGGCACGGTCCATCACCGAGACGGCGGACCGGAGCACCTCGAACGGTGTGAGCGAGGGCAGGCCCGCGTCGGAGACGAAGCTCGTCGGCAGCTGGTGGATCGCGGCGACGGCACGGCCGACGCTGGTGGCGAGGTCGGGGCGCTCGACGAGTGACGCGAGCGTCGGGTGGGTCCCGGTCAGCCGTGTCGTGACGATGGCGCGCGTCGATCCGATCGGTGCCTGGCCGCGGTACTCGACGACGCCGAACGGCAAGCGGGTGCGGATCCCGGCGCTCAGCGCCCGGATGGCAACGAGGTCGGCCGACTGGCGGGCCTCGGCGCGCTGGTTCCGGGGGCGGCGGATGACGATCTCGGTGCCGTCGGCGTCGCGGAGGAGCGCCGACTCGTAGTCGCCGGCCGCGGCCGAGCCGAGCGTGCGCGTGCCCGTGACGAGGAGACCTGGAACGGCCGTCGTCGCCAACGCGGCTAGAGTGAACTGGGATCCCGCCATGCCCCTCAGGGTAGGCGCGTGACGCGTGCACGGCTGCACGCCACGCTGTTCGGCGGCCCGCACGCCCACCGCACGTCTCCTGCACGTCCGCACCCGATCCGAGGAGCTCTCCCGCCGTGACCGTCGAGTTCGCCGCCCGGCTCCCGCTCTCCCGCAACGAACTCGACCGCGACGCCGAGTTCCGCACGACCGACGACCTCGAGCGCGTCCTGCGCCAGGACGAGCGCACCCGGTACCTGCCGGTCCGCGGCGCCGAGATGCTCCGGAACGCCGACGGGACCCTGCGCTTCGTGACCGCGGCCCAGATCCCGGTCGAGACCGTCACCCTGTACCTCGGCCGAGCTGTCTCGGACGCCCCGGACGCCGCGGCGGGGACCCGTTTCGTCGCTGCGCTGATCGACAGCGCGACGGCAACCGCCATCGAACCCGACGACGACGCCTGGCAGAGCCTCCGGATGTTCGGCACCGAGCTCTCGCCGCGCGACCAGGGACTGGCGGTCGAAGCCGTCGCGATGGCCAACTGGCACGCAGTGCACGGCTTCTCCCCGCGCACCGGATCGCCCACCGCCGTCGTGAGCGGTGGATGGGTCCGTCGCGACCCGGAGGGGCACGACCTGTTCCCCCGGACCGACGCGGCGATCATCGTCGGGGTGGTCGACGCCGACGACCGGATCCTGCTCGGTTCGAACGCCGCGTGGGACGCCGACCGGTACTCGCTCCTCGCCGGGTTCGTCGAGCCGGGGGAGTCGCTCGAGGACGCCGTCCGCCGCGAGGTCTGGGAGGAATCCGGCGTCCGCGTCGAGGAGCCCGAGTACCTCGGCTCGCAGCCGTGGCCGTTCCCCGCGTCGCTGATGGTGGGCTTCCGTGCGCGTGCAGCAGGCGGTGACCCGACGACCGCCCGCCCCGACGGTGTGGAGATCCTGGACGTGCGGTGGTTCTCGCGCGACGAGATCCGCGAGCGTGCCGGGGACACCCTGCTGCTGCCCGGACGCACCTCGATCGCCCGCGCCATCATCGAGGAGTGGTACGGCGGGCCGCTGGACCTGCCGTGAGCGTCGCCGGTCCGCGCGGCACAGCCGGCGCAGGGGCTGTCGAACCCCGTCCGCCGTCGCCCGACGAACTGCTCGCCGCGCTCGACACCGAGCAGCGGACGGTCGCCCGGACACTGCTCGGACCGGTCGCGGTGCTGGCCGGTGCCGGGACGGGCAAGACGCGTGCGATCACGCACCGCATCGCCTACGGGGTCGCCACGGGGACCTACGCCCCGAACCACGTCCTCGCGCTGACGTTCACGAGCCGTGCCGCTGGTGAGCTGCGGTCGCGACTGCGCGCGCTCGGTGCCGGGACGGTGCAGGCACGCACCTTCCACGCCGCAGCGATGGCGCAGCTCAGCTACTTCTGGCCGGACACCGTCGGCGGGCACGCCCCCAAGATCGTCGAGTCCAAGGGGCGGATGATCGCGCACGCCGCCGACACGGTCGGCATGCACGTCGACACCCCGGTGCTCCGCGACCTGGCCGCCGAGGTCGAGTGGCGCAAGGTGCAGATGCTCTCGCTCGACGAGTACGAGGCCGCCGCCGCTGACCGGGTGATGCCGCGCGACACCACGCCGCGCCGGGTCATCGACTTGATGAAGGCGTACGAGCGGCTGAAGGACGACCGGCGGCAGCTCGACTTCGAGGACGTCCTGCTGGCGACCCTCGGCATGGTCGAGTCCGAGCCCCGTGTGGCGTCGTACGTGCGGCAGCAGTACCGGTTCTTCGTCGTCGACGAGTACCAGGACGTCTCGCCGGTGCAGCACGACCTGCTGCGCGCCTGGCTCGGCGGGCGCGACGACCTGTGCGTCGTCGGCGACGCCAGTCAGACCATCTACTCGTTCGCAGGGGCGTCGAGCGACTACCTGCTCGGGTTCGGGTCGGAGTTCCCGCGCGGATCGGTCCTGCGGCTCGAACGCAACTACCGCTCCACGCGCGAGGTGGTGTCCGCTGCGAACACGCTGATGCGCGGTCAGCCCGGGGCGCTCGACCTGGTGGCCCAGAGCCAGGAACCGGGCCCGGACCCGGTCGTGCTGGCCTGCGTCCACGACGGTGACGAGGCGCAGACCATCGCCCGCCGGATCGCGGAGCTCGTCGGGGCCGGCGCGTCCTTCGGGGACTGCGCCGTGCTCTTCCGCGTCGGGGCGCAGTCCGCCGCGCTCGAGTCCGCCCTCGGCCGGAACGGGATCCCGTACCGGGTGCAGGGCGGCACGCGGTTCTTCAACCGCCCGGAGGTCAAGCTCGCCGTCCACCACATGCGCGGCGAGGCGATCCGGCAGACCGACGACGAGCTGACCCGACGGGTCCGGCTCGTGCTGCAGGTCAGCGGCTGGACGGAGACGCCGCCCGAGGGCACGGGCGCAGTGCGCGAGCAGTGGGAGGCGCTGCAGGCCATCATGGGCCTGGCCGAGGACGCCCCCGCGGGCACGACGATGCAGCAGTTCACCCAGGACCTGGTCGATCGCGCGGCGACGCACCACGAACCCGAGGTCGACGCCGTCACGCTCGCGACGCTGCACTCGTCGAAGGGTCTGGAGTGGCCGCACGTGGTCATCGCCGGCGCCGCCGAGGGGCTGCTGCCCATCTCGCACGCGTCGACCGACACCGAGGTGGACGAGGAACGACGGCTGTTCTACGTCGGGCTGACCCGCGCCCGCCGATCCGTCACGATCACGTGGTCGCAACAGGGGTCCACGCGTGGGGGAGCCCGGGCTCCGAGTCGGTTCCTGGCAGCGCTCGGCACGCACATCGCGGATGGGGCCGGACCGGGGAACGGCTGACGGACAGGTCGTCCCGCTCGAAGACGACCTGGTCGGGCTCGGCACGTTGCGTCCGGAGCGGGAGCCGTTCCAGCAGCATCCGTGCCGTGGCTGCGGCCACCGCCGCCGACCGCCACGGCGACAGCGGCGCTGGGTGCCGACCCCAGACCTGGGCCGCGATGGCCGGCCAGGCCGGGTCGTCGTCGACGCGTGCGTACTCCGCGCACTGCAGGCAGGGGCCGGCTCCCGGCACGACGAACGGCCCGAGGCGGACCCGGCCGTCCCCCACCACGACCGCCAGGTGCGGCACGCCACGACGGGTCCACGCGGCACGGAGCGCCGGGTCGACCACGTGGTCGGCCACCACCACCGCGAGCCGGGGTTCCGGGTCGGGCAGTGTGATGGGACCCCCGGCCGGGGAGGTGGTTCGGCTGACCGTCACGCCCTCGCCGGTGAGGAACGTCGCCACGGTGTCGGCGAGGACGCCGGGGCCGTGCACCTCGATGCGTTCGAGCGGCTCGGGCAGGACCTCGACCACTGCGGGCGACGCAGCGCCGAGCACCCCGGCCGCACGTTCCGGGGAGCAGCCCGATGCCACCGCGAGGCCGGACAGCACGTCGTGCCCGGTCTCGCGCCGGAGGCCGTTGAGGAACCGCTCTTCCCCGGTGGTGGGCACAGCGACGACGGCACGCGGGGGATCGACCCCGAGCTGGACCGTGGCGGGGTCACGCCAGACGAACTCGAGTGTCGGATCGATGCGGATGCCCATGACCCCACGGTGCCGGAGTGGGCGGCACGCGTGGGGTCACGGAGCGGATCTGTGGAGAACTCAGCGGGGCGGGTCGCCCGTGTGGTCCCCTGGACCGTCGCCCGATCCGCCCTCGGGGTCGTCGGCCACGTGGCCGGATTCGTCCTCGTGCGGGCGTGCCCCGGTCGAGTCGTTCAGCAGGTCTTCGAGTGCCTTGTCGAACGCGTCGTCCTCGTCGGTCTGCGACGGGTTCCGCAGCCGTGCGACGAGGGCGTCGGGCGCGTCGACGTCGTCCGAGGTCGGCACGAGGTCGAAGTGTGCCCACAGGGCATCGCGCTGTTCGGCACCGAGCTCGTCGGTCACCCGCTGCCACATCGCCGCGGCCTCGCGCAGACGGCGCGGACGCAGCTCCAGGCCGACCAGCGTGGCGAACGCCGACTCGGCGGGGCCACCGGCGGCCCGACGACGCCGCACCATCTCCGCGATCGCTCCGGCCTTGGGGAGACGGACGGTCGCCGCGGCGGTCACCGTGTCCACCCAGCCCTCGACCAGCGCGAGCATCGTCTCGAGCCGCGCGAGTGCGGCGTCCTGCTCGGCAGTGCGCGGCGGGATGAGGGCACCCGAGGCGAGTGCGTCGCGCAGCTGCTCCTGGTTGGTCGGGTCGATGTCGGCCGCGAGCTCCTCGACGCGGTCGAACGGGATGTGGATGCCCCGCGCGTAGTCCGTGATCGACGAGATGATGTGCAGCCGGAGCCACCGTGCCGACCGGAAGAGCCGGGCATGCGCGAGTTCGCGGACGGCCAGGTAGATGCGGACTTCGTCCTCGGAGACGTCGAGGCCCTCGGCGAACTCGGCGACGTTCTGCGGCAGGAGCGCGGCGACCTGCTCGTCGAGGAGCGGCACGCCGACGTCGCCGCCGGACACGACCTCCTTCGAGAGCTGCCCGACGACCTGGCCGAGCTGGATCGCGAAGAGTGCTCCGCCGATGCCGCGCATCGCCTTCGAGACGTCCCCGAGCATCGCCTTGAGCTGCTCGGGCGCACGCTGGTCGATCGCCTCGGTCAGGGCGTCGGCGATGCTGAAGGCGACGGGCTCGGCGATCTGCGTCCACACCGGGGTGGTGGCCTTCGCCCACTGCTCACGCGTGTAGAGGCTCGGGGCTGCGGTCAGTTCGGCGACCGTCGTCACCTCGTCGAGCCACAGTGCAGCGACCTGGAACGCCTGGTCGGCCGCCTGCGAGGTGGCCGGGTCGACTGCGTGACCGCCGTCGCGGGCGATGGCGGTTGCACGTTCGGCGGTGGCCGAGAAGTCGATGCCGTCGCCGCCGGACTGCGCGGCGCGCTGGAGCTGGCTCATCAGGTTCGCCACGGAGGCCGGGTCGTTCGGCAGACCGGCGGCACCGGCGAGCTGCGACGGGTCGATCTGCCCCTCGCCCGAGAGCAGCTTGCGCAGCATCTCCTGGAAGTCGTCGTCCGGCCCCGGCTGTGGTTCATCAGGCATGCCGACTACGCTAATCGCTGCTCACGGGGCCGCACCTGGGATGCCCCCGTGGGAACGCCCGAAGTGCTGCGCCCAGGGCGAACAGCCCCGCTGCCAGGCGTGGGCGACCACCCTGCCGCCAGGCGCGGGTGCCCATCTGGAAGGACCCCGCGTGACCCTCTTCGCCCCCGCGCCCCGTCGTCGCTCGCGTGCCCGGAGGGTCGGGTGGGCGTTCCTGATCGGCGCCGTCGTGCTGGGCCTGCTGGCGAGCCTGCTGCCCAGTCCGTACCTCATCGAGGTGCCCGGACCGGTCTACAACACCATCGGCACGCAGCAGCAGGGCACCGGCAAGGACGCGAAGGACGTCAAGCTCATCCAGGTCTCCGGGCACGAGACGTACCCGACGGCGGGTGCCCTCGACATGCTCACCGTCGGCATCCAGGGCGACGCGACGAACCGCCCGTCGTGGACCAGCGTCATCCGCGCGATCTTCACCCGGTCGCAGGCGGTGATCCCGGTCGAGGCGATCTACCCGAGCGGCACCACCACCGAGCAGGTCAACGAGCGTGACTCCGCGGACATGCAGGCGTCGCAGCAGTCGGCCGTCGCAGCCGCGCTCATCCAGCAGGGGAACGACCTGCCGACCGAGCTCGAGGTCAGCGCCGTGCAGGAGGGCTCGGCAGCGGACGGTGCGATCGAGAAGGGTGACGTGATCACGGCGTTCGACGGCAAGTCGCTCACGACCAACGCCGACGCCACGAGCCTGCGCGAAGCCGTCGCGCAGCACGGCACCTCGCGACCCGCGACCGTCACCGTCGAGCGGGGCGGCGCGACGAAGGAGCTCCGGGTCACGCCCCGCAGCGAGCAGGGCACGGCGTTGCTCGGCGTCGGCGTCACCGAGCGCTACGACTTCCCGTTCAAGGTGTCTATCCGGCTGCAGGACGTCGGCGGGCCGTCCGCCGGCATGATGTTCGCGCTCGGGATCATCGACGAGATCACGCCGGGCAAGCTCAACGGCGGCAAGCACGTCGCGGGTACCGGAACGATCACCGCCGACGGCGAGGTCGGTCCCATCGGCGGCATCCGCCAGAAGCTCTACGGGGCGGCCGACGCGGGTGCGACGGTCTTCCTGGCCCCCGCGGACAACTGCGACGAGGTCGTCGGGCACGTGCCGGACGGGCTCGACGTCTACAGCGTCGCAACCCTCGACCAGGCGGTCACCGACCTGCAGACGATCGCCGACGGCAAGAGCACCGCCAAGCTCGCCCGCTGCGGTTCCTGACCCGTCCCTGAGCCCCCGTACAGCTTCACGCCCGGTCCGGTCCCATAGGATCAGTGTCACTGACGGCCCGCCGCGAGCCGGGCCCGCCGGTCCGACACGTCTGGAGCACATCAAGTGACGACAACCTCGTCCACCTCGGGGCGGCGCTCGCCGCGGGTCCCGATCGTGGTCACGATCATCGTGCTGGCCGCACTGGTGATCGCCTTCTTCATCTTCGCCAGCCTGTACACCGACTACGCGTGGTTCGCGCAGCTCGGATTCCAGCAGGTCCTCACGACCCGGTGGATCGCCGGCACGCTGATGTTCGTGGCCGGCTTCCTCGGCATGGCGGTCCCGGTCTTCGTGAGCATCGCGCTCGCGTTCCGGTTCCGTCCGGTCTACGCGAAGCTCAACTCGCAGCTCGACCGCTACCAGCAGGTCATCGAGCCGCTGCGACGCGCCGTCATGATCGGCATCCCCGTGGTGCTCGGCATCTTCGCCGGGCTCTCGACGGCCGGCCGCTGGAGCATGGTCCTCGAGTACTTCAACCGGACGCCGTTCGGCAAGACCGACCCGCAGTTCGGCCTGGACATCGGGTTCTACGTGTTCGAGCTGCCCTTCTGGCGCTCGATCGTGGCCTACTCGTCGGCCGTCGTCCTGATCGCCGGACTCGCCGCGCTCGCCGCGAGCTACCTCTACGGCGCACTCCGCTTCGGTGGTCGTGAGGTCCGGATCTCCCGCGCTGCGCGCATCCAGCTCGCGGTCACTGCGGCGCTCTACATCGCGCTGCAGGCGGTCAGCCTCTGGCTCGACCAGTACGCGGCGCTGACGAAGTCGAACTCGCTCATCACCGGTGCCCAGTACACCGATGTCAACGCGGTGATCCCGGGTCGCGAGATCATGGCGGGCATCGCAGCGATCGTCGCGCTGCTCTTCATCCTGACGGCGGTCATCGGCCGCTGGCGCATCTCGATCGTCGGCACTGGCCTGCTGCTCGTCGCCGCGATCGTGATCGGCGGCATCTACCCGTGGGTCGTCCAGCGGCTGCAGGTGAAGCCCTCGGAGCGGACCTTCGAGTCCGCCTACATCGAGCGGAACATCAAGGCCACCCGTGACGCGTACGGGGTCGCCGGTGTCGAGGAGCAGAACTACGACGCCACGACCGAGGCGAGCTCGGGCGCACTGGCGCAGGACGCCCAGACGACGGCCAACATCCGCCTGATCGACCCGAAGATCGTCTCCGACACGTTCAGCCAGCTGCAGCAGTACCGGCAGTACTACCAGTTCCCGAAGGAGCTCGACGTCGACCGCTACGACGTCAAGGGCGAGACCGAGGACACCGTGATCGCGGTCCGCGACATCGACCTCGACGGCCTCAGCTCGGCCGCGAACACCCAGTACAACCGGGCGTTCGTCTACACCCACGGGTACGGCGTCACCGCGGCCTACGGCAACCAGCGCGCGAGTGACGGCAAGCCGGTGTTCCTCGAGTCCGGCATCCCGTCGAACGGTGCGCTGGGCGACTTCCAGCAGCGCGTGTACTTCGGTGAGACCTCGCCGCCGTACTCGATCGTCGGTGCGCCGAAGGGCACGAAGAACGTCGAGCTCGACTACCCGTCCGGCTCCGACGACGACAACGGCGGCAACGCCACCACCACGTACGCCGGGAACGGCGGGCCGAGCCTCGGCAACTTCTTCAACCGGCTCGTCTACGCCGCGAAGTTCCAGTCGGAGCAGATCCTGCTCTCGAACGCGGTGAACAAGGACTCGCAGATCCTCTACGACCGCGACCCGATCACCCGTGTGCAGAAGGCGGCGCCGTACCTGACCGTCGACAGCGACGCCTACCCGGCGATCGTCGACCACCGCATCCAGTGGGTCGTGGACGGCTACACCACGAGCGACGCCTACCCGTACTCGCAGAGCCAGAGCCTGTCGGACAGCATCGCGGGTGCCGAGTCCTCGACGTACCGCACCGACCAGGTGAACTACATCCGGAACTCGGTCAAGGCCACGGTCGACGCCTACACGGGCAAGGTGACCCTGTACACGTGGGACACGAAGGACCCGGTCCTGAAGACGTGGCAGAAGATCTTCCCGACGTCGATGAAGCCGGTGTCGAGCATGAGCGCCGAACTCCTCGACCACGTGCGGTACCCGACCGACCTGTTCAAGGTGCAGCGCTCGATCCTCGGCACGTACCACGTGACCAACGCCAACTCGTTCTACTCGGGTGACGACGCGTGGAACACCCCGCAGGAACCGACGAGCACGGCGACGTCGGACAGTGACGCCGACACCGCGGCGACGTCGACGAACGCGCTCGGGGCGCAGACCACGACGACGGCCAACCGCGCGAACCTGCAGGACCCGTACTACCTGACCATGAAGGTGCCGGGGCAGGGGACCGCCTACTCGCTGTACACGACGTACATCCCACAGCAGACCGCGGGCGCGAACAACCGCAACGTGTTGACCGGCTACCTGGCGGTGAACTCCGATGCAGGTGGTGCCGGCAAGGGCGAGAAGGGGTCGGGCTACGGCAAACTCACGCTGTTGACGATGCCGAAGACCGACAACATCCCAGGGCCCGGACAGGTGCAGAGCCTGTTCAACGGTGACTCGAACGTGTCGCAGGAGCTGAACATCCTGAAGCGCGGCAACTCGACCGTGAAGCAGGGCAACCTGCTCACGCTCCCGGTCGGCGGTGGGTTCCTCTACGTCCAGCCCGTCTACGTCCAGTCGACCTCGAGTGGTTCCTACCCGCTGTTGCAGAAGGTCCTGGTGGCCTTCGGCGACAAGATCGCGTTCGAGGACACCCTCGACGAGGCCCTGAACTCGCTGTTCGGTGGTGACTCGGGCGCCGCAGCGGGTGACTCCGGTGCGAGCGGCAGCGGCAGCGGGTCCGGTTCTGGTTCCGGTTCCGGCAGCGGATCCGGCTCGGACGCGGGCTCCGGTTCGGGTTCGTCCGGGTCGGGCGAGGGCTCGGGCGAGGGTTCGACCGGTGGTTCGACGGGCTCCGGCTCGACCGACAACGACGCGCTGCAGAAGGCGCTGTCCGAGGCCAAGGCGGCCCTGCAGGACCGCCAGGAGGCCTACGCCGACAACGACCTGGTCGCTGCGGCGGAAGCCGACCAGCGCCTCCAGGACGCGATCGAGGCAGCGACAGCAGCCGAGAACGACAACTGACACACCGTGGCGGGGCACTCGATTTGTGTCCCGCCACGGCCCCGTGTAGGCTTCTAAACGTGCCGCGGGGTGGAGCAGTTCGGTAGCTCGCTGGGCTCATAACCCAGAGGTCGTAGGTTCAAATCCTGCCCCCGCAACCAAGCGTCACATGAAGGCCCCGGTCCAACAGGACCGGGGCCTTCTTCGTGTGCCGGCCCCCGGGTACGCTCGCCGCATGGCCACCCTCACGATCGCGGCGGCGCAGTTCGCCCCCGTGGACGATCCCGTCGCCAACCTCGCCACCGTGCGCACCGCCGCCGTCGACGCGGCAGCCCGGGGCGCGGACCTCCTCGTCACGCCGGAGTACACCTCGTACTTCTCCGCAGACATCGACGATCGGTTCGTGGCCGCCGCACAGCCGTTGGACGGCCCGTTCGTCACGGGCCTCCGCGACATCGCCCGGGCGACGGGCATCGCCCTGGTCGTCGGGGTCGCCGAGTCGGCGGACACGCCACAGCGTTTCCGGAACACCCTGGTCGCGGTGCTCCCCTCGGGGGACCTGGCGGCGACGTACCGGAAGGTCCACCTCTACGACGCGTTCGGGTCGCGGGAGTCCGACCGCATCGAGTCCGGCGACCCGAAGCAGCTCCCGGTCTTCACACTCGGCGGGCTCCGCATCGGTCTCGAGACCTGCTACGACCTGCGGTTCCCGGAGGTCACCCGTCGACTCGCCGCCCCTGAGACCGGTGCGGCCGACGTCGTCGTGCTCCCTGCCGAGTGGGTGCGTGGCCCCGGCAAGGAACACCACTGGCGAACGCTCCTCACCGCACGTGCGATCGAGAACACCGTCTGGATCGTCGGGGTCGGCCAGACGCCGCCGATCGGGATCGGCGGTTCGGTCGTCCTCGACCCGTCGGGCGTCGCAGTCGCCTCGGCCGGCGCCGCGCCGGTCCTGCTCACCGCCACGATCGACACCACCGTCACGGACACCGTCCGTCGGGTGAACCCGTCGCTGTCGCTGCGGCGCTACGACGTGTCCGTGCGCACCCCGCCTGGAGGCCCGGGGCAGCGCTGACACGTCCGTCGCGTCCCGACGCGGTCGCGTCTCAGGCGCGTGGGCGCGATCCGAGGGTCGCCAGACGTGCGGCGGCGTCCTCGAGCACGCTCCGACGCTTGCAGAACGCGAAGCGCACCAGGGACCGGTACCCGGCGACGTGGTCCGGGCGGACGAACGCCGAGACCGGCACCCCGGCGACCCCGGCCAGGGCGGGCAGCTCGAGGCAGAACGCGCGGGCGTCGTCGTACCCGAGGGGGGCGGCGTCGGCGAGGACGAAGTACCCGCCGTCCGGTCGCATCACGTCGAAGCCCGCTGCCGTCAGCCCGTCGGCGAGCAGTTCGTGCTTCGCGCGCAGGTCGGCGGCGATGCCGGTGAACACGGTGTCGGGCAGACGGAGGCCCACGGCGACGGCCGGCTGGAAGGGTGCGCCGTTCACGAACGTCAGGTACTGCTTGACCGTCGTGATCGCGTCGACGAGTGTCGGGGGAGCGGTGAGCCAGCCGATCTTCCAGCCGGTCGTGTTGAAGGTCTTGCCAGCGCTCGACACCGAGACGGTCCGCTCGGCGGCGCCCGGCAGAGTGGCGATGGGCGTGTGCGGGACGTCGAACGTCAGGTGCTCGTAGACCTCGTCGGTGATGATCACGGCGTCGCGTTCGGTGGCCAGGTCGACGATCGTCTGCAGGACCTCGGTGGGCAGGACCCGTCCGGTCGGGTTGTGCGGGGTGTTCACGAGCACGGCGCGGGTGCGGTCGGTGAAGGCCGCCCGGAGCGTCCGCTCGTCGGGCAGGAAGTCGGGTGCGGTGAGGGGGACCGTGACGTGCACGCCGCCGGCGAGCCGGACGAGTGCCCCGTAGGCGTCGTAGAACGGCTCGAAGGTGATCACCTCGTCGCCGGGCTCGACCAGGGCGAGGAGCGTCGCGGCCAGCGCCTCGGTCGCGCCGGCGGTGACCAGGACCTCGCGGTCGGGGTCGACCTGGAGGCCGTACCACCGCTGCTGGTGCTCGGCGATCGCCGCTCGCAGGTCGGGGGTGCCGCGGCCCGGCGGGTACTGGTTCACGCCGTCGCGGATCGCCTGCACCGCGGCCTCGAGCACCGCGGCCGGACCGTCCTCGTCCGGGAAGCCCTGCCCCAGGTTGACCGCACCGGTGGTGGCGGCGAGGGCGCTCATCTCGGCGAACACCGTCGGTGCGGGGACCCCGTCGGGGCCCAGCAGCATCGCTCCGTCGGCGGCTCGCAGCCACGGTCCTGCCTGGCGCATGTGGTTCCCTCCGGTGCGGGCGACGACGTGTCGCGCTGAACGGTCCCCAACCTAGCTGTCCGTCCCGCTGTGGACTGGGTCCCGTCGTTCAGCGCACGCATAAGATCGCCAGGGGTGGCTCGCAGCCTCGACAGAAGGACCGCTCAGGTGCTTGCGACAGACTGCACAAGCTTGAAAGGAGCACGTCCAGCATGACCGACACCACGCCCAACGGGCAGGGCGACGACCGCCGTCCGGACGATGCGGCTCCGCCTGCCGCCAGTGAGGACGCCGCAGCAGCGGCCACGAGAGGGAACACGTCGATGCCGAACGACTCCGACCAGCCGGACGAGACCCCTCGCCCGAACCAGGACGAGAACCACAACCAGAACCAGAACCCGAGCGACGAGACGACCCCGGACAACACGGACGTGATCCCGTCGTCGACGGAGCACCCGACCGACCGCTACACCGCACCGTACCCGGCTGTCTCCGGTGACTCCTCGGGTGCGAAGCAGGGCGGATACGGGCAGCAGACGTCACCGTACGGCCAGTCGCAGCCGCAGCCGAGCCAGAACCCGTACGGACAGCAGTCGCAGTACGGCCAGCAGGCCCAGCAGAGCCAGAACCCGTACGGCCAGCAGAGCCAGTACGGCCAGCCGTCGCAGTACGGCCAGCCGACGCAGTACGGCCAGCAGAGCCAGTACGGCCAGCAGCCCCAGAACCCCGCCGGCCAGCAGTCGCCGTACGGCCAGCAGTCGCCGTACGGCCAGCCGGTCGGCGACCGTCCCCGCTACGGCGAGTACGCCCAGCCGACGTCCTCGGCCGCGCCGAGCTCGTCCTCCGAGTACGCGACCGCGTCCGCACCGGCCCCGCAGTCGGCCACGAGCGGCTTCGGTGACGTCGACGGTTCGAACCAGCGCAACGGCCACTACTTCAGCGACGACGCCTCCGGCGCAGCCGCGACCACGACGACGAAGGACCGCTCGGGCCGCAACAAGCTGCTCCTGCCGATCATCGCCGGTGTCGTCGTTGCGGGGCTCGTGGGTGGCGGCGCCGGGTGGCTCGCCTCGTCGGCGACCAACGACGGGGGCAGCGTCGTGTCCTCCGGTTCGTCGCAGGGCGGCAACCTGACCGTCAACGACTACGACTCCGCCACCGTGGTCACCGCCGTCGCGGCACAGGCCACCCCGTCGGTCGTCACCATCAACGTGTCCGCGAGCAACGAGGCCGGCACCGGTTCCGGTGTGGTGATGAGCAAGGACGGCTACATCGTCACCAACACCCACGTGGTCACCCTCGACGGCGACAGCTCGAACGGCCGCATCACCGTGACGACCTCGAACGGCAAGATCTACGCGGGCAAGCTCATCGGCACCGACCCGACGGTCGACCTCGCGGTCATCAAGATCGACGCGACCGACCTCAAGCCGATGGAGTTCGCGGACTCGTCCAAGCTCAACGTCGGCGACACCGCGGTCGCGATCGGCGCTCCGCTCGGTCTGTCGAACACCGTCACCGACGGCATCGTCTCGACGCTGAACCGCAGCATCCAGGTCACCTCGAGCGCCCCCAGCGAGGGCGGCGACTCGAACGAGGGCGGCAACGGCGGCTCGGGTCCCTTCGACTTCTGGGGAAACGGGGACAACGGCAGCAGCTCGTCGGCGAACACCACGGTCTCGCTCCCGGTCATCCAGACCGATGCGTCGATCAACCCGGGCAATTCCGGCGGCGCACTGCTCGACTCGAAGGGCCGCCTGATCGGCATCAACGTGGCCATCGCCTCGGCCGGCAGCTCGTCGTCGTCGGAGTCGGCCGCCGGCAGCATCGGCGTCGGCTTCTCGATCCCGGCGAACCTGGTCAAGCGGGTCGCGAACGAGATCAAGGACAACGGTTCGGCGACCCACGGTCTCCTCGGCGCAACCGTCGGCGACGCCACCGACGAGGCCAGCGCCACGCAGGTGGGCGCTCTCATCAAGTCGGTCTCCAACGGCGGTGCCGCGGCGAAGGCCGGTCTGCAGAAGGGCGACGTCGTCACCAAGATCGGCTCGGCGTCCGTCTCGAACGCCACCGACCTGACCGCGCAGGTGCGCTTCTTCGCGGGTGGCGCCTCGACGACGATCAGCTTCATCCGCGACGGCCAGACCCGCCAGGCCGACGTGAAGCTGGGGACGTTCGACAGCAAGGGCTGACGCCACCACACGGCGGACAGGAGGCCCGGGGCACGACGTGCGCCGGGCCTCCCGTCCGTCACGGGATGCGTCCCGCGCCGACGCAGGTGAGCGGTTCGGCCTCTTGATAGGCTCATGGTCGCTCTGCGGGGCGGCACCGCCCCGGTGCGTCCCGTGCCGCCAGCCAGCACCCCGAGGTACGCATGCAGTCAGACGGACAGCCCCTGCCGGGCGTCTCGTACGTGATGCCCGTGCTCAACGAGGTCACCGAGGTCCGGGCCGCCGTGGGCAGTCTGCTCGACCAGGACTACACGGGCCCGTTCGAGGTCATCCTCGCGCTCGGACCGTCGATCGACGGCACGAACGAGCTCGTCGCCGAGATGAGCGCAGCCGACCCGCGGATCCGCGCGATCGACAACCCGATCGGCTCGACGCCCGCCGGGCTGAACGTCGCGATCCGGGCGTCCGTGCACCCCGTCGTCATCCGTGTCGACGCGCACTCGGTCCTGCCCACCGACTACACGCGCATCGCGGTGCGCACGCTCCTGGACTCCGGTGCGGACAACGTCGGCGGGATCATGCGCGCCGAGGGCCGGACCCCCTTCGAACGGGCCGTCGCGCTGGCCTACGGCAGTCGCGTCGGCTTGGGTGGCACGCCGCACCACGTCGGCGGCACCGCCGGCCCGGCCGAGACCGCCTACCTCGGGGTGTTCCGACGGGAGCGGCTGTTCGACGTCGGACTCTTCGACGAGGGCATCAAGCGCGGACAGGACTGGGAGCTCAACCGGCGGCTGCGGCAGACCGGCGGGACCGTCTGGTTCACGCCGGAGCTCGTCGTCACGTACCGCCCGCGGCCGAGCCTGAAGCGCCTGGTGCGGCAGTTCGTCGCCACCGGTCTCTGGCGCGGCGAGCTCGCCCGTCGGTTCCCGGCGAACAACGGGCTGCGGTACTTCGTGCCGCCGGCCATGGTCGCGGCGATGGCCCTGGGCATCGTCGCCGGGCTCGTCGGCATCGTCGGCGCCGCGCTGGCCACCCCGCTCGCCTGGGCGCTGCTCGGGTTCGTGGTGCCCGTCGTCTACCTGCTCTTCGTCGTGCTCGGGTCGGTCGCGGTGGCGCGCCGTTCCGGGTTGCCGACGCTCCTCTGGCTGCTCGTCGTGCTGCCCTGCATCCACGTGGGATGGGGGCTCGGGTTCATCATCGGGTTCCTGACCCGCACGTCCGAGCTGACCACCCACACGGGACGGTGACCGAATGACCGACCAGCCCACGACCGGCCGCGGATCCGCACGGCCGACCTCGATCGCCGAACTCCGCGCCGTCGCCCAGCCGGACGAGGTCCGTGCGCGCGCCAACGCCGAGCACTGGACCGCATCGCTGTACCTGCGCGACGTCTCGCCGTACCTGACCTGGGTGCTCCTGAAGACCCGTGTCAGTGCGAACCAGGTCACCGGCCTGATGATCCTGGTCGGGTGGAGCGTCGCTGCCGCCCTGCTGATCCCGGGCATCTGGGGCGCGGCACTGGCGCTGGTGCTCGGCCAGCTGCAGATGCTCGTCGACTGCTCCGACGGTGAGGTCGCACGGTGGCGTGGCACCAAGTCGCCCGCCGGTGTGTTCCTGGACAAGGTCGGGCACTACACGACCGAGGGGTTGATCCCGGTCGCGCTCGGCATCCGGGCCGCCACGTGGCCGATCCACGACGCGGACTGGATGTGGACCACGATCGGCTGCGCACTCGGCCTGGTCATCGTGCTGAACAAGGCCCTCAACGACATGGTGCACGTGGCCCGCGCGAACGCCGGGCTCGACAAGCTGGTCGACCGGCGGGACGCCTCCACCGCGCCGTCCGGCCGCAAGCTCGCCTCGCTCCGCCGACTGGCGAAGTTCCTGCCGTTCCATCGTCTGTACCACTCGGTCGAGCTGAGCATGCTCGCCTTCGTCTTCGCCCTGGTCGCCCTGGTGATCGGCGACCCGCTGGCCAGCCGGATCCTGGTCGGTGCACTGCTGCCGCTGGCCGTGCTCGCGACGGCCGGGCACTTCCTGGCGATCATCGCGTCGAAGCGGGTCAAGGCGTGACCGAGGGCACGACCGTCCCCGGCACCGGCCGTCGCCACGCGGTGGTGCACCGCGAACGACCGCGCGTCGCCGTCGTGAGCCTGTCGCAGGGCACCCGGCCGGACGACCTGCGCCGCGGTCTGGACAGTGTGCTCGCGCAGCAGGGTGTCGAGCTCGACGTCGTCTGCGTCGGCAACGGCTGGGCGCCGACCGGGCTGCCGGACGGCGTGCGCGCGCTGGCCCTGCCCGAGAACGTCGGGATCCCTGCGGGGCGGAACGCCGGGGCCGAGGCCGTCGACGGCGACTACGTGTTCTTCCTCGACGACGACGCATCCGTGCCGTCGCCGACGTTCCTGCGGGACGCGATCGCGCTGTTCGAGCACGACCCGTCGCTGGGCCTCGTGCAACCACGGGTCGTCGACCCCACGGGCGCCGCGAACCCGCGCCGGTGGGTGCCGCGCATCCGCAAGGGCGAACCGGACCACTCGTCGCCGGTCTTCTCGGTCTGGGAAGGCGCCGTCGTGCTGCCGATGGACGTGTACCGGGTCGTCGGTGGCTGGGGCGCCGAGTACTTCTACGCCCACGAGGGCATCGAGCTCGCCTGGCGCGTCTGGGACGCCGGGCGACGGACCTGGTACGCCGGGGACCTCGTCGCGCACCACCCCGCGATCGACCCGGCACGGCACGCCGAGTACTACCGGTTGAACGCCCGCAACCGGGTGTGGCTCGCTCGCCGGAACCTGCCGGCGGTGCTGCGGCCGCTGTACGTGGGGTCGTGGGCCGTGATCCAGATCGCACGTTGGTGGCGTCATCCCCGCCGGCTGGCCACCTGGTTCGGAGCGATCCGTGAAGGCTGGACGACCGACTGCGGACCGGCCCGGCCGATGGGCTGGCTCACAGTCGCACGGATGACCATCGCAGGGCGGCCACCGGTCGTCTGACCCGTCAGCCCCGTCCCGCCAGAGCAGACCCGGAAGAAGCACCATGTCGATCATCAGCGACCTACGGACCGCACTGCGGCTCGCCGAGCGACTCCTGACGTCACGCCGGAGCCGTCGTCAGCTCGCACAGCGACTGCCGTCCGCGCGGCAGCCGAAGCCCGGTTCGATCGAGATCGCCGTGTACTTCGCCGACGGCCCGGTCAACATGTACCAGGTGCGTCAGTGGTACGCACCGCTGGCCGAGCTCGCGAAGACGCACCCGGTGGCGATCATCTCGCGGAGCCCGGGGACCATGCTGACGCTGCTCGACGAGTCGCCCGTGCCCGCGGTCTACGCCCGGCAGGTGGTCGACCTCGAGCACTTCGTCGACACCCAGGCGCCGAAGGTGGTGCTGTACGTCAACCAGAACGCCCGCAACTTCCAGATGATGCGGTACGGGCGGATGTGGCACGTCTTCGTCAACCACGGCGAGAGCGACAAGATGTACATGACCACGAACCAGTTCAAGGCGTACGACTACGCCTTGGTCGCGGGCGATGCCGCGCGTGACCGACTGGCCGAGGCACTGTGGGACTACGACCTGGACGCCCGGACGATCGCGATCGGACGCCCGCAGGCCGACCACTTCGCCGGAGCGGCTCCGTACCCGGACGACGACCGGACCGTCGTGCTCTACGCCCCGACGTGGGAGGGCGACCGCGGCGCCGCGGCGTACGGGTCGATCGCGTCGCACGGCACGGTCATCGCGGACCAGGTGCTCGCGTCGCGCCGACACCGTCTGGTGTACCGCCCACACCCGCGCAGCGGCGTGCTCGACCCGGCGTACCGCGCGGCGCACGAACGGATCGTCGCGGCGATCAGCGCCGCGAACACCGCCGACCCTGCGGCGCACCACCTGTACGACGACGGTGGTGACCTGGGCTGGCAGCTGGCGGACGCCGACGTGGCGATCACCGACATCAGCGCGATGATCTACGACCGGCTCGCGGTGGGCAAGCCGCTCATCGTCACGCGTCCGGTCTCGCCCGAGGCCGACGTCGACGAGCGTGGGTACCTGAGCGACGCCAACTGGTTGACCGCGGCCGACGCCACATCGGTGATCGCCCGCGTCGACGCCGCTGCGAGCGACGCCGAGGAGCTCGCACGTCTGCAGCACTGGGTCGCCCGGTACTTCGGCGACACGACGCCGGGCGCCGCCACGGAGCGGTTCCACGCCGCCGTGGAGTGGCTGCTGGAACGGTGGCGGACCGTCGCCGCCGAACGCGACGGGCGCTGACGCTCCGTCGTCACCCCGGATCTCCGGTGCCGGGTGCTCGGGCCGCGTCACGGCTGGAGGCCCGGCCCGACGAGCGACATCCGCCAGAGGTACTCGGAGCGGTCGGGTCGGCGCCACCGCACGATGACGACCCCGGTGTCCTCGGGGTCGGCACCGAAGACCGCCAGGGACAGCGAACGGCCCGGGTCGAGGCGACGCACCGCGAGCGGTGGGCAGTAGCCGTTGCCCAGATGGGTGAGGGAGAGCCCGTCGACCGGCTCGGAGCCGGTGTTGACGAGGTCGTACCGGCGCGGTGCGTGCGATCGGTCGACGGCGAACGGGACGGCGTACGCGGTTGGTGGGTGGTGCATGGGGGGAACGTTAGGGGGAGGGTCCGACGGCGGGACCCCGGTTGCGGCCACGAGGACCGGGGGCTGTGGAGGGGGCCACCGGTGCGCGCGTTCGTGCGGGGGAGTACCCCGGCCGGTCAGGAGCCGTAGTCCGCCGCGTACCGGGCGAGCGCGGCCTCGATGGTGCCGTCGAGCTGCAGACGACCCTTGTCGAGGTAGAGCCCGCGATCACAGAAACGACGGAGGTCCTTGTCGCTGTGGGAGACGAAGAACAGCGTCCGACCGCCGGCCAGGAGCTCCTCGATGCGCTTGTAGCACTTCTCGCGGAAGGCCTTGTCGCCCACGGCCAGGACCTCGTCGACCAGGATGACCGGTTCGTCGAGCCGGGAGATCACGGCGAACGCGATGCGGACCTTCATGCCGCTCGACAGGTGCTTGTACGGGGTGTCGACGAAGTCCGCGATCTCGGCGAACTCGATGATCTCGTCGAAGGCATCGCGGATCTCGGCCCGTGACATGCCGTGCAGACCGGCCGTCAGGTACACGTTGTCCCGGACCGTGAGGTCGCCGACGAACCCACCGGTGATCTCGATGAGCGGCGCGACGCCGGCGCCCACGTCGACGCGGCCCTCGTCGGGCAACATGACCTGGGCCACCAGCTTCAGCAGGGTCGACTTGCCCTGGCCGTTCCGTCCCACGACCCCGATCGCCTCGCCCGGGCGGACGTCGAACGACACGTTGCGCAGGGCCCAGAACTCGTCGGCGCGCTTGCGGCGTCCACGCCCGGCGAACAGGTCCTTGAAGTTCCGGCTCGCCCGACGGTTGCGTTTGAAGCAGATGCCGGCGCCGCGGACGGAGATGACCGGTGCGACGGTCTCGGTGCGCCGGGTCTGGTCGGTCGCGGTCATCACAGCTCCTTCAGCACGCGGTGCTCGCTGCGGCGGAACACCGCGAACCCGATCACGAGCACGATGCCGGTCACGACCACCGACGCGCAGACCTCGAGCCAGTCGAGCTGGCCCGGGAAGAACGCCGCACGGTACATGCCGAAGATGCCGGTGAGCGGGTTGACCGCGGCGATGTCGCGCAGTGCAGAGGGCAGCGCGTGGGTGCCGTAGATGATCGGGGACGCGTAGAACAGGAACCGCAGGACGAGCTTGGTGGCCCGCTCGAGGTCGCGGAAGAAGACCACGAGCGGCGCGACGATGAGCCCCAGGCCGTAGACCAGCGCGCACTGCAGCACGATCGCCAACGGGAAGAACACGACCTGCCAGTGCAGGTGCGCACCCGTCGCGATCGCGAAGGCCGCCAGGACCGGCAGGCTCAGCAGGAACTCGATGCCCTTCGACGCGTCGATCCGTGCCACCCAGATCGTGCGGGGGATGGTGGTGGAGCGGATGAGCTTCGATTCCTTGATGAACGCCCGGGTGGAGTCCGAGACCCCGCCGGTGAACCACATCCACGGCAGCAGCGCGGACAGCAGGAACACGATGTACGGATCTTCACCGACGGAACCGCGGTGGAAGACCTGCGTGAAGACGAACCAGTAGATCCCCGACATCACGAGCGGGTCGAGGATCGACCACACGTAGCCGAGCGCTGACGTCGAGTAGCGGACGCGGAGGTCGCGGACGGTCAGCAGCCAGAGGGCCTGACGATAGCGCCGACCGGCGCTCCGGGCGCTCGCAGGTGCGGCAGCCGCGGGCGCGGTCGGCGCACTCGCTGTGGTCACGGTTTCCCTTCGGGCGGAACCGCCGAGGGGTCCTGACGGGTGGTTCAGGCGAACAGGTTGTTCGCGCGCTCGAGGTCCTCGGCGAAGTCGATCTCGACCGCGTACAGGTCGGAGATGTCGATCGGCGTCCAGCGTAGCCCGTCCTCGGCGATGGCAGCTTCGATGCCGCCCTCGAAGTACTCCTGGTCGTCGACGCGACCGAGCTGACGGATGAGGGCCTGCTTGTCGGCCGCGGAGACGTAGTTGATCCCGACGGCTTCGCCGAGACCCCCGACGACCTGCTTGGACAGCTTGTGGATGAAGCCCTCGGCGTCGACCGTGTACTTGACCTCTTCGTCGGAGACCTTGTCGGTGTTGACGCTGACGAAGGAACGGCCTTCGTCGATCATGTCGGCCGCACGGACGAGCGCCATCGGGTCGAAGACCACGTCGCCGTTCATCCAGAGGACACCGCTCTTGCCGGTGGCCTTGAGCGCGCGCAGCAGGCTCTTCGAGGTGTTCGTGGAGTCGTACGACTCGTTGTAGACGAAGTTCGCTTCGGGGAAGGCCTCGACGATGTGCTCCGACTTGTAGCCGACGACGATCGTCACGCGGGCGCTCGAACCGAACGCGGCGCGGATGTTGTCGAACTGCTGCTGCATGATGGTGCGGCCGTCACTGAGCTCCGTGAGCGGCTTCGGCAGGCTGCGGCCGAGCCGGCTGCCCATCCCCGCTGCGAGGATCACTATCTGCGTGGTCATGCTGGTCCCTTCTGGTGTCCGCCCGCGCACCCTGGGGTACGGGCGGGCCTCGTCGAGTCTGCGCTTCCAACGTCCGAGTTGCCCGAGAACCGGTCGCGTCGACGTGGAAGTCGCTGCGAGGAGGCCGCCGGGATCGCCTGCTGGAGCAGGTTTCCAAGTGGTGAACACTCCTTCGTGCCCTGGTGAATGATACGGAAACACCCCCTCGCTGGGTACGGGTCGGCGCGCTTCGTACTCAATTCGTGACCCTGGCCGACTCGGTCCCCGCCGGTCGGAGACCGTTGGTACGGTGGGTCGATGCCAGCGCGAGCAGAGAACGAGGACGTGTACGCCACGGCCGACGCTGCCTGGATGACCGAGGCGGGGGACGCCGACGACGCGGACACCGCCGCGGCTGCGGAGGACGCAGCAGACGACGACACGGGGGACACGGATGCGGACGACACCGCCACTGATGACGCGATGACCGGCGAGACGACGGTCACCCGCACCGGGGAGACGACGGACGCCAGCACCGACGAGACGACGGGCACCCGCGCCGACGGCGTGACGGACGCCCGCTCCGACGAGGCTCCGGGCCCGGCAGACGCCCCGACCCCGGCAGCCGCGCCGCGCCCCGCGAAGGCGCGCGGCGGCAAGGGACGCACCAAGCGCCCGACGAAGGCCGCCCCGCGGACCGAGGCCGAGCCTCCCGCGCCGACGGCCGCCGACGACGCGACGGGCGACGCCGACCAGGCGACCACCGCCGCTTCGCCCGCGGCGAAGAAGCGTGCACCCCGCACCGCCGCGCCGAAGCAACCCCAGACGCTCCAACCCGTGGTGCTCGCGGCGAGCGGCCTCGTGAAGCGGTACGGACAGACCCTGGCCGTCGACGAGGTCGACCTCGAGATCCGGCAGGGCTCGATCTTCGGCGTGGTCGGCCCGAACGGCGCCGGCAAGACGACGACCCTCTCGATGATCACCGGACTGCTGCGCCCCGACGCCGGCTCGGTGACCGTGCTCGACCACGACGTGTGGGCCGACCCCACGGCCGCGAAGCGGAGCCTCGGAGTCCTGCCGGACCGGCTCCGCCTGTTCGACCGGCTGACCGGTGCGCAGCTGCTGTACTACTCGGCCACGCTCCGCGGGCTCGACGGCACCACCGCCCGGAAGCGCAGCGCCGACCTCGCCGAGGCCTTCGGGCTGGGCGAGGCGCTCGGGCGCCAGGTCGCCGACTACTCCGTCGGCATGGCGAAGAAGATCGCCCTGGCCGCGACCCTCATCCACTCACCGCGGGTGCTCGTGCTCGACGAGCCGTTCGAGTCGGTCGACCCGGTGAGCGCCGCGACGATCACGGACATCCTGCGCCGCTACACCCGGGGCGGCGGCACCGTGGTGCTGTCGAGCCACTCGATGGAGCTCGTGCAGCGCACCTGCGACTCGGTCGCCATCATCGTCGGCGGCAAGGTCCTGGCGTCCGGCACCATGGCCCAGGTCCGCGGCCGCAAGAGCCTCGAGGACAAGTTCGTCGAACTCGCCGGCGGTCGTGTCGTCGCAGAGAGCATGGAATGGTTGCACAGCTTCTCCGGCTGAGGGCGGACCTGCTCGCGGGCGAGGTCCGCGGCACCGCCCGCCGTTCCGTCGCCGTCGTGCTCGCCAGCCTCGTCGGTCTCCTCGCCGCCGTGTTCGTCGCGTCGCGGACGATCGCGCTCGGCGACGCCGACCCGGACGTCGCACGCGCCGTGGTCGTGCCCGTCGGCACCCTGATCGCCTTCGGGTTCACGGTCGTGCCACTCGTCGTCGGGCGGAGCGACCAGCTCGACCCGCGGCGCTTCGCCGTGTTCGGGATCGAGCGACGTCGCCTGGCGATCGGGCTCGTGGTCGCCGGACTCGTCGGCATCCCCGTCATCGGTGTGGTCGTCGTCGCGGCCGGTCAGGTCGTCGCCTGGGCCCGTGACCCCGGGCTCGGACTGCTCGCGGTCGTCGGTGGTCTGCTCGGCGTCGCGACCTGCGCGTTGCTGATCCGGGTGTGCTGCACCGTCGGTTCGCGGCTGATCGGCCCGGACCGCTCCCGGGACGCCGGGTGGCTGGTGGCCCTCGTCATCGTCGTCCTCTCGATCCCGACGGTGGCGCTGTTGCTGCGCGTCGAGTGGCTCGATCCGCAGGGCGCCGAGATGCAGCGCGTCGCGGACGTCGCCGGGTGGACCCCCTGGGGCGCCGCCTGGGCCGTGCCGGCCGAGGTCGCGAGCGGCCACGTCGGTGCCGGCCTCCTGAAGCTCCTGATCGCGGTCGTCGTCGTCGCACTCCTCGCGTGGGCGTGGTGGTCGCTCGTCGGCCGTGCCCTCGAGACCGTCGACGACCGACCCCGCACTCGCCGGTACCAGGGCCTCGGCTGGTTCGACCGCTTCGGGTCGGCCCCGGTGTCCGCCGTCGCCGCCCGGGCGCTCACCTACTGGGTGCGCGACCCGCGGTACCGCACGTCGTACCTGATCATCCTGCTCGTGCCGATCGTCGTGATCCCGCTCGGTGTCGCCGGGGTGCCGTGGCAGTGGACCGCGCTCGTGCCGCTGCCGCTGATGGCCCTCATCGCCGGGTTCCTGCCGCACAACGACGTCTCCTACGACAACACGGCCGTGTGGCTGCACGTCGCCTCCGGTGCGCCCGGGTGGAGCGATCGGCTCGGTCGCGTCGTGCCCGTGCTGGTCGTGGGAGCGCCCGCGATCGTCGCCGGCGCCGCGCTCTCCGCACGGCTGTTCGGCGACTGGGCGGCGTTCCCGCTGCTCATCGGTGTGAGTGCGAGTGCACTGCTGTCCGGCCTCGGGCTGTCGAGCGTCCTGTCGGTGCTGATGCCGTACCCGACGGTGCGCCCGGGCGATCACCCGTTCCAGCAGCCGCAGGCCGCCGGCGTCACGGCGACGGTGGCGCAGGCCTCCATGGTGATCGGCATCGTGCTCTGCACGGTCCCCGCCGCCTGTCTCGCGGTGCTCGCCGTCGTGCAGGGTCCGGAGCCGTGGTCGGTGCTGACGCTCCTGGTGGGCATCGGGGTCGGTGCCGTCGTGCTCGTCATCGGTATCTCCGTCGGCGGACGCCTGTTCGACCGACGCGGCCCCGACCTGCTCGCCGCGGCACAGCGCAACTAGCGGCACGACGCAACCAGCGGCACAGCGCGACTAACGGCCCAGCGGCACAGCGCGACGAGCGGGACGGGCGGCGCGCCCGAGGGCGGACCGTCGTACCCTGGAACCATGAGCATGACGGAACCAGGCGGCGGCCTCGACGTGATGGACCGGGAGCTCGAGAAGCTCCTCGAAGAAGAAGCGATCGAACCCGGTGACCACGAGCGGTTCTCGCACTACGTCAAGAAGGACAAGATCCTGCAGTCGGCCCTGTCCGGCAAGCCGGTCAAGGCCCTGTGCGGCAAGAAGTGGATCCCGGGCCGCGACCCGGAGAAGTTCCCGGTCTGCCCGGACTGCAAGGCGATCTACGAGAAGATGAAGTCCGAGTAGACGCGACCGCCAGGCGGACAGGAGGCCCGTGGCGACGCCGCCACGGGCCTCCTGTCCGTCTGCCGCGTCCGCCGGCTGCGCATCGTGAGCAGAAGCGGTCGGGTCGCCGTCGGGCAGGCGACCATTCCTGCTCACCAAGCGGGCACGCGACGCGACGCGACACGATGTGCGCGGCGCGCGCCGCGACGTCAGATCACCAGGGTCGGGATGGCGGGGTCGCCACGTCCGATGCGCGACGCGTCGGCGGGCAGCTCCGCTTTCGCGCGCTTGTGGTGCGCGCGTGCGGCCTCGACGCCCTGCGTGCCGAGGAACGCCGGGTCGACCTCGCCGCCGGTGACGACGGGGACGAGGAGCGGTCGCTCATCCGGACCGACCTGCGCTCCGGTGAGCACGACCTCGGCGGTGGCGACGCCGTTGCGGAGGCGTCGGCCCGCCTCCTTCCGGCCGCCGATCGACGCCTTGTCGGCTGACTTCTTGGCGACGGGGACCCAGTCACCACCGTCGGCGTCCCGGTGTGCCACGAGCTTGAACACCATGCCGGCGGCGGGGTGCCCCGAGCCGGAGACCACCGAGGTCCCGACGCCGTACGAGTCCACCGGGGCGGCTCGGAGTGCGGCGATCGTGTACTCGTCGAGGTCGTTCGTCACCGTGATCTTCGTGCTCGTCGCGCCGAGCCGGTCGAGCTGTGCGCGCACCGCGGCGACGACCGACGGCAGGTCACCGCTGTCGATCCGGACGCCGCCGAGCTTGCCGTCGGTGAGCCGGACGGCGGTCTCCACGGCTGCCTCGATGTCGTAGGTGTCGACGAGCAGGGTCGTGGCGTTGCCGAGCGCGTCGAGCTGCGAGCGGAAGGCCTGCTCCTCGGAGTCGTGCAGCAGCGTGAAGGCGTGCGCGGCGGTGCCCATCGTCGGGATGCCCCAGGTGCGCCCGGCCTCGAGGTTGCTCGTCGCGCCGAACCCGGCGATGTACGCGGCACGGGCGGCGGCGACGGCGTTCCACTCGCCGGTGCGGCGGGAACCCATCTCGGCGAGCGGGCGGCCGTCTGCGGCGGACACCATGCGGGCGGCGGCCGAGGCGATCGCGGAGTCCGCGTTGTAGATGCTCAGCGCGAGGGTCTCGAGCACGACGGCCTCGGCGAAGGTGCCCTCGATCTGCAGGATGGGGGAGTTCGGGAAGTACACCTCGCCCTCGCGGTACGCCCGGACGTCGCCGGTGAACCGGTAGTCGGCGAGCCACGCCGCGGTGCCGGCGTCGATGACGCCGCGGTCGCGCAGGAACCCGATCTCCTCGTCGCCGAAGCGGAAGTCGCCGAGGGCGGTGAGGAAGCGTCCGAGGCCGGCCGCGACACCGTAGCGGCGGCCGTCCGGCAGCCGCCGGGCGAACACCTCGAAGACGCATCGCCGGTCGGCGGTCCCGTCCTTCAGGGCCGCGTCGACCATGGTGAGTTCGTACTGGTCCGTCAGGAGCGCGCTGGTCACGTCTCCGACACTAGTGACGTGCCGGTGGGGAGGCCCGGATCACCCCGTGCGCCCGGCCAGCGTGGCGCGCGTGGTCGCGTCGGTGCTCGTCGGCGGGCGTCGGTACGCTGGTGCCGTGACGGATGCACCGATCGGAGTCTTCGACAGCGGGGTCGGTGGGCTCACGGTGGCCCGCGCCATCATCGACCAGCTCCCGCGCGAGAGCATCCGGTACGTCGGGGACACCGTGCACTCGCCCTACGGTCCGAAGCCCATCGCGGACGTCCGCCGCTACGCGCTCGAGGTCATGGACGACCTGGTCGACCAGGGCGTCAAGGCGCTGGTGATCGCGTGCAACACCGCCTCGTCCGCCGTGCTCCGGGACGCCCGCGAACGCTACGAGCAGGCGTACGGCATCCCGGTGGTCGAGGTCATCCAGCCGGCCGCCCGCGCCGCCGTCAAGCAGACCCGGACGGGCCGCATCGGGGTCATCGGCACCGTCGGCACCATCGCGTCGCGCGCCTACGAGGACGCCTTCGCGGTCGCTGCCGACGTCAGGCTGACCACGGCCGCGTGCCCGCGGTTCGTCGAGTTCGTCGAGGCGGGTGACACCTCGTCGCCGTCGCTCCGTGCGGTCGCGGCCGGGTACCTCGACCCGATCCGCGCCGCCGACGTCGACACCCTGGTGCTCGGCTGCACCCACTACCCGCTGATGTCCGCCGCGATCCAGTTCGTCATGGGTCCGGAGGTCACGCTCGTCTCCAGCGCCGAGGAGACCGCGAACGACGTCTACCGCCGACTCGTGGAGCACGGGCTCGAGCGCACCGCGACCACCGCCCCGACCTACTCGTTCGAGGCGACGGGCGACGACAAGAACGGCTTCATCCGGCTCGCCCGGCGCTTCCTCGGACCCGAGGTCTCGAGCGTCGGCCACCTCCAGACGGGGGCCATCACGCTGCCCCGCACCGAAAGGACCCCATGACCGACACACTCCGCGTCGACGGCCGCACCGCCACCGACCACCGTCCCGTCACGATCGAGCGGGGGTGGAGCTCGCAGGCCGAGGGCAGCGCGCTCATCTCGTTCGGTGACACCAGGGTGCTCTGCACCGCGTCGTTCACCAACGGCGTGCCCCGCTGGCTCGCCGGCAAGGGCACCGGCTGGGTCACCGCCGAGTACTCGATGCTGCCGCGGTCGACGAACGAGCGCATGCAGCGCGAGTCCATCAAGGGCAAGGTCGGCGGCCGCACGCACGAGATCTCCCGCCTGATCGGCCGGTCGCTCCGGGCCGTCGTCGACACGAAGGCCCTGGGCGAGAACACCCTGGTCATCGACTGCGACGTGCTGCAGGCCGACGGCGGCACCCGCACGGCGTCGATCACGGGCGCGTACGTCGCGATGGTCGACGCGATCGAGTGGGGGCGCGCCAAGGGCTTCATCGCCAAGAAGGCCACCCCGCTCACCGACAGTGTGCAGGCGATCTCCGTCGGCATCGTCAAGGGCGAGCCGATGCTCGACCTGGCCTACACCGAGGACTCCGCCGCCGACACCGACATGAACATCGTCACGACGGGGTCGGGCAAGTTCATCGAGGTGCAGGGCACCGCCGAGCACGCGCCGTTCGACCGCGACGAGCTGAACGTCCTGCTCGACCTGGGCCTGGCCGGCAACCAGTCGCTCGCGGCGATCCAGCGTTCGGTCCTGGGCCTGGCGTGACGTCCCGCGAGGTGGTGCTGGCCACCCACAACCAGGGCAAGGTCGTCGAACTGCGCGAGATCCTCGGGTCGGCGTTGGGCGAGGGCGTCGAACTCGTCGGGTACGACGGTCCGGAGCCGGTCGAGGACGGCGACAGCTACGCGGCGAACGCCCTGATCAAGGCCCGTGCCGCGGTCGCCCACACGGGGCTGCCGGCGCTCGCCGACGACTCCGGCATCGCCGTCGACGCACTCGACGGCGCACCGGGCATCCACTCGGCCCGGTACGCCGGCACCCGGTCGGACGCCGACAACATCGCGCTGCTGCTGCAGAACCTGGACGGCGTCGTCGAGCGCACCGCTGCCTTCGTGTGCGCGGCCGCGTTCGTGACGCCCGACGGTCAGGAGCACGTGGTCGAGGCCGTCTGGAACGGCGAGGTCCTGACCGAACCCGTCGGCGACGGCGGCCACGGCTACGACCCGGTGTTCCGGCCGGACGACGCGGATCGTTCGTCGGCGGAGCTCACCCGCGACGAGAAGAACGCGCTGTCGCACCGCAGCAAGGCGTTCCGCGGGATCGCGCCGGTCGTGCGGGAGCACTTCGGCGTCTGAGCGCCCGTTCCGTTCCGAACGACCGAAGTCGCCCCGGACCACGTGATCACGTGGCCCGGGGCGACTTCGTTGTCCGTCGACGCGCGGACGCGCCGGACAGTCGGTGCTGCGACTAGAGCGTCGGGTCGACCGTCGGGGTCGCGGCGGCCTCGGCCTCGTTCGCGTGCTTCGCCTTGCGGGCGTTGCGCAGGTACGTCAGCGCCATCGGCACGACGGTCACGACGACGGCGGCCAGCAGGATGATGTCGATGTACTCGCGGACGATGTGCGCCACGAAGGGGATGTGCCCGATGAAGTACCCGAGGAACGTCACCCCGACGCCCCAGACCACGGCGCCGATGGCGTTGTAGAGCGAGTACTTCTTGTAGTCCATCCGGCCGACGCCCGCGGCGATCGGGGCAAAGGTGCGGACGACCGGCACGAAGCGCGCCAGGATCACGGCGAGGGGGCCGAAGCGGTGGAAGAACGCGTTGGTGCGCTCGACGTTCGCCTTCGAGAAGAGCCCGCTGTCCTTACGTTCGAAGATCGGTGGCCCGGCCTTCTTGCCGATGTAGTACCCGAGCTCGCCGCCGAGGAACGCGGCAGCGCCGATCATCAGCGCTGCGACCCAGATCGGGATGCCGCCGATCTCGCCGCCGCGGTCGAAGGCGAACAGACCGGTGATGACCAGCAGGCTGTCGCCCGGGAAGATGAAGCCGATGAGCAGACCGGTCTCGGCGAACACGATCGCGCAGACCACGAGCACGGCGATGGCCCCGAAGTGGTCGAGGATGTACTGCGGATCGAGCCACGGGATCAGGGCGAGTGCGACGGAGTGCATGGTTCTTCCGGTCGTGGAGGCGGGGGTCACGGGGAGGACACCCGCGGGACGAGGGTACCGCCCGGGAGTGGCCGGGCCATCCCTCGCAGGAATGACCTGCTCGAGGCGTGCGGATGACCGCAACCGTGTGGCAGGGGGGACTCGGTGCGGAAGGAGGGACTCGAACCCTCACGCCTGGGGCACAGGAACCTAAATCCTGCGTGTCTACCGATTCCACCACTCCCGCGAGCAGCGGCAGTCTACCGAGCACGGGGTGCGCGGCGGACGTGCACCGGGCCTCCAGGCCGTGGGACGCACTGTGCGCGATCCGCCACCCGGTGCGACCTTGGCGGCTGGGTGCGGCGCTGTGGATGCGCACGGTGCGGTCAACGGCGCACGGAGCGGAGGAGCGCGCACGGTGCGCCACGAAGCGACAGCGCGCACGGTGCGCGCCGTGCGTCAGCGCAACGGGCGCGGCAGGTACCGGGGCACGTAGCGGAGCAGGATGCCCGCGCCGACCAGGCCGAGCACGCCCATGACCCCGCTCGCGACCGCGATGGAGGCGACGGCGGTCACGCCGGAGATGAGGAGCGGTGCCGCCGCCGACCCGAAGTCGCCGGTGAACCGCCACGCCCCCAGGAACGGTGCCGGGGCGTCGCGCGGGGCGAGGTCCGCGCCGAGCGTCATGAGGATGCCGGAACCGACGCCGTTCGCCAGCGACATGCCCATCGCGATCGCGACGAACCAGCCGACCCGGGCGTCCAGGTGGCCGCTCCAGGCGAGCAGGAAGTAGCTGATGCTCAGGCCGAGCATGCAGGGCAGGGCGCTCGCGAGCCGCCCCCACCGGTCCATGATCTGCCCGCTCGTGTAGAACAGCGCGAAGTCGACCGCTCCGGCGATGCCGATCACCAGCGCCGCGGTCGAGTCGTCGAGGCCGACGCTCACCGCCCACAGCGGCAGGATCACCTGCCGCCCGGCGCGCATCGCTCCGATCAGGCCGGCGCCGCTGCCGAGCCGCAGCAGGACCGCCCCGTTCGCGCGGATGGTGCGGAAGAGCCCCTGCGCCTCCTGCTGGACGAACTGCGCGCCCGTGTCGGCGGGCGGTTCGGTCGCGTGGCCGCTCGCGTCCGCCCCGTGGCCGGTCGACTGCCTGGAGGCCCGTGGCGGCAACCGCAGACCGCGTGTGCCCGTCGCCGGGTCGCGCAGCACCAGGAGCACGACCGCCGCCGCCAGGCAGCAGACGACGTGGATCCAGAAGGCGCTGCTGGTGGTGCCGGTCAGGTGGATGACACCGGCGGCGATGAACGGCCCGACGAAGTAGCCGAAGCGGAAGACGCCGCCGAGGCTGGACAGCGCCCGGGCGCGGATCCGCAGCGGGATCGCGGTGGTCATGTAGGCGTGCCGAGCGAGGGCGAAGACCGCGGTGGAGACACCGACCAGGAACACCCCGAGTGCCAGGACCCAGGCGTTCGTGGCCGTCGTGGCGACCACGAGCCCGACCACCGAGACGAGTGCGGCGCCGATCATCGCGTTCCGCTCACCGATGCGGGCGACGACGATGCCGGACGGCACGTCGCCGATGAGCTCGCCGACCAGGATGAGCGAGGCGACGAAGCCCGCGAACGCCAGGCTGGCACCGAGCGAGTCGGCGGCGATCGGGATGATCGGGATGATCGCGCCCTCGCCGATCGCGAAGAGCGCTGCGGGCAGGAACCCGGACAGCAGGACGGACCGGAAGTCGAATGAGTCGTTCCCCGTCGTGGCCATCGCTCGACCAACCGTACGCCAGCGGTACCGCTTCGTCGGCGGGTTACCCTGGGGGCATGCGTGTTCTTGCGGCGATGAGCGGTGGTGTCGACTCGGCGGTGGCCGCAGCCCGGGCGGTCGACGCCGGCCACGACGTGGTGGGCGTGCACCTGGCCCTGAGCCGGATGCCCGGCACCCTGCGCACCGGCAGCCGCGGGTGCTGCACCATCGAGGACTCGATGGACGCCCAGCGCGCCGCGTCGGCCCTCGGGATCCCGTACTACGTGTGGGACTTCTCGGCCCGGTTCAAGGAAGACGTCGTCGACGACTTCGTGGCCGAGTACCAGGCCGGCCGCACCCCGAACCCCTGCATGCGCTGCAACGAGCGGATCAAGTTCGCGGCGCTGCTCGAGAAGGCCCTGGCCCTGGGCTTCGATGCCGTCGCGACCGGGCACTACGCCTCGATCGTCACCGGCCCGGACGGCTCCCGCGAGCTGCACCGGTCGGCCGCCTGGGCGAAGGACCAGTCGTACGTGCTCGGGGTCCTGACCGCCGAGCAGCTGCAGCACGCCATGTTCCCACTCGGCGCGACCCCGTCGAAGGACGAGGTCCGAGCCGAGGCCGCCGAGCGCGGGCTGACGGTCGCCCAGAAGCCGGACTCGTACGACATCTGCTTCATCCCGGACGGCGACACCCGCGGCTGGCTGGCGGACCGCGTCGGCACGGCTCCCGGCGAGGTCGTCGAGCGGGACGGCACGGTCGTCGGCTCGCACGAGGGCGCGACCGGCTACACCGTCGGACAGCGTCGCGGCCTGGCCCTCGGTCGTCCGGCGCCGGACGGCAAGCCGCGGTTCGTGCTCGAGATCCGCCCGAAGGACAACACCGTCGTCGTCGGCCCGAAGGAAGCCCTCGCCGTCACCTCGATGTCGGGCTCGCGCTTCACCTGGGCGGGCACGGCGCCGGCCGACCCCGCGACGCCGTTCGCCTGCGACGTGCAGATCCGCGCGCACGCCGACCCGGTGCCCGCGACCGCCCGGGTGCAGGACGACGTGCTCGTGATCGACGTCGACGAGCCGCTGCACGGGGTCGCTCCCGGACAGACGGCCGTGGTCTACGTCGGCACGCGGGTGCTCGGCCAGTGCACGATCGACACCACGGTCAGCGCCGTCCCCGTCGACGCCTGACCCCGCCGCTCCCGGGGCACACGCCCGCTGCACGCCGCGTCGGTGGTGCACGGTAGAACTGATGCCATGAGCGAGACCGACGCGACGTTCGAGACCATCGACCCCGACGGGCTCGACGCCGCCCAGGCCGCGCGAGAAGTCGACCGGTTGCGCGCCCGCGTCAACGAGCTGCGGCACGACTACTACGAGGGCAACGCCTCGCCCCTGTCCGACGCCGACTACGACGCGCTGGTGCACCGCCTCGACGCGATCGAGCGGCGGTTCCCGGAACTCGTGACGCCCGACAGCCCGACGCAGACCGTGGGCGGGCAGGCACAGACGACGCAGTTCGCCCCCGTCGAGCACGCCGAACGCATGCTCTCGCTCGACAACGTGTTCAGCCCCGACGAACTGACCGAGTGGGGCGTCAAGGTGCAGCGGGACGCCGGCGCCGAGCGGGTGCGGTTCCTGACCGAGCTGAAGATCGACGGTCTGGCGATCAACCTGCGGTACGAGCACGGTCGGCTCGTCTCGGCGGCCACCCGCGGCGACGGCGTGGTCGGCGAGGACGTCACCGGCAACGTCCGCACGATGGGCACGATCCCGGACCGCCTGTCCGGCACCGGTCACCCGCCCCTGGTCGAGGTCCGGGGCGAGATCTTCTTCCCGGTCGCCGAGTTCGACGAGCTGAACGCCAACCAGCGCGAAGCGGGGGAGCGGGTGTTCGCCAACCCGCGCAACGCCGCCGCCGGGTCGCTCCGCCAGAAGGAAGAGGGCAAGTCCGAGGCGAAGCGGGCACTGATGGTCGACCGGTTGCGGCGTCTGCGGATGCTCGTGCACGGCATCGGCGCGTGGCCCGTCCGTGAACTCGAGCAGGGCACCGACGTCCGCAGCCAGTCCGAGGTGTACGAGCTCCTGCAGACCTGGGGACTGCCGACGAGCAGCCACTACCGGGTGTTCGACACCATCGACGAGGTCAACGGCTTCGTCCGCACCACGGGGGAACGCCGATCGTCGGTCGAGCACCAGATCGACGGCGTCGTCGTCAAGGTCGACGACCTCGCCCTGCACGAAGAACTCGGGTCGACCTCGCGTGCGCCGCGGTGGGCGATCGCGTACAAGTACCCGCCGGAAGAAGTCCACACGACGCTCACCGACATCGTGGTCAGCGTCGGTCGGACCGGCCGTGCCACCCCGTTCGCCGTGATGGCCCCGGCCGAGGTCGCGGGGTCCGTCGTCCGCCAGGCCACACTGCACAACCAGCAGGTCGTCAAGGCGAAGGGCGTGCTGATCGGGGACACCGTCGTGCTGCGGAAGGCCGGCGACGTCATCCCTGAGGTCCTGGGCCCGGTGGTCGAGCTCCGCGACGGCTCCGAGCGCGAGTTCGTGATGCCGACCCACTGCCCCGAGTGCGGCACGGAGCTCGCCCCGGCGAAGGAAGGCGACATCGACCTGCGCTGCCCGAACGCGAAGAGCTGCCCGGCGCAGGTGCGCGGCCGGGTCGAGCACATCGCCTCGCGCGGGTCGCTCGACATCGAGGGGCTCGGCGAGGTCGCGGCCGCGGCTCTGACGCAGCCGCTCCGCCCGGAGACCCCGCCGCTCGTGACCGAGGCCGGACTGTTCGACCTGACGCTGCAGGACATCGTCCCGATCGAGGTCATCGTCCGCGACGCCGAGACCGGCATGGAGAAGGTCGACGACGACGGCACACCCAAGCGCGTCACGCCGTTCAGCCGGGCGCGCAAGAAGACCGACCCGCCGTTCGACCCCGGAGCGCGCGGTGCCGACTACACCGGTGAGCCGAGCCGCTACCCGTCGAAGAACGCGTTCGAGATGCTCGCGAACATCGACGCCGCGAAGACGAAGCCGCTGTGGCGGATCCTGGTCGGCCTGAGCATCCGCCACGTCGGACCCGTCGCCGCCCGTGCCCTGGCGAACCACTTCGGCTCCCTCGACGCCATCCGGTCGGCCTCGCGCGAGGACCTCGCCGCCGTCGACGGGGTGGGCGGCATCATCGCCGACGCCCTGCTCGCCTGGTTCGAGGTCGACTGGCACCGCGAGATCATCGACCGGTGGACCGCGGCCGGCGTGCAGTTCACCACCCCGGGCCACCCCGGCCCCGGCAGCGCCGAGGTCGAGGGCGGCGTGCTGAGCGGCGTCACCGTCGTCGCGACCGGTTCACTCGAGGGCTACACGCGCGAAGGTGCGCTCGAGGCCATCATGACCGCCGGCGGCAAGGCAGCCTCGAGCGTGAGCAAGAAGACCGACTTCGTGGCCGCCGGACCGGGAGCCGGTTCGAAGCTCACGAAGGCCGAACAGCTCGGGGTCCGGATCATCGACGCCGAGCAGTTCCACCTGCTCGTCACCGAAGGGCCTGCGGCGCTCGCCGAGCCGGAGGCGCCCGCGACCGAGGACTGAGCGGGGCGCGAGCACACGGGATCCCATCCGCTGCGCGCGGCGCGGAGCCGACGGCGCCCAGTCCGGGGGACAAGTTGCATCACGCATGGATGATCCGCGGACATCTCCGTAGACTCGGCGGAGCATCACCCGTCGTCTGCAGGGGGACGTCGGGACGGCCTTCCCGGGGGAGATCCGATTGTTGCTCATCGCCGCGGCTCTGCTCACCGCCTCGATGCACTCGCTCGGAGTGATCGAGGCCCCGGGCGTGCCCCCGGTCCCGGTCGCCAGGGCCACCGCCGTCGCAACGGCCCCGTCACGCATCGTGCCGCTCGACGACCTCACCGTCGTCGCCACGTCGGCGTCGCTGCGACGGGTCGGGGTCGACGACCTCGCCGTCGCCCACGGGCGGGCGTTCGTCGAGGACCTCGGTGCACTCGGGCCCGCAGCCCTGCGCCGTGCGGCCACTGACCGCCGCGTCGTGGCAGCCGTGCAGGACGACCCCCCGCCCGCCCAGACCGTCGCGCAGTGGTGGTCGCACCTGCCCGCCGACGAGCAGGACCGCCTCCTCGTGCACGCACCGGCTCTGGTCGGCAACCTCGAGGGCGTGCCCTACGTCGTCCGCGACCAGGCGAACCGCGCGACGCTGCACTCCGGTCTCGCCGACGCCCACGTCGGTGCCGCCCGGGCCGCGATGCTCGGGCAGGTGCGGGACTCGCTGGTGCACGAACCGGGTGACCCGCGGCGCTTCCTCGTGACGCTGGACACCCGGGGCTCCGGGCGTGCGGCGATCAGCATCGGTGACCTCGACACGGCGGCCGACGTCACCGTCGTGGTGCCGGGCATGTTCTTCACGGTCACCGGACAGATGACCGACTTCACGAACACGGCGAACGACCTGTCCAGCGAGCAGGCCACCCTCGCCCCGCTCGCCGCGACCGGCAACGGGTCGGGTGTCGCCGTGGTCGCCTGGATGGGGTACCGCACGCCGGACCTGTCCAACATCATGTCGCTCGAACTCGCGCGGACCGGGGCCCAGCGGCTCGAACGGACCGTCGCCGGACTGCGTGCGCTCCGCGCGGACGACCGACCGCGGGTCAACATCGTCGCGCACTCGTACGGGTCGACGGCGGCGATGATGGCCCTGGCGTCGGGCCGGATGACCGCGGACACCCTGACGGTCCTCGGGTCACCGGGCAGCGACGTCCGCTCCGCGTCCGACCTCGCCGTCGCCACCGGGCAGGTCTTCGTCGGCGGCGCGCACAGCGACCCCATCGCGGGCTCCGGGTACTTCGGCACCGACCCCGGCGGAGCCTCGTTCGGGTCCACCGTGCTCGACCTGGCCGGCGGCGCCGACGCTCTGTCCGCCGGGGACGTGTTCCGCCGACCGGTCGGGCACAACGACTACCTGAAGCCCGGAACGGCGTCGCTGCACGACGTCGCCCTGATCGGGATCGGGCGCGGGGACCTGGTGCGCGAGCAGATCCGGCGCGGACGGTCGGGTGGTGACGGCATCGTCGGTGCCTCGCCGGACATGTACCTCGTGCGCCCGCAGGACCTGCAGCCCCGTGACTGACGGGCCGTGACTGACGGGCCGTGCCCGACGGGCGGTGCCCTGCGGATCCTGACGACGCGGTGAGCGTGACCCGATCGTGACCGCCGGCCGACGTGCCGGGGCCGCCGCGGGCCTCCCGGCCGGATCGGTGCACACGTGCGGATCGCGACGCCGCCTCGAAGGCCGCCTGGGTGGCAACCTGAACGCGACCGCAGCCTGCACTCGTTCCAGGGCAGAACCAGTACAGCCCTGCTGCCTACGGTTCCGTCATGCGTGTGGTGCGATGGCCTGGTGCTCTCCTGATGTTCGTGGTGATGTCCGTGCTCGCCGGCATGCTCGTCGCCGTCGCGGTGACCCCGGCGGTCGCCGTCGCGGGAGAGGGGACGTCGGGGGCGGTGTCGTTCTTCGAGGACCTGCCGACCTACCTCGACGTGCAGACCCCGCAGCAGGTGTCGTCCGTGTACGCGGAGCAGGGCGGGAAACAGGTCAAGATCGCCTCGTTCTACGCCGAGAACCGCACGAACGTGACGGCCGAACAGATGGCGGACACGCTCAAGGAAGCCGCGATCGACACCGAGGACCCGCGCTACTACGACGAGGGCGGCATCGACGTCCTCGGCACCCTGCGCGGTGTCGCCGCGACCGTCGTCGGCGGGGACGTGCAGGGCGGCTCGAGCATCACGCAGCAGTACGTCAAGAACGTCCTGGTGCAGCAGTGCGAACAGCTCACCGGCAAGGACCAGGCCGCGACCAAGAAGAAGATCGACGCGTGCTACCTGGACGTCGCCGGCGTCACCCCGCAGCGCAAGCTGCAGGAGATGCGGTACGCCATCGCCGTCAACAAGAAGTACTCGAAGGACGAGATCCTGACCGGGTACCTGAACCTCGTCGGGCTCGGCGGCCGGGTCTACGGTGCCGAGGCGGGGGCCGAGTACTACTTCGGCGTGCACGCCAAGGACCTGTCGCTCGTGCAGTCCGCCACGCTCGTCGCGATCCTGAACAACCCGTCGAACCTGCGCATCGACGTACCGGGCGACAAGGAGAACGGCAAGGCGAACGGGTACGCGCTGACGAAGGAGCGCCGCGACTACGTGCTCCGCCGGATGCAGGTGCACGGCTCCATCACGAAGGCCGAGATGACGAAGGCGATCGCGACGCCCGTGACGCCGAAGATCACGGAGACCGCCAACGGGTGCTCGGCGGCCGCGACGAGCTACGACGCCGGGTACTTCTGCGACTACGTCCGTGATCAGGTGCTGCAGGACCCGGCGTTCGGCAAGACCGCAGCGGCACGCATCGCCACGCTCGACACCAAGGGCCTGCAGATCCACACCTCGCTCGACCTCGACCTGCAGGGCCAGGCGCAGAACGCCCTGTCGACCTACGTGCCGGCGACCATGGCCGGCGTCGACGTCGGTGGCTCGAACGTCACCGTCGAGCCGGGGACCGGGCGGATCATGTCGATGGTGCAGAACACCACGTACACGCAGGGCGACAACGCCGGCGCCGGTGCCACCGCGGTCAACTACAGCGCCGACTCCGGGTACGGCAACTCCGGCGGGTTCCAGACCGGCTCGACCTACAAGGTGTTCACCCTGGCCGAGTGGCTCGCCAGCGGCCACACCCTGTCCGAATCCGTCTCCACGACCGAGCACACGTTCCAGAACTCCGAGTTCACGAACTCGTGCCAGAACGTCAGCGGCGGGGTCTGGCCCGTCGCGAACGCCGAGACGGTGCCGGCGTCGATGACCGTGCAGGCCGCGACCGTCGAGTCGATCAACACGGCCTTCGGCGCGATGGGCAAGCAGCTCGACCTGTGCAAGATCGCCCAGCTCGCGCAGGCGATGGGGATCCACCGTGCCGACGGAGCCGCCCTCGGCCAGACGCCGTCGTCGATCCTCGGCGTGAACGAGCTGTCGCCGATCGACCTGGCCGAGGCCTACGCGGGCTTCGCCAACGACGGCGTCGTCTGCACGCCCACCGCGATCGACTCGGTCACCGAGGCCGACGGCACGAAGATCACCCCGACGCCGTCGTCCTGCACGCAGGGCGTCTCCGCCGACGTCGCGGGCACCGTCGACTACGCGCTGCAGGGTGTGCTGTCCGGATCGGGGACCGCCGCGACCGCGAACCCCGGGGACAGCGTGCCGAAGTTCGCGAAGACCGGCACCACCGACGGTGACGTGCAGAACTGGCTGGTGGCGTCGTCGACGAAGTACACGAACGCCACCTGGATCGGCAACGTCCAGGGCGGCGTGAGCCTGGCGCACTGGCCGTTCCTGCAGGGCACGACCGGGTACAGCGCGAAGTTCGGGGTCGGGAAGTCGATGATGGCGTACCTGGACCAGACCGTCGGCGGGGGAGCGCTGCCGGCACCGAGCCAGGCGATGATCGGGCAGGCGAGCAAGTCGTCCTCGTCGTCGTCTTCCTCGTCGTCGGGCTCCTCGTCCGGGCAGGGGAACGCGCAGGACGACCAGGCGACACCGGCGCCGACGTCCGCGCCCGACGGGGGTGCTGCCGCGTCTCCCGCTCCGGCTGCTCCCGCTGCACCGGCGGCTCCGGCGGCTCCGGCCGCGCCGGCTGGCGGCGGCAAGGACGGGAAGTGACCGCTCGGGTCCACGCCGCCGGTTCCTGAACGACGCGCCAGCGTCGGGCAGGCCGTGCCCGTGGGGCGCGGCCCGCTGCCGGTCCGGACGCCCGGCACCGGGCCGGGCGTGCGTTGTCCACAGCCGCGCCTGCGCGCTCGGCGCAGCCAATAGACTGTTGGGCATTCCACGAACCGATCGACGGAGCACCATGCCTGACATCACGAGCGAGCAGGTCGCGCACCTGGCGAACCTCGCACGTATCGCACTCACGCCCGACGAGATCGAGAAGCTGACCGGGGAGCTGTCGCACATCGTCGAGAGCGTCGCCAAGGTCGCCGAGGTCGCGACCGACGACGTCCCGGCGACGAGCCACCCCGTGCCGCTCGGCAACGTCACCCGACCCGACGTGGTCGGCACGACGCTGACGCAGGAGCAGGCGCTCTCCGGGGCGCCCGACTCCGACGGCGAACGGTTCCGCGTGACCGCCATCCTCGGCGAAGAACAGTAGGGCGAAGAACAGTGACCGACGACATCACCAAGCTGAGCGCCGCGGCGCTCGCCGACGCCCTGGTGGCCCGCGACGTCTCGAGCGTCGAGGCCACCCAGGCCCATCTCGACCGGATCGCCGCCGTCGACGGCGACGTGCACGCGTTCCTGCACGTCAACCAGAACGCCCTGGCAGCCGCGAAGTCGATCGACTCGCGCCGTGCCGCCGGCGACGACCTCGGGCCGCTCGCGGGTGTGCCGATCGCCGTCAAGGACGTCCTGTGCACGCAGGACATGCCGACGACCTCGGGGTCCAAGATCCTCGAAGGCTGGGTGCCGCCGTACGACGCGACCCCCGTCGCGAAGCTCCGCGCCGCCGGCCTCGTGCCGCTCGGCAAGACCAACATGGACGAGTTCGCGATGGGCTCGACCACCGAGTTCTCGGCCTACGGGCCCACCCGCAACCCGTGGGACCTCGACCGGATCCCCGGCGGGTCCGGTGGTGGCTCGGCCGCTGCGGTCGCGGCGCACGAGGCACCGCTGGCCCTCGGGTCCGACACGGGTGGCTCCATCCGCCAGCCGGGTGCGGTGACGGGCACGGTCGGTGTGAAGCCGACCTACGGCGGGGTGAGCCGCTACGGCGCCATCGCCCTGGCGTCCAGCCTCGACCAGATCGGTCCGGTGTCCCGCACGGTCCTCGACGCCGCGCTCCTGCACGACGTCATCGGCGGGCACGACCCGAAGGACTCCACGTCCATCCCGGACGCCTGGCCCTCGATGGCCGCCGCCGCACGCGAAGGGCTGCAGGCGGACACGCTCCGCGGCCTGCGGGTCGGCGTGGTCAAGGAACTCGCCGGTGGTGACGGCTTCCAGGCCGGTGTCACGCAGCGTTTCCAGGAGACCGTCGCGCTGCTCGAGTCGGCCGGCGCGGTCGTCGTCGAGATCGATGCGCCGTCGTTCGCGTACGCCATCAGCGCGTACTACCTGATCCTCCCGGCCGAGGCGTCGTCGAACCTCGCCAAGTTCGACTCGGTGCGCTTCGGCCTCCGCGTCACGCCCGAGAACGGTGCCACCGTCGAGGACGTCATGGCCGCCACGCGTGAAGCCGGCTTCGGGCCCGAGGTCAAGCGGCGCATCATCCTCGGCACCTACGCCCTGAGCGCCGGGTACTACGACGCCTACTACGGCTCGGCGCAGAAGGTCCGCACGCTCGTGCAGCGCGACTTCCAGGCCGCGTTCGAGCAGGTCGACCTGCTCGTCAGCCCGTCCGCGCCGACGACCGCGTTCCCGATCGGTGAGCGCATCGACGACCCGCTGGCGATGTACCTCAACGACCTCACGACGATCCCGGCGAACCTGGCCGGCGTGCCCGGCATGAGCATCCCGAACGGTCTCGCGCCCGAGGACGGCCTGCCCGTCGGCGTGCAGCTCATGGCGCCCCAGCGCGAGGACGCCCGGCTGTACCGCTACGGTGCCGCGCTCGAGCGTCTGCTCGAACAGCAGTGGGGCGCACCGCTCATCGCGTCCGTCCCGGACCTCGACCAGAGTCAGCAGTCCGCTGCGCAGGAAGGTGTGATCTGATGGCGCAGAAGGACGCGCTGATGGACTTCGACGAGGCGCTCGAGCGCTACGAGCCGGTGCTCGGCTTCGAGGTCCACGTCGAACTCGCGACGAAGACCAAGATGTTCTCGGACGCCCCGAACTTCTTCGGCGGCGAACCCAACACGAACGTCACCCCGGTCGACCTCGGGCTGCCCGGGTCGCTGCCGGTCGTGAACGCGCAGGCCGTGCGGTACTCGATCCAGCTCGGGCTCGCGCTCGGCTGCTCGATCGCCGAGTCCTCGCGGTTCGCCCGGAAGAACTACTTCTACCCGGACAACCCGAAGAACTACCAGGTCTCGCAGTACGACGAGCCCATCGCCTACGAGGGCGAGGTCGAGGTCGAGCTCGCCGACGGCACGATCTACAACATCCCGATCGAGCGCGCCCACATGGAAGAGGACGCCGGCAAGCTGACCCACGTCGGTGGTGCCACCGGCCGCATCCAGGGTGCCGAGTACTCGCTCGTCGACTACAACCGTGCCGGTGTGCCGCTGGTCGAGATCGTCACGAAGCCGATCTTCGGTGCCGAGCACCGCGCCCCCGAGCTCGGTGCGGCGTACGTGCAGGTCATCCGCGACCTCGTCCGGGCGCTCGGTGTCTCCGAGGCGCGCATGGAGCGCGGCAACCTGCGGTGCGACGCGAACATCTCGCTGCGTCCCCGCGGGCAGGAGAAGCTCGGCACCCGCACCGAGACGAAGAACGTCAACTCGTTCCGCGCCGTCGAACGTGCGATCCGCTACGAGATCCAGCGTCAGGCCGCGATCCTCGCCGCCGGTGGCTCGATCACGCAGGAGACCCGCCACTGGCACGAGGACACCGGTCGCACCTCGGCCGGTCGCCCGAAGTCGGACGCCGACGACTACCGGTACTTCCCGGAGCCTGACCTGCTGCCCGTCGTGCCCGACCCGGCCGTCGTGGCGGAGCTCCGGGCCTCGCTGCCCGAGGCCCCGGTCGCACGTCGCCGTCGTCTGAAGGCGGACTGGGGCTTCGCCGACCTGGAGTTCCAGGACGTCGTCAACGGCGGGCTGCTCGACGAGGTCGAGGGCACCGTCGCCGCCGGCGCTGCACCGCAGGCCGCCCGCAAGTGGTGGACCGGTGAGATCAGCCGCGTCGCCAACGCGCAGGACGCCGCCCCCGGTGACCTGGTGTCGCCGAAGCACGTCGCCGAGGTCATCGCGCTCGTCGAGTCCGGTGACCTGACCGACCGCCTGGCGCGCCAGGTGCTCGAGGGCGTCATCGCGGGCGAGGGTTCGCCGGCCCAGGTCGTCGAGGCCCGGGGGCTCAAGGTCGTCTCGGACGACTCCGCCCTGACCGCCGCGGTCGACGAAGCGCTCGCGGCGCAGCCCGACGTGCTGGCCAAGATCCAGGACGGCAAGGTCCAGGCGGCCGGAGCCATCATCGGTGCCGTCATGAAGGCCATGAAGGGCCAGGCCGACGCCGCACGCGTGCGTGAACTCGTGCTCGAGCGCGCGCAGCAGTCGTAGGCGGTCCCACCTCGCAAGGGCACGGTACCGGTCGGTGCCGTGCCCTCCGTGCGTCCCGGTTGCCGTGTGCATCCTGGGGACACGTCAGCGATCGGGTGACAGGATGAACCGTGTCCGCAACGATCCGCGCCATCGGAACCGCCGTCCCCGAGACGACCCTCGACCAGCCCCGGGTGCGTGACCTCTTCTCTGCCCAACCCGACCTCGGGCGGCTCGGCCAGCGCCTGGTCCCCGCCGCGTTCGACGGGTCGGCGGTCGACCAGCGGCACACCGTCCTCGAGGAACTCGACTCCGCACGTGCCGGTGGTGCCTTCCGTGACGACGACGGCACCCTTCGCTCGCCGTCCACCGGTTCACGCAACGACCGGTACCGCGAACTCGCCCCGCCGTTGTTCGTCGGCGCCGCCCGTGACGCCGTCGAACGTGCCGGCATCGCGCCCGAGTCCGTCACGCACCTGGTGACCGTGTCCTGCACCGGGTTCACGCAGCCTGGGCCCGACATCGACGTCGTCGAGCAGCTCGGACTCCCCGCCGGGGTCTTCCGGCACCACATCGGCTTCATGGGATGCTGCGCCGCGTTCCCCGCGCTCCGGATCGCCGCCGCGTTCGTCGACCAGGACCCGGGCGCCGTCGTGCTCGTGGTGTGCGGTGAACTCTGCACCCTGCACGTCCGCGCCTCGAACGACCCCGACCAGATCGTCGCGAACAGCGTCTTCGGCGATGGTGCGGCAGCCGCGGTCGTCGCCCGGGACGGAGCCGGCCTGCGCTTCGACGACTTCACGACGGCCGTGGTGCCCGAGGGCTCGTCCGAGATGGCGTGGAACATCGGGGACGAGGGGTTCGAGATGGTCCTGTCCACCGCCGTGCCGAAGCTCGTCGGCCTGCACGTCCCGAGCGCCGTGCAACCGCTGCTCGACGGCGGGCCGGCGTCGGACGTGCCGGTGTGGGCGGTGCACCCGGGCGGCCGCGCCATCCTCGACCGCACCCAGGAGTCCCTCGGCCTGCCCGACAGCGCGATGGAGTCGAGCCGGCGGGTGCTCCGGGAACACGGCAACATGTCGAGCGCCACCGTGCTCTTCGTGCTCCGTGACGCCGTCGACGCCGGCCTGGCGGACGGCAGCGCGGTCGTCGCGCTGGCCTTCGGTCCCGGCCTGACGGTGGAGAGCGCCCGGCTCACCGCGGTGCGGACCGAGGCGTCGCTCGCCGGAGAGCCGCTGCGCGTGCCCGTCGCGACCACGGGCGCGGCGTGAGCCGTCCGGACGGCGGCACCACGGGCCTCCCGGCCGTCGACCTGCGCACCCGCGCGCTCGACCTGACCGAGCTGATGGACGACCCGGACTGCGATCCGCGCGCGCTCGCCCGCACCTTCCGGCGCTTCGCCGTCGTGAACGCGCTCGTCAGCGGCTGGCGCGCGGCCTGGCGCTCGCACGTCGTGCCCGCGCTGCCCGCACAGGGGCGTGGCCGCGTGCTCGACCTGGGGTGCGGCGGCGGCGACCTGGCCCGGTCGCTGGTGCGGTGGGCGGCGAGTGACGGCTTCGACCTCGAGGTCGTCGGTGTCGACCCCGACGAACGCGCCATCGCCGCCGCACGGCGGTCCTCACCGGCCGGCGTCACGTTCCGGCAGCAGTCGAGCGGCGACCTGGTCGCGGCGGGCGAGCGGTTCGACGTCGTCGTCTCGAACCACGTGCTGCACCACCTGGGCGACGAGGAACGGCGGGGGTTCCTGGCCGATTCCGAGCTGCTCGCGAGCGGACGCAGCCTGCACTCCGACATCCGACGGTCGTCGGCCGCCTACCGCGCGTACGCGCTGGCGTCACCGCTCGTCGCGACGGGGACCTTCGTCCGGGTCGACGGCCTGCGGTCCATCCGACGGAGCTTCACGGTGCCCGAACTCCGCGATGTGCTCCCCGGTGGGTGGCGGGCCGAGGCGGCTGCGCCGCACCGGGTGCTGGCGATCCGCGACGCGTGACCGGGCGGCGTCCGGTGGTCGGGACGCGACCAGACGACGGACGGGAGGCCCGTGGCGACGCCGCCACGGGCCTCCCGTCCGTCTACCGGTGCGTCCACGACGCACGCCGCTACGGGCGCAGCAGCACCTTGATGGCCCGGCGCTCGTCCATCGCGCGGTAGGCCTCGGCGGCCTCGTCGAGCGGCAGCTCCAGGTCGAAGACGCGACCGGGGTCGATCGCGCCGGAGAGCACGTCCGGCAGCAGCTCCGGGATGTACTTCCGGGCCGGGGCCATGCCGCCCGCGATCGCGATGTTCGTGTCGAACAGGTAGCGCGTGCCGATCGTCGGCACTCCGTGCGGGACCCCGACGAAGCCGACGTTGCCGCCGGGCCGGACCGAGTGCAGCGCCTGGTCCATGCTCTCCTCGGTGCCGACGGCTTCGACGCCGCAGTCCGCCAGGTCGCCGCCGAGCAGCGCGCGGACCGCCGCGACGCCCTCGTCGCCGCGCTCCGCCACGATGTCGGTGGCACCGAACTCGCGGGCGAGCGCCTGACGGTCGGCGTGCCGGCTCATCGCGATGATGCGCTCCGCACCGAGCCGCTTCGACGCGAGGACGGCGGACAGGCCGACCGCGCCGTCGCCGACCACGACGACGGTCTTGCCGGGGCCGACCGCTGCCGACACGGCGGCGTGGTGGCCGGTCGAGAAGACGTCGGACAGGGTGAGCAGCGACGGCACCAGCGCCGGGTCGACCGGGCCGGGCACCACGACGAGCGTGGCGTCGGCGTCCGGGATCCGCACGTACTCGGCCTGCGCGCCGCCGACCGGGTCGCCGTGGGCGTCCGTGCTGCCGAACCCGGACAGGTGGTCGCAGCCGGTGGTCATGCCGTTGCGGCAGGCCTGGCACGTGCCGTCGTTCATGGTGAAGGGGGAGATGACGAAGTCGCCCTCGTGCAGGCCCGTGACGTCGTCACCGACGGCGACGACCTCGCCGACGAGCTCGTGCCCGATCGGCCGGGGCTGCTTCGTCTCGGTGACGCCGCGGTAGGGCCAGAGGTCCGACCCGCAGACACAGGCCGCGAGGACCTTGACGACGACGTCCTTGCCGGACAGGAGTCCGGGACGGTCGCGCTCCTCGACGCGGATGTCGTTCGGGGCGTGGATGATCGCTGCGCGCACGGGCGGGCCTTCCGTCGAGATGATGGGGAACCGGCGCGGTCGACGTCGTCCGGGCCGTCGTCGACAGTACCCTCGTGCGGGTGGACGACGACCGGTACGGCGGCGATGTGCTCTCGGGGGACTGGCGCTCGCGCGGGGTGAAGAAGGTGCGGCAGGTGCCGCTCGAACGGGACATGGTGCTCGAGGACCCGGACTCCGGGTGGGCCGGTGCCGTGGTGGGGCTCGAGGCGGGCAACATCGCGCTCGAGGACTGGAAGGGCCGCACGCGCTCCTTCCCCTTCACCGGGCAGTTCCTGCTCGAGGGTGAGTTGGTGACGCTGGGGCGGCCGTCGGCGCCGGTCGGTCGTTCTGCCGGGGGTGCCGCTGGCCGGGCTGGTGCTGCTGGTTCCGTCGGTGCCGTGCACGCGGACTGGAGGCCCGGGGCCGCGCCCGCCGTGCGGCAGGCGTCCGACGGTGGTCGCCTCCGCACCGCGTCCGGATCGTTCGCCGTGGAGTCGCAGCGTGCTCGGGTGGCGCTCCCCAGCCGCATCATGGTCGAGGGCAAGCACGACGCGGAACTCGTCGAGAAGGTCTGGGGCGCCGACCTGCGGGTCGAGGGCGTCGTGGTCGAGGAACTCTCCGGCGTCGACAACCTGGCCGCGGTGCTCGACGAGTTCCAGCCGACGCGGGAGCGGCGGGTCGGGGTGCTCGTCGACCACCTGGTGCCCGGGTCGAAGGAGTCCCGCTTCGCCGACGCCGTGATGCGCGGCAAGTGGGGCGCGCACGTGCTCGTCGTCGGGCACCCGTTCGTCGACGTCTGGCAGTCGGTCAAGCCGGCGCGGGTCGGGCTGCGGGCGTGGCCGACGATCCCGCGCTCGATCGAGTGGAAGGCGGGCATCTGCCAGGCGCTCGGGTGGCCGCACGCCGAGCAGGCCGACATCGCTCGGGCGTGGCAGCGGATCCTCGGGCAGGTGCGTACCTTCGCCGACCTCGAGCCGGAGCTCCTCGGCCGTGTCGAGGAGCTGATCGACTTCGTGACGGAACCACAGGCCTGAGGACCGGCGGATTGCCCGACCGGCGCGGTGCGCCGGGGGTGATCCGCGCCTCCAGGCCTACTGTTGGGGGATGGACGGCATCGACGGGCGCGTGCGGGGCGCGGTCGACCTGTGGCTGCGCTGGCTGCCGCGCTGGCAGATCGGGACCGCCCGCCCGCGCACGCGCATCTGCCGGAAGTGCACCGGATCCCCGATCGCCGCGGCCGCGGGGTTCGGACCCGACGTGCCGCACGCCGTCCAGCACGCGCTGATCGGGCGGATCTCGACCATCGTCGAGGACGCCGTCGACGACTACACGGCGAAGAACCTGCCGTTGCTGCAGCGTGAGCTCGAGCGCGCAGCGGCCCGGAAGCGGCACGCGGGGTACCAGCCGGCCGAGGGGTTGTCGCCGGAGTTCCAGGGCCTCGACGTGGACCCCGAGCCGTCGCCGGGGTCGCCGTTCCTGTTCACGCTCGGCGAGCTGGCCGGCACCGGCGCGGGGGAGCAGACGCCGCGCGAGCCGTTGTCCGACGAGGCGAAGGCTGCGCTCCGGCACGAGATCGCGCTGTCCGACGAGTGCGCTCGGTCGACCGGTACGGCGGTGTGCCTGGCGCTCATCGACCACCGCCCGCGGATCGCCGAAGCCGTCGAACGCCTGGTCGAGCCGCAGATCGAGGCGCTCGTGTCCGACATGTTCCGCGGGTTCGACGGTCCGGAGGACGGGCCGCGCTCGGGCTTGTTCTAGGGGCGGGCGGGCGTCGCCGTGGGCGGAAGCCGCTCGGTGCTGTCTGTGCCGGCCCGTGCGAGGTTGACCGCTCGGTGCGCGCTTGTAGCGCCGCACCGAGCCACCACGGTGGCACCGCTTGACGAGCCTCGCACCGTGCGTGCTGCTCGAACCTCGCACCGCATCACGAATCGTGCGCGGGTTTGCGCGACCTCGCACCGTTCGCGGTGCCCGGAGCCTGCACGGGGTGAGTCGACGCGCACCGTGCGAGGTCAGCGGGGCGGCGTCAGCGGGGGAGCAGGGTGCGGCCGGGGATCACGGTGCCGCGCAGTGACCGGTGCTCGACGGGGCGCGTGGGGTCGTCGATGCGGCCGATGACCAGGTCGATGGCCTCGCGGCCGATGCGCTCGATCGGTTGCTCGAGTGTCGTGAAGCCGATCCAGTCGCTCGCCAGCGGGTAGACGCCGTCGAACCCGGTGACGGAGAGGTCGCGCGGGACCTCGACACCGCGGCGGGCGAGCGCCTCGCACACGTCGAGCATGAGCCGGTCGGTCGGACACATCACCGCGGTCACGCCCGACTCCTGCACGGCGTCCACCAGGTCGGCGGCGAGGTCGTCGGGTGGCCGCACGAAGCTCGCGTCGATGTCGAGCACCCGGACGCCACGTGCTCGGAGCCGCTCGACCATCGCCGATGATCGCGCGTGCTGCGTGATGGCGTCGTCGAGCGGGACCGTGAACACCACTGCAGTGGTGTGGCCGGCATCGGCGACGGCGTCCGCGATGGAAGCCCCACCGTCGACCTCGTCGCAGTAGACGCTCGAGAGCGCCGGGTGCAGCTCGGGCCGACCGGCGACGACGGTGGCGATGCGGGGCGCGAACTCGGCGATGTCGGCGGACGGCATCAGGCCGCTGCACACGACCAGGCCGTCGACGCGCATCGACACGAGGGCGGCGAGGGCGGACTTCTCGTCCTCGACCCGGCCGACGCCCGTCGTGGTGACGACGCGGTAGCCGAGCTCCGATGCGCGGCGCTCCATCACGGCGTGCAGTGCCGTGTAGACCATCGACGAGGCATCACGGACGAGCATCCCGATCGTGTTCGTGCGCCCGCTGACCAGCCCGCGGGCCATCGCGTTCGCGACGTACCCGAGCTCGGTCGCGGCGCGCTCGACTCGCTCACGCGTCTCGTCGGAGAACCGACCTGTTCCGGAGAGGACCCGGCTCACCGCCGACTTCGAGACACCCGCACGTGCGGCGACGTCGAGGATGGTCGGCTGGGAACCGCGGCTGCCGTTCACGCGTCGGTCGCTGCAGCATCCTGCCGCGACCGCGACGAGGTGAACCGGAGCACACCGCGGACGATCGCCCGCCAACCGAGCAGGAACACCCCGAGCACGATCGTGGCGACGATGACGAACGAGATCGGCAGCGGGTTGCCGTCGACGTCGCCCTGGCCGGTGACGACACGGATCGCCAGACCGACGAAGACCGTCAGCACCCAGACCACGACGCCGGTCGGCCACAAACGCAGTGGTCGTGCCCAGGCTCCGCTCGCCACGTACCCGATCGCCCAACCGGCCAGGAACGGGTAGGCGGTCGTCCACAGCGCCAGCGCCGTGTTCGCCTCACCGTGGGACGAGCGCCCGATGAGCGCGAAGACAACGATGAGGACGACGTCGATGACGGCTGCGAGCCAACCCCAGATGCGTGCGTTCACCCGCTCATTCTCGCAGGCCTCGGGCTGCTCGCTCATTCCTCCACAAGGTGCTCGGCGCGGCTGCTCCTCCACAGCACGCCCACGCGGTGCTGCTCCAAAGGCGAAGGATCCGGAGCATCACGAGTATGTCGATGAACCTCAAGCTCGCACCGGTCCCCGAAGTCCTCACGTACCGAACCTCCGCCCAGCGCCCCGACGAGTCCGATGTCATCAGACGTCGGGCCGCTGCGGGGGAGCTCACACGGGTAGCACGCGGACTCTACGCGGAGTCTTCGGGATGGGCCGCACTCCGCCCCACTGAACAGCACCACCTCCGGCTGCGCTCGTTCGCCGACCGGATCCGGCCAGGAGACCTGATCTCACACGTCTCCGCCGCCGTCGTGTTCGGTGTGCCCCTGCTCACCCCGCCACCGACCCGGATCCACGTGACCTCACGCGGTGCCGACCGGCGCACCACGAACGCGACCTTCGTGGTGCACGCCGACCTCGACGCCGAACGGAACGAGCGTCCGGTCGCCACGCCCGACGGGCTGCTGTTGTGCGGACTCGATCGGCTGGCGACCGACCTCGCACTCACACTGCCGTTCACCGACGCAGTCGTGTCCCTCGATGCGCTCCTGCGTCGCGAGGTCGAGCGCGAGGACGTCCTATCGGCGATCGAGCGGCGCGGGCAGAAGGGACGACGTCGGGCACTCCGGGCGATTGGCTTCGCCGATGCCGCATCGGACTCACCGGGGGAGTCGTACGCACGAGCGCGGTTCGACCAGTTCGGGACACCACCGCCGGTCCTCCAGCACCGCTTCCGGGCACTCGGCGAGCCGGACATCGTGGTGGACTTCTGGTTCCCGGATGTCGGGGTCGTGGTCGAGTTCGACGGAGCCGTGAAGTACCGGAGCAGTGCGTACCTGCGGGGACGGACACCGGAGGAAGCGCTGTTCGACGAGAAGATCCGGGAAGACCGGCTCCGCGCGTTCCCCGAGGTGCGAACCGTGGTGTGGCTCACCTGGTCGGACCTGCGCAACGAGTGGGTCCTCCGCGCGAAGCTCCGCAAGGCCGGAGTCCGCATGTCGCGCTGAGGGCCATCAGTCACGCACCGTGCGAGATTGTTCGGCATCTTGCCGGTGCGCACGGTGCGCGGTTCGTCGCCCACCGCGGACCTGGCCGCTCGGTGCGGGGTCGTCGGCAGCGAACGGGGCCGCGCACCGTGCATCGTTCGCCGGTCGGGGGCGAGCAGCCCGCTCCGTGCCGGGTTGTAGCCGGGCACGAAGCCGTCAACCCCGCACGGGGCGGCGGAACTCGCACCGTGCGCCGTCACCGCGCCCGCCGCCCGCGCCCACCGCCCGCCCTCGCCCACCACCCGCGCCCCGCACCCGGAGTTCACCCGGCGGCGACGCCGGAGGCACCCGGAGTTCACCCGGCAGCGCCACACTCGACCCCGGCGCGGGAACGTTCCCACACGGCCCGCCCGACCAGCACCCCGCACCACCGCACGCACCCCCGCACCACCCCCACCCCGCACGACCCCCACCGCATCACCCACGGAACAGGGAGTACCCACGTGAAGACCCGAGCCCTCGCCGGCCTCGCCATCGCGGCAGCCGCGACCGTCGCACTCTCCGGCTGCGTCCAGAGCGCCAACGCCTCGAACGCTGCCGACGGCAACGGCACCACCAGCCTCACCGTGTTCATCAGCGGCGACACCAACGTCCAGGACCTCTGGGACAAGTCGCTCATCCCCGCCTTCGAGAAGGCGAACCCGAAGATCAAGGTCAGCACGAGCATCGACCTGCACGGCGAGCACGACGCCCAGACGCAGGCGAACCTCGCCACCGCGGTCAAGGCCGGCAAGTCCGTCGCGTACGACCTCGTCGACGCCGGCTTCGTCACCACCGCCGGCAAGGCCGGGCTGCTCAGCACGGTCAGCGACAGCACCATCCCGAACCTCAAGGACGTCCCCGACGCCACGAAGCAGCAGGGCGGCGACAGCGCCATCCCGTACCGCGCCTCGAGCGTGCTGCTGGCGTACGACGCGAAGAAGGTCACGGACCCGCCGAAGACCCTCGACGACCTGCTCGCCTGGATCAAGGCCAACCCGGGCGAGTTCGCCTACAACTCCCCGTCGTCCGGCGGTTCGGGTGGCTCGTTCGTGGCCACGGTGCTCGCGAAGTACCTGACGCCCGCCGAGCAGGAGACGATGCAGACGAAGTACGACAAGTCGCTCGAGTCGAAGTGGGACAAGGGCTTCGCGGCCCTGAAGGACCTCGGCCCGTCGACGTACCAGAAGGGCGTCTACCCGAACGGCAACGACCAGGTCGTGCAGCTGCTCGGCAGCGGTCAGATCGCGATGGCCCCGGTCTGGAGCGACCAGTTCATCACCTCGCAGAAGACCGGCATCATCCCGAAGACCACCAAGGCCGTGCAGATCGACGACCCGTCGTTCACCGGCAGCGCGAGCTTCCTCGGCATCCCGAAGACCGAGCCCAAGGCGAAGAAGGCGGCAGCCGAGAAGCTCGCCGACTTCGTGCTCAGCGCGAAGGGGCAGCAGCTCGTCGCGAGCGCCGTCTCCGGCTACCCGGTGATCCCGCTCGACAGCCTGCCGAAGTCGGTCGCCGAGCAGTTCACCGACGCGAACCCCTCGCAGCTCCGCCTCGGGTTCCAGAGCGACTTCGCCGCTGACATGAACGCGGCGTGGGACGCGAAGGTCCCGCAGTGACCCAGACCGTCCAGGACGGCCCGGCAACCGGCCGGGAGGCCCGTGGCGACTCCGCCACTGGCCTCCCGCCCGTCCCGCCCCACGCCCAGGGCCCGGCGCACCCCGCTGGCGGGCGCACGACGCAGGAACGGCTGGCCCGCCGCCGGCGGTGGCAGGGCCTCGCCCTCGTCGCCGCCCCGGTGCTCGTCGTCATCCTGTTCGTCGGCGTCCCGGTGGTGAACGCCGCCCTGTTCAGCCTCGGGTTCACGGGCGGCCTGAACCAGGCGCTCGCCGACATCGGCGGCGACACCGTGCGCGGCTTCTCGTTCGCGGTCTACACCACCCTGCTCGGCAACCCCACGTTCCTGCGTGACCTGGTCGCGACGCTCGGGGTCACGGCGCTGTCGACCGGCCTGACCGTGGGGCTGGCGGTCGTCGTCGCGGTGATCCTGCGGCTCCGCGGAGGCTTCCTCGGCAAGACCCTCAGCGTCCTGGCCGTGGTGCCGATCTTCGTGCCGGTGGTCATCGCGAGCTGGTCGATCCTGACCTTCACCGACGCGCAGGGCTTCCTCCGCAGCCTCGGGGCGCAGTTCGGCCTCGACGTCCCGGTGTGGGGCTACACCCTCGTCGCCGTGGTGTTCGGCAGCGTCTGGACCAGCCTGCCGTTCGCGGTGCTGATGATCGCCGGGGCGCTCCAGGGCACCCCGGATGCCCTGGTCGAGGCCGCGAAGGACGCCGGGGCGAGCACCTGGCGCGTCGTCTGGCAGGTGCTCCTGCCGATGGCCGCGACCCCGCTCGTCATCGCGACGACGTTCACCGTCATCGGCGTCCTCGGGTCGTTCACCGTGCCGTACTTCACCGGCCCGAACGCCCCGACGATGCTCGGCGTCGACATCTCGAAGTACTTCCAGGCCTACAACCGTCCGCAGCAGTCGACGGCGATGGCGTTCATCGTGTTCGCGTTCGCCGCGGCCGCGAGCGTCTTCTACCTCCGCTCGACGGTCCGCTCGAACGCGGGCGAGCTCGACAAGAAGCGTCAGGAGCAGCAGTGATCAAGCGTCTGACCGGCAACGCCCTCGTCTGGGCGACCGCGATCGTGCTGGCGGTGTTCATCCTCGGTCCGCTCGTCTGGCTGGCCGCCCGTGCCTTCGCCACGACGTGGACCTACCCGAACCTGCTGCCCGACGGCTGGACCCTGCAGTGGTGGGGCACCGTGTTCGAGGACCGCAGCCTGGCCGTCGCGGTGCAGAACTCGCTCGTCCTCGCGCCGCTCACGGTCCTCATCGCCGCGGTCGTGTGCCTGCCCGCCGCCTGGGCGATCAGCCGCATCGAGTTCCCCGGGCGGCGGCTCGTGCTCGTCGGACTGTTCGCCACGAACGCGTTCCCGAAGATGGGCCTCTTCGTCACGATGTCGGCGATGTTCACCGCGCTGAACCTCATGAACACGGTGACCGGGATCCTGATCGTGCACGTCCTGGGCTGTGTCGTCTTCATGACGTGGCTGCCCGCCGCGGCGTTCTCGGCCGTGCCACGGTCCCTCGAGGAAGCCGCCCGCGACGCCGGGGCCAGCCGCTGGCGCACCTTCTGGAAGGTGACGTTCCCGATCGCCTGGCCGGGGATCCTCGTCGCGATGGTGATGTCGTTCCTGGCGTCCTTCGACGAGGCACAGGGCACGTACCTGGTCGGCGCCCCGACGTACATGACGATGCCGACGGCGATGTACTCGCTCGTCCTCAATTCCCCGCGTCAGGTCTCGGCGGTGTTCGCGATCGCGCTGAGCATCCCGTCCGTGGTCCTGCTGCTGCTCGCCCGGAAGCACATCATGGGCGGCCGTCTGGCGGACGGCTTCCAGATCCGATGACCACCACCAGCACGAAAGGCGACCAGATGACGGACAAGGCGCTCGTCGCGGAACGCACACCGGGCCTCCAGGCCGACGGCAGCACGACGGACCGGACCGGCGGACTCACCATCCGCGGACTGCGCAAGACGCTCGGCGGACGCGACGTCGTCGCGGGCATCGACCTCGACGTCGCGAAGGGCGAGCTCGTCTCGCTCCTCGGCCCGTCGGGCTGCGGCAAGACCACGACGCTCCGCATGGTGGCGGGGTTCCTGCCCGCCGACGGCGGCGTCGTGACGATGGGGGACCGCGACGTCACGTCGCTCGGTCCGGAGCGCCGACCGAGCGCGATGGTGTTCCAGAACTACGCGCTGTGGCCGCACATGACGGTGACGCAGAACGTCGCGTTCCCGCTGCGGACCCGACGGGTGCCGAAGCAGCGGGTCGCCGAGCGGGTGCGGGACGCGCTCGAACTCGTCGGGCTGAGCCACCACGCCGGCTCGAAGCCGACCGCGATCTCGGGCGGTGAGCAGCAGCGCGTCGCCCTGGCCCGCGCGATCGTGCAGGAGCCGGACGTGCTGCTCCTCGACGAGCCGCTGTCGAACCTCGACGCGAAGCTCCGCGTCAGTGTCCGCGACGAGATCCGGCGCATCCAGCAGCGCCTCGGCATCACGACCGTGATCGTGACGCACGACCAGGACGAAGCGCTCAGCATCTCCGACCGGATCGCCGTCATGCACGACGGCCGGATCGAGCAGATCGCCACACCGACCGAGCTCTACGCCCGCCCCGCCACCGGGTTCGTCGCGTCGTTCATCGGTTCGACGAGCGTCGTCACCGGCCGGTTCCTCGCCGGCACGTCCGTCAGCCCGACCGCGGCCGACACGGTGCTGGTCCGCCCGGAGCAGGTCGTGCTCACCGATGACTCGCCGATCCGTGCGACCGTCGCACGGGTGCTCATGCGCGGCCACTTCGCCGAGGTCGTGCTCAGCACCGACGGCGCGGAGCTCCGCGCCTACGTCACCGGGCCACCGCCGGCGGTCGGCACCGAGACCGGCGTGCGCCTGGGCGAAGTGCTCGTGCACCGCGACGGCGTGCTGCTCGAGGTCGCACGATGAGCGCGGGGGTCCCGACGCCGGTTGCGGCCGTGTCGTCTGCGTCGGCTGCGTCAGCCTCGGTTGCGTCTGCGTCTGCGTCTGCGTCTGTCGCTGCGGTCGACCGTGTGGTCTCGACCAGCCTGGATGGGAGGCCCGGCGTGCGTCCGCCACGCCTCGTCGCCCACCGTGGTGCGCCGCGCGTCCGGCGCGAGAACACGCTGCCCGCCCTCGCGGTCGCCGAGGCGCTCGGCGCCGAGGTGATCGAGGTCGACGTCCGTCGCACCGCCGACGGCGTCGCCGTCCTGCTGCACGACGAGACCCTCGGCCGGATGTGGGGCGACGCCCGCCGCGTGGCCGACGTCGACTGGTGCGACGTCGCGCGGCTCGGCAACGGCCTCGACCGGATCCCGCGGCTCGACGGTGCGCTCGAACGCCTCGACGGCTGCCGGTCGACCCTGCTCGTCGACCTGACCGACGCCGAGGACGCCCTGGTCGCCGCCCGCACCGTCGCGGGCTTCACCGGTTCCACCGCGGTGGCCTGGTGCGGGGCGCCCGCGGCGATGGCAGCCGTCCGCTCCGTGCTGCCCGACGCCGACGTCTGGCTGGCGTGGGAGTCGCTCGACCCGCCCGTCCCCGCGGACCTCGACGCGCTCCACCCGTCGACGCTCAACCTCGACGTCGCCTTCCTCACCCCGCACACCGTCGAGGTCGCGCACGCCCTGGGCCTGCGCGTCGCCGTCTGGACCATCGACGACGTCGAACCCGCGATCTGGGCCGCCCGGCTCGGCGTCGACTCGATCACCACGAACGACGTCGGGGCCATCGGCGCCGCGTTGTCGGCGGCGGAACGCGACGGCTGGCCCGAGCGTGACCGCGAGGCCACCGAGACCGAGGTCGCCTCGCGCGCCCAGGCCCTGGCCCACCGCATCGCCCACGAGGTCATCGCCTACACGCGGGAGCACCCCGTCAGCGAGGTCCACACGAAGGCCAACCCCGCCGACCTGGTCACCGACGTCGACCGCCTGGTGGAGCAGCACGTCCGCTCCCGTGTCCGGATGGTGTTCCCGACGCACGGGTTCACCGGCGAGGAGTACGGCGAGGCCCCCGGCGACCGGCACCGCTGGTTCCTCGACCCCGTCGACGGCACCACGAACCTGGCGAACGGTGTGCCCTGGACCTCGATGTCACTCTGCCTGACCCGTGGCGGACGCCCACTCGTCGGCGTCGTCGCGGACCCCTGGCGCGGTGAGGTGCTCGAGGCGCGACGCGGGCGCGGTGCCACCCTGCGCGACCGGCAGCTCCGGCTCGACGACGCACCCCGGCCGCTCGCCGGCGCCGTCGTCGGCACCGAGCTCGACGGGCACCGACCGTGGGCGGGCTTCGGGGCGTTCCTCGACGCGCTGGCCGACCGGTCGTGCACGCTCCGGGTGCAGGGATCGGGGACGCTGACCATCGCGCAGGTCGCGGCCGGACGGGGGATCGGCGGCTGCGTGTCGGCGTTCAACCCCATCGACCACGGCGCCGCGGTGCTGCTCGTGCACGAGGCCGGGGGCGTCGTGCTGACGCGATCCGGTCCCGTCGAGGGCTTCCCGCCCGTGGGGGACCCCTTCCTGGTGGCGCACCCGGGGGCCGCGGACGAACTGCACGCGGTGTGGACGGCGGCGCTCGCCGCGGGGTGAGCCGCGCGGCGCACGGTGCTGGGTCTGCGATCCGGTGCGGGGTTGGCTGCCGGGTGCGGTGCTGCAAGCGCGCACGGGGCTGGGAAGCGCGCACGGGGTGCGCAGGTGCGCACGGTGCGGACTGGAGGCGCGGTGCCGGTCCGGTACGCGCCTCCCGGCCGGTGGGTGGTGCACGGTGCTGGGTCTGCGATGCGGTGCGGGGTTGGCTGCGGGGTGCGGTGCTGCAAGCGCGCACGGGGCGGCTAACCGAGCACGGGGTGCGCAGGTGCGCACGGTGCGGCTAACCGAGCACGGGGTGCGCAGGTGCGCACGGTGCGGACTGGAGGCGCGGTGCCAGCCTGGTACGCGCCTCCCGGCCGGTGGGTGGTGCGCACGGTGCGGGGTCTGCGATCTGGTGCGGGGTTGGCTGCCGGGTGCGGGGCTGGGAAGCGCGCACGGGGTGCGCAGGTGCGCACGGTGTGGACTGGAGGCACGGTGCCAGCCCGGTACGCGCCTCCCGGCCGGTGGGTGGTGCACGGTGCGGGGTCTGCGATCTGGTGCGGGGTTGGCTGCCGGGTGCGGTGCTGCATCCGCGCACGGGGCTGGGAACCGCGCACGGGGTGCGCAGGTGCGCATGGTGCGGGCTGGAGGCGCGGTGCCGGTCCGGTACGCGCCTCCCGGCCGACTCTGAGCGGGCGCTCAGTCATCGGACGCCGCGGGTTCGTAGGGTTGCAGTCCACGACCGGTCCGTCCGGACCGACCGTGCACCCGAAGGAGCATCGACCATGGGATTCCTCGACCGCCTGCTCGGACGTCCGGAGCGAGACCGATCCGCCGACGCACAGCAGAACCAGTGGGGGCAGCCGCCGCAGCAGGGCTACCGGTACGGCCAGCAGTCCTACCAGCAGCCGGCACCGTCCGCACCGCAGGGCGGCCAGTACGGCGTCCCGCAGTGGGGTGGCGCACCGACGCAGCAGCAGGGTGCGACGACCGACGACGAGCGTGCGGTCGAGCGCTACCGCTACCTGCTCCGTACCGCGCCGCCGGAGCGCATCGAAGAGGTCCACGCCGAGGCCTTCGCCAAGCTGACCGACGAGCAGCGCCGGATGGTCTACGACGAGTTCACCCGCACGGCCCCTCCTGGGGAGGCGCCCCGTGGGGACGACCCACGCTCGCTGGCCCAGTCGGCGACCCGGTCCGAGATCCGCCAGCCGGGCTTCATGGAGCGCTCGCTCGGCGGTGTCGGCGGGGGCGGAGGCCGCTTCGGTGGGCAGCGCGGTGGACCCTCGTTCGGCAGCATGATCGGTGCCTCGATCCTCGGGACGGTGGCCGGCTACGTCATCGGATCCGCGATCATGAGCGCCTTCCTGCCCGACCCCGGTTCGTTCGATGGCGGTACCGACGCTGCGGGTGACGGCGGTTCGGAGGACACTGGTTCTGAATCCGGTGATGCCGGGGCGTCCGACGGTGGCGCATCCGACGGCGGCGGCTTCGACAATGCGGGCTGGGGCGACAGCGGATCCGACTTCGGCGGTGGCTTCAGCGACTTCGGTGGTGGCGACTTCGACGTCTGAGTGACGTCCGTCGCTCCACCGGACCCCCGGGTACCCACCGTGTCCGACGAAGGAGCGACATGGCCATCATCGAAGCCTCCGGGCTGACCAAGACCTACAAGTCGAAGTCCGGGCCGGTGCACGCACTGGCCGGACTCGACCTGTCGGTGCCGCAAGGCACCGTGAAGGCACTGCTCGGGCCGAACGGCGCGGGCAAGACGACCACCGTGAAGGTGCTGACCACCCTCATCACGCCCGACTCCGGCACCGCGACGATCGACGGCATCGACGTGATCGCCGATCCGCAGGCCACCCGGCGCTCGATCGGGGTGTCCGGACAGTACGCGGCGGTCGACGAGAACCTGACCGGGTTCGAGAACCTCGAGATGATCGGGCGGCTGTACCACCTGGGTCGTCGGACCTCGCGCGACCGGGCTCGTGAGCTCATCGACGTCTTCGACCTGTCCGAGGCGGGGGACCGCCCGGTCAAGGGCTTCTCGGGCGGCATGCGACGACGGATCGACCTGGCCGGGGCCCTCGTGATGAACCCGCGGGTGCTGTTCCTCGACGAGCCGACGACGGGCCTCGACCCCCGCAGCCGGCTGGCGCTCTGGGGCATCATCGAGGACCTCGTGGCCGAGGGCGCGACGGTGCTCCTCACCACCCAGTACCTGGAAGAGGCCGACCGGCTCGCCGACGACATCGCGGTCATCGACGACGGCACGGTCATCGCCGAGGGGACCTCCGACCACCTGAAGGCGCAGGTCGGTGGGCACCGGGTCGTCGTGACCCTGGTGGACGAGGCCGACGGCGACGCGGCGACCACCGTCCTCCGCCGCTACGGGGTCGGCGAGGTCGAGACCTCGGGCGACGGCCGCACCCGTGCCATCGCGGTCGAGGCCGGACCGGCCGCCCTGCAGCGCGTGCTCGCCGACCTCGGTGCGGCCGGCATCGACCTGCACGACGCCGGCATGCGGCGCCCGACCCTCGACGACGTCTTCCTCCGCCTGACCGGCCACGCCGCGACGGACGACGACGCCGATGACCCCGCGGCGACCACGCAGAAGACCAAGCAGAAGGAGACGGCAGGATGACCGCCACCTCCCTGGCTCCGGGCCGTCAGCTGCCCGTCGTCGTCACCTCGCCGCTCGCCGTCTGGGTCGAGGACGGCTGGACCGTCACCAAGCGCAACCTCATCAAGCTCAAGCGGTCGCCGGACATGCTCGTCTTCGCCGTGCTGCAGCCCATCATGTTCGTCCTGCTGTTCAGCCAGGTCTACGGCGGCGCCATCCAGGTGCAGGGCACCGACTACACGCAGTTCCTGATGGCGGGGATCTTCGCGCAGACCGTGGTGTTCGGCGCGACGTTCTCCGGGTCCGCGATGGCGCAGGACCTGAAGGAAGGACTGATCGACCGGTTCCGCACGCTGCCGATGTCGGCGTCCGCCGTGCTGGTCGGACGGACCAACTCCGACCTCGTGCTCAACTCGATCTCGATGGCGATCATGATGCTCACCGGTCTGGCGGTCGGGTGGCGCGTCAACTCGTCCCCGCTCGAGTTCCTGGCCGGCATCGCCCTGCTGCTGCTCTTCAGCTACGCGTTCAGCTGGGTGATGGCGTTGCTCGGCATGAGCGTCAAGACACCCGAGGTCATCAACAACGCCTCGTTCATGATCCTGTTCCCGCTGACGTTCATCTCGAACGCGTTCGTGCCGAGCGACACCCTGCCGCTGGTGCTGCGCGTGTTCGCGGAGTGGAACCCGGTGTCGTCGCTCGTGCAGGCCGCGCGCGAACTGTTCGGCAACGTCGGCTCCGCGCCGGTGCCGGACATCTGGACGATGCAGCACCCCGTGCTGACGGTCCTGATCGGGATCGCCGTGATGCTCGTGGTGTTCGTGCCGTGGTCGGTGAACAAGTACACCAGGATCAGCGCGAAGTGACGCCATGGGCGGTCAACAAGGCTGTGCCATTCACCCCCAGGATCAGCGCGAAGTGACGCCGGTGTGGGCGCTCAGAGCAGCTTGCGCTGCAGCGCCCACGCGGTCAGCTCGTGCCGGTTCGACAGCTGCAGCTTCCGCAGGACCTTCGACACGTGGGTCTCGACGGTCTTCACCGAGATGAACAGCTCCGTCGCGACCTCCTTGTAGGCGTACCCGCGGGCGATGAGCCGCATGACCTCCTGCTCGCGGGCGGACAGGCGGTCCAGCTCGGTGTCGTGCTGCGCCGTCTCGCCGCTGACCGCCCCGAACGCATCGAGCACGAAGCCGGCCAGGCGCGGCGAGAACACCGCGTCGCCGTCCGCCACACGGGTCACGGCCTCGGCGACCTCAGCACTCGACGAGCTCTTCGTGATGTACCCGCGGGCGCCGGCCCGGATGACCCGGACGACGTCGTCGGCGGCGTCCGACACGCTCAGCGCGAGGAACCGGGTGTCCGGGTTCCCCGGTGCGGACCGCGTGATCACCTCGGCACCACCACCCCCGCCGCCACCCGGCAGGTGCACGTCGAGCAGGACGACGCGCGGGCGCGTGGCCGCGACGAGTGTCACGGCCTCGTCGACGGTCGCCGCCTCACCAACGACCTGGAGGCCCGGTGGCAGCCCGGCGCGCACGCCGGCTCGGAAGATGGAGTGGTCGTCGACGATCGCGACCGTCAACGGGGCGGGTTCGGTCATGCGTGCTCCTCGTCGTGACTCGCGGGTGCGAGCGGCAGGGTCAGTCGGACCTCGGTGCCCGTGTGCCCCGGGCCGGGCGCGATCGTTGCCAGGCCGCCGAGGCGCTGCATGCGGCCGATGATCGACTCGCGGACGCCGTACCGGCCCGCCGGCACCTGCTCGACGTCGAAGCCCGGTCCGCGGTCGCGGATGCTGATCTCGACCCGGTCGCGGGCGGTCTCCGCGTACACGCTCACGGTCCCACCGGCGTGCCGGGCGGCGTTGAGCATCGCCTCGCGGGCGGCGGCGACGAGCCCGTCCGGCAGGTCGCTGCGGGCGGGTCCGACCGCGATGACTTCGATGCGGGCGGGGTACTCGGCCTCGATGTCCACGGCGGTGTCCCGCAGCTGTGCGCCGAGGTCGCGCGCCGGTTCCGCCCGCTCGGTGAAGAGCCAGGACCGCAGCTCGCGCTCCTGCGCCCGCGCCAGCCGGGCCGCGTCGGAGCCGGGCTCGGCCTTCTGCTGGATGAGGGCGAGCGTCTGCAGCACCGAGTCGTGCAGGTGCGCGGCGAACTCGGCCCGCTCGAGGTCACGGACGCGGGCGGCGCGTTCCTCGGCGAGGTCGCGGACGAGCCGGACCACCCACGGGGCGACCACGACGGCGACCCCGACCAGGACGGCGACCGCGGCGGTGAGGACCGTCCAGACGTTCGGGCGGCTGCTCGTCGTGAAGAACAGCAGGATGCCGAGCACGACGAGCACCAGGGCCCCGAGCGCCCGCACGACCAGGGCGGAGGACCGGGCCGTGCGGACGTTGCGGAGCGCGTCGAACTGTCGCCAGGCGAGTGCGGCGCCGGTGACGACGACGACGCCGGGCACGACGAACTCGAGGGGGACCGCCATGCCCATCCGCGCTGCCACCACCGCGCCGGCGGCGGCGAGCAGGGCCACGCCGAGCAGGATCTCGACGACCGGGGCGCGGAGGGCGGACACGGGGTCGTCGTCTCCGGCCACGCCGACGGCAGGCGTCAGGAAGGACTTGAGTGGTGCGCGGCCCGAGGCGGAACCGGCGGGCGCACTCGGGACGGTCGCCCAGAGCCAGGCGTAGAGCAGCAGGCCGGCGCCACCGCAGACCACCAGGACCGCGGTGACGAGCCGGACGGCCCCGACCGGCAGCCCGGTGTGCGCCGCGAACCCGCTGCAGACGCCGCCGACGACCCTCGGGGTCGGGCGCGTCATCGTCGCGGTGGCCATGGGCCAATCCTGGCACCCGGACGGCGCCCGCAGCAGGGTCCGGGGCCGGGATCAGGGACCGGTCAGGGGGAACCCCGATGGTGCCGACGCACGCCTGCCGGGATGCTGGTGGTCATGACCGATCACCAGCACGACTCCGCTCCCGGCACCGCTGCCGGCAGCGCCGACTCGACGACCCGGTTCTTCGACTGGGTCCGCGGCCTCGGCATCACGCGCACCGACGACCGCTGGCTCGCCGGCGTGTGCGGCGCCGTCGCCCGCCGCACCGGGCTCGACCCGCTCGTGGTCCGCGGCGTGGCGATCGTCGTCGCACTGCTGGGCGGGCCGGTCTTCCTGGCGTACGCCGTCGGCTGGGCGCTGCTGCCCGACTCCGCCGGACGCATCCACGTCGACCGGATGATCCGCGGGGTGCTCGACCCCGCACTCATCGCGATCGGCGCCTTCGTGGCACTGACCTTCGTGCCCGCCGCCCGGGGGCTGTGGTGGCAGGGTGTGCCCGATGCCTGGGGGATGCCCAGCTGGCTCGAGGCGACCCTGGCCACCGCGTGGAGCATCGTGCTGGTCGGCGGGATCGTCTGGCTCATCGTGGTCCTGGCCCGACGCGGAGTGGACGGCGACCGGACCGCGCACACCGAAGCCGACCCGTCGGCCGCGCCGCGGGGCGACTTCTGGACCAGCCCCGAGGAGCCGCGCCCGGCCCGGACCGCGTGGACCACCGAGGCGACCGGCGCGCCGGAGCCGGGTCGGGCCTCCTGGCAGTGGGACGTGCCGGTGAGCGCCGAGGACCGGCGACGGCAGCACGAGGAGCGGCTGCGCGCGGAACGCGAGCGGGCTGCCGAACGGCAGGCCGAGCGGGCGGAGCGGCGCCCCGGAGCGGCGTACGTCGCCGTGTCCCTCGGACTCGCACTCGTCGCCGGAGCCGGGGTCGCGTTCTGGGCGCAGCAGGCCGGGTGGTCCGTCCCGGTCCTCGGGATCGCCGCCGCGCTCGCGGTGCTGGCGATCGCCACGATCGTCGCCGGGGTCCGCGGCCGCGACGACGACGTGCTCGGACTGTTCTCGACGGTCGCCGCGGTGGCCCTCGTGGTCACCGGGGTCCTGCCCGCCGGCACACAGGTCTCGCTGATCGGCGGCACCACGTGGCAGGTGGAACGGGCCGCGCCGGGCACCGAGCGGAACTTCGCGATGCTGGCCGGTGGGCCCACCCTGGACCTCCGCGGCCTCGAACCGTCGGCCACCGGGGGCGACGTGACCCTCTGGCTGGGCGCCGGCGGAGCCGACGTGCTGCTGCCGACCGACCTGCCGGTCCGGGTCGAGGTCAGCGGCGTCGGGTACGGCGTGGACACCGGCGGAGGCGACGACGGAGCGGACACCGGCGGGGTGCTGCGGACCACGACGCTGGAGAACCGCGCGGCGCGCACGGCCGATGCGGACGAGACCACGACCGTGCACCTGTGGATCCTCGGCGGCGGCGTCGACGTGCCGCGGGCGATCACGGTCGGCGAGTGAGGAACGGGACCATGACGAACGACGACACCACGAACGACGAGACGACAGCGCCGACGGTTCCGCCGGAGGTTCCCGACGGGCGCGGCCACCGGCCTGCACGCCGCGGTGCACGGTTCGGCACGATCCTGTGGGGCGTGCTGATGCTCGTGTTCGCCGGGGCGATGGCCGTGAGTGCGCTGCCGATGTTCTCAGTGGACACCACGACCCTGCTGCTGGCCGCCTGCATCGCCGCCGGCGTCCTGCTGGTCGTCGCCGGGATCGTGGCGACCCTGTCCCGCACACGGCGGTAGTGGGAGCGCCCCGTGCACAGGGTCGTCCGGGTGTGCGCGGGGGCCACCCGGACGGCTTAGCATCATCCTCGTGACCGCGACAGACGCCGAGCGGGCCGCCCAGCGCGACGCCACCGAGCAGCCCCTCGACCGCAGCACCCGCCTGCGCCGGTGGATGCTGCACGGGGCCGACCAGGGCGCCTCCCACCAGGGCCCGCACCAGGTCGAGGTCGAGAAGACCCACCCGTGGTGGCGGGTCATGTGCCTGACCGGCGTGGACTACTTCTCCACCCTCGGGTACCAGCCCGCCATCGCCGCGCTCGCCGCGGGGCTGCTGTCGCCGATCGCGACGATCGTCCTCGTGCTCGTCACGTTGTTCGGGGCGCTGCCGGTGTACCGCCGGATCGCCCATGACAGCTTCCGGGGTGCCGGGTCGATCATGATGCTCGAGAAGCTCCTGCCGTGGTGGGCCGGCAAGCTGCTCGTGCTGGTGCTGCTCGGGTTCGCCGTGACGGACTTCATGATCACGATGACCCTGTCGGCGGCCGACGCCACGGCGCACATCGCCGAGAACCCGTACACGCCGCACTGGTTCACCGAGATCCCGGTGCCGCTCACCCTGGCGCTGCTGCTCCTGCTCGGCATCGTGTTCCTGCGCGGCTTCAAGGAAGCCATCGGCATCGCGGTCGGGCTCGTCGCCGTGTTCCTCGCCCTGAACGCCGTCGTCATCATCGTCGCGCTCTGGCACGTGTTCGAGAACCCGATGGTCGCGAGCGACTGGTGGTCCGGGCTGACGGCGCAGCACGGCAACCCGCTCGTCATGGTCGGCATCGCCCTGATCGTGTTCCCGAAGCTCGCGCTCGGGCTCTCCGGCTTCGAGACCGGCGTCGCGGTGATGCCGCAGGTCCGCGGCGACGCCACCGACGGCACCAGCGACCGACCCGAAGGCCGGATCCGTGGCACGAAGCGCCTGCTGACGGTCGCGGCGCTGATCATGAGCTCGTTCCTCATCACCTCGTCGATCGTGACGACGTTCCTCATCCCGCAGCGCGAGTTCCAGCCGGGCGGTGGTGCGAACGGTCGTGCGCTGGCGTACCTGGCGCACGAGTACATGGGCGGCGTGTTCGGGTCGATCTACGACTTCTCCACCGTCGCCATCCTGTGGTTCGCCGGCGCGAGCGCGATGGCCGGGCTCCTGAACCTCGTGCCGCGGTTCCTGCCCCGCTACGGCATGGCACCCCAGTGGGCTCGCGCCGTGCGTCCCCTCGTGATCATCTTCACGCTCATCGCGTTCGTGATCACGATCATCTTCCAGGCCGACGTCGATGCCCAGGGCGGCGCCTACGCCACCGGCGTCCTCGTGCTCATCACGAGTGCCGCGGTCGCCGTGACGCTGTCCGCGCGCCGCAAGCAGCAGCGCAAGCGCACCATCGCGTTCGGCGTGATCTCGGTCGTGTTCGTCTACACCACCGTCGCCAACGTGATCGAGCGGCCCGACGGCGTGCGGATCGCGGCGATCTTCATCATCGCGATCGTCGTGGTCTCGCTCATCTCGCGCGTGCGCCGCTCGTTCGAACTCCGGGCGTCGTCGATCGAGCTGGACGCGACGGCCCGCCAGTTCGTCGAGGCCGACGCCGACCAGTTCAGCTCGATCTGCATCATCGCCAACGAACCCGGTGCCGGCACGGCCGAGGCGTACCGGGCGAAGGGGCGCGAGGAACGTCGCGACTCCGGCATCCCGGCGCGCGTGCCGACGATGTTCCTCGAGGTCCTGCCCGCCGACTCGTCCGACTTCGAAGAGGACCTGGTGGTCGAAGGGCACGTCATCCACGGGTTCCGCGTGCTCAAGGTCCGCTCCGGCAACGTCCCGAACACCATCGCGTCGACCCTCCTCGCCATCCGCGACCTCGCCGGTGTGGTGCCGAGCATCTACTTCGAGTGGAACGAGGGCAGCCCGATCCGGAACGCCCTGCGCTTCGTGTTCACCGGTGCCGGCGACGTCGCCCCCGTGACGCGCGAGGTCCTGCGCGAAGCGGAACCCGAGGTCAACCGACGGCCCAACGTCCACGTCGCGTGAGCCGCGGACCGGGCGCAGGACGTGCCTCCAGGCCCGTCGGCGGCCTGGCGGCGATCGTGGTCGCCGCGGCGGTGTGGGGCACCACCGGGACCGCGACGCACTTCGCGCCCGGTGTGCCGGCGTTCGTGTTCGGCGCGGTGACCTTCGGCCTGGGCGGGCTCGTGCTCGCGGCGACCGCGGGCCGGGGCACCCTGCGAGCCGTGGGCCAGCGCCGGACCCGGGGCTGGGCCCTGCTCGGTGCCGTGTCGCTCGTGGTCTACGCGATCGCGTTCTACGCGGCCCTCGCCGACGCCGGTGTCGCGCTCGGCACGACCCTGGCCATCGGCTCGTCGCCCGTCTTCGCCGGCCTGGTCGAGTGGGTCGTCGACCGCAGGCCCGTCACGCGCCGCTGGCTCGTGGCCACCCTGGTGAGCGTGGTCGGCATGGTCGTCGTCACCCTCGCCCGCTCCGGGCACGGCGACGGCGGGCGATCGCTCGCGGTCGGCGTCGGCAGCGCCCTGGTCGCCGGTCTGACGTACGCGCTGTACTCGTGGGCGGTGGCGCGGGGGATGCACGCGGCGACGAGCCGGATGCCGATCGCCGTCGGTCGCGCCGAGGCCGACACCATGCGGGTCGGCGGCGACGTCGGGGTCGCCGCGGCACGGGCAGCCCGCGGGCCGAACGAGCGCGGACTCGTCGGTGCGGTGTTCGGCATGGCCGCGGTGCCGCTCGTCGTGCTCGCCGTGGTGGCGGGCGGGCCGTTCCTGGCCGAGGCCGACGACTGGCCGGTGTTCCTGTACCTGGCGCTGGTGCCGACGGTCATCGGCCACTCGCTGTACGCGGTCGGACTCCGGTCGGTGACGGCATCGGTCGCGACGCTGCTTTCACTGCTCGAGCCCGTCGTGGCCGCGGTGCTGGCGGTGCTCGTGGTGGGGGAGCACCTGGGACTCGGCGGCTGGACCGGCATCGGGCTCGTGGTGGTCGGGCTGTCCGTGCTGGCGCTGCCCGCGCGACGCCTCAGCTGACGAGCAGCGGCGTCTGCGCCCTGCCGCGCCGCCCGGGCGCCGGCGCGTCAGCCGTCCAGGATCTGGTCGCGCACCTTCCGCCGCAGCACCTTGCCGATCATCGAGCGCGGCAGGTCCTCGACCACGACGACCCGGCGCGGCACCTTGTACGCCGCCAGGTGTTCGCGAGACCAGGCCCGCAGCGCCGCGGGGTCGAACGTCGACGGGTCCTTCGGCACGACCGCGGCGACGACCTGCTCGTTGCCACCCTGCGTGATGCCGACGACCGCGACCTCCTTGACGCTGGGGTGCTTGAGCAGGGTGTCCTCGACCTCGGACGGCGACACGTTGAAGCCGCCGGTGATGATGAGTTCCTTCAGGCGGTCGACGATCCGGACGTACCCGTCGGCACCGATGGCCACGATGTCGCCGGTGCGGAACCAGCCGTCGGGCGTGAAGACCTCGTCGGTGGCCTCCGCCTTGCCCCAGTAGCCGCGGAACACCTGCGGGCCACGGACCTGCAGCTCGCCGGGTTCGTCGACGCCGAGCACCTTGGTGTCGTCGTCCGGGTCGACCACGCGTGCCTCGGTGGAGGACAACGGCAGGCCGATCGACCCGAGGCGGCGCTCCGGGGAGACCGGGTTGGCCATCAGGACGGGGGAGCACTCGGACAGGCCGTAGCCCTCGACCAGGTAGCCGTCGGTCCGGGCCTCCCACGGTTCGACGATGTCCTGCGACAGTGGCATGGCGCCGGAGATGCCGATCTCGATGCCCTTGAGCGACACCTTCGCCGAGTCGGCGGCGTGCTGCAGCCGGGCGTAGATCGGCGGCACGGCCGGCAGGAACGTCGGCGGGTGACGCTTGATGGCGCTCAGGACCAGAGCGGGGTCGAACGCGGGGAAGAGCACGAGCCGCGAGGCCATGCTCATCGCGAAGGTCAGGCAGAGCGTCAGACCGTACGCGTGGAACATCGGCAGCACCGCGTACACGACGTTGTCGCCGCGGCGGATCTGCGGCACCCACGCCCGGGCCTGGGCGGCGTTCGCCAGCAGGTTCCGGTGACTCAGGACCGCACCCTTCGGCGTCCCGGTGGTGCCGGAGGTGTACTGGATCAGTGCGACGTCGTCGGTGGCCGGGCGCGGGTGCCGCTTCGACAGCTTGCGGGTGTCGGCGACGTCGTCCCACTTCACCGTGCCACGGACCTTCGTCGTCAGCTTCGCGCGGGACTCGCGGGCCTTCGCGACCGGCAGCGCCAGGGCGAGCCGGGTGCTCCGGGGCATCGCACGGGTGATGTCGACCGAGACGATCGCGTCGAGGTGCACGTCGGCCGGGAAGTCCTGCAGCGTCGCGACGGACTTGTCCCAGGCGATGGCGACCTTGGCGCCGTGGTCCTCGAACTGGTGGCGGAGCTCCCGCGGCGTGTACAGCGGGTTGTGCTCGACCACGATCGCGCCGAGCCGCAGCACCGCGTAGAACGCCACGATGTGCTGGGGGCAGTTCGGCAGGACGATGGCGACGCGGTCACCCGCCCCCACGCCGAGCTTCCGCAGGCCGTTCGCCGCGCGGAGGATCTGCTCCTCGAGGTCGGCGTAGCTCGTGGTGCGCTTGAAGAACTCGAGGGCGACCTGCCTGGGGAACTTCCGAGCCGACTGCTCGACCAGGTCGTACAGGGAACCGCTCTGTTCCTCGATGTCGTGCGGGACCCCCGGGGCGTACGAGGCAAGCCAGGGACGAGGCGTGTCGATGCTCACTCGACCAACGTAGCGGGCGACCCCCGTGCACCCTGGGAACGGTCGGCCCGCGCGAAGCCGAGTGCGTTCCCAGGGGGCGGACGGACGATGACGCCATGCCCTCCGTCTCCGACGCCCTCCGGTCTCGCCTCAACGACACGTTCACCGGGGGCGCGACGAGCAAGCCGGAGTGGATCGACGAGCTCGAACAGGGCACCGACGCCGGGTTCTTCGGCCCGGGCTCCGCGACGTGGTCCGTGCACGGTGGCAAGCAGACGATCGTCGCCGGGGTCCGGGCGCTGCTCGTCCAGGCCCTCCACCCCGGGGTCCTCGCCGGCGTGGCCGACCACTCCCGCTACCGCGAGGACCCGTTCGGCCGCCTCGCCGGCACCATCCGCTGGATCTTCACCGTCTCGCACGGTGACACCGCCACCGCCCGCGGGGCCAGCGAGTGGGTGCTGCGCCTGCACGAGCGGGTCCGCGGCGAGTACGTCGACGGACACGGCACTACGAGGGACTACTCCGCCAACGACCCGCTCATGGCGCGCTGGGTCCACCTGGCCTTCACGGACGCGTTCCTCCGCGCCGCGCAGCGCTGGGGCGATCCGATCCCGGGAGGAGCCGACGCCTACGTGCGCGAGTGGGCGACCGCCGGCCGGCTCATGCGCGTCGAGGACCCGCCGGAATCCGAGGCGGAGCTCCGTGCCCAGATGAACGGGTACCTCGACCGTGGCGAACTGGCGGTGACGGCCCGCACCCGTGACGTCGTCAAGTTCATCCGGAACCCACCGCTCGCGCTGATGCTTCGGCCCGGCTACCAGGCCCTGTTCCAGGGCGCCGTGTCGACGCTGGACCCCCGCCACCGCTCGATGCTCGGCCTGCGGGCCCCGATGATCGGTCCTGTCGAGCTGCCCGTCAGCCGCACGGCCGGCCTGGTGCTCGACGGCATCGGGGGCGTGCTCGGCAACCAGACCGGCACGGAGCGCGCAGCGCTCGTGCGCATCGCACGACTCGAGCGCGGCGCGTAGCCGCTTCCAGGGATCGCCTGCGCAGGACGCCGTCGTCTTGTCGAGACGCCGCCCTGTCCGGCGGCGTTGCGCGAGGACGCAGGCGTGGTACCGACACGACGGCGTGTCGCGGGCCGTCGGGTGACGACGGACGGACGGGAGGAACGGGGCCAGGCCGATCCGCGCCTCCCGTCCGTCTGGTGGTGCGTCAGAAACCGGACGGCACCCGGGGCGTGTACGCGGACTCGAGCCGCGTGACCTCGTCGTCGGTGAGCGTCAGCGACGCTGCGGCCACCGCGTCGTCGATGTGGTGCTCCTTCGTCGCGCCGACGATGGGCGCGGAGACCGCGGGCTTGCCGGCGACCCAGGCCAGGGCGACCTGCGCCATCGGGACGCCGCGCTCGGCAGCGACGGCCTCGACCGTGTCGACGATCGCGCGGTTGGCGTCCTCGTCCTGCTTGTAGAGGGTCTTGCCGAACTCGTCGGTCTGCGCGCGCGAACCCGACCCGGAGGCGTCCCAGGGGCGCGTGACGCGGCCGCGGGCCAGGGGGCTCCACGGGATCACGCCGACGCCGGTGTGCTCGCAGAAGGGGAGCATCTCGCGCTCCTCCTCGCGCTCGAGCAGGTTGTACTGGTCCTGCATGCTGACGAACTTCGTCCATCCGTGGCGTTCGGCGGTGTGCTGCATCTCGGCGAACTGCCACGCCCACATGCTGCTCGCGCCGATGTAGCGCGCCTTGCCGGCCTTGACGACGTCGTGCAGGGCCTCCATCGTCTCCTCGACCGGGGTCTCCGGGTCGAAGCGGTGGATCTGGTACAGGTCGACGTAGTCCGTACCCAGGCGGGTCAGGGACGCGTCGATCTCGTGCATGATCGCCGCGCGGGACAGTCCGGCGCCGTTCCGACCAGGGCGCATCCGGTTGAAGACCTTCGTGAAGACCTGGACGTCCTCGCGCGGAGCCAGCTCGGCCAGGAGCGTCCCGGTGATCTCCTCGCTGCTGCCATCCGAGTACACGTTCGCCGTGTCGAAGGTCGTGATGCCGGCCTCGAACGCACGGCGGACGAACGGGCGGGCCTCGTCGATCCCGACGCTCCAGGCGTGCGAGCCCCGGTCTGAGTCGCCGTAGGACATCATGCCGAGGACGACGCTGCTGATCTCGAGCCCCGAGTTGCCGAGGCGCTTCGTGTCGGTGGTCATGCTGCTCGTCTCCGTGGTGGTGCCGCTCGTGTCGGTGGTCATGCCGACACTCTGGCATCGCGGCCTGTGACCGCCAGCAGGCGCACCTGCAGCGGGGTGTCCTCGGTGACGTCGACCGGGGGCGCGTAGAGGCCAGTCGCCGCCAGGTCCTCGATCTGCGGCTCGAAGTACTCCCACACGGCACGGACGAGCTCGTCGGGCAGGGACTCCTCGGTGCCGGTCGCCCGGGCGAGGTCCCACGTGTGGATCGTGATGTCGCTCGTCTGCTCGGTCAGGTACTGCGCGGCGGGCACGACGTCGGTGCTGAGGTGCACGGGGGTGTCCTGCGGGGCGTTCCGCCAGGCGTCGGTGGCTGCGGTGGCGAACCGGTGCCACTCGGCGACCAGGTCATCGCCGATGGGTTCGAGGTCGGCCTGCGCCTGGGCGTAGTCGCACCCGGTCAGGAGCTTCGGGATCCACCGTTGCTCGTCGACGACGTGGGCGACGAGGTCGCGGGTGGACCACTCGGAGTCGGGGGTGGGGGCGTCCCAGTCGGTGACGGCGGCGACGCGGCGGCCGAACTCGGCTGCCGCGAGGGCCTGCATCGCGATCCAGTCGGTGGCCATGGTGGTGCTCCTGTTCGTCGTGCGGGCGGTGCGGGTGGTGGTGGTGCTCGTGGTGCTCGTGGTGCCTTTCGTGCAACTCGGGGTTCGGCGTGCGGATTCCCCGGCGGCCCCTGCGCGCCCCACGGTACGCGGGGTCGCGGCCGCGGCGCGTGCCCCCGCCGGTCCCGCTCCCGCTCGTCCCGCTCCCGGTCCCGCTCTCGCGAGCGGGCGAAATGTCAGGAGCGCCACGGGGATCGGCAGGGTGTTTCGCCCGCTCGTGGGTGGCGCGGCGTGGCATGGGTGCACAGGCCGACGAGCGGGCGAAATGTCAGGCTCATGAGGGCGATGGTCCGGGCATTTCGCCCGCTCGTGGTCGGCAAAGAAGCGCGGGAACGACGAACGCCCCGACTCCGTCGGGAGTCGGGGCGTTCGTCTCGGGTTCGGGTGGTGCCGTTCGGTGCCCTCAGTGGGGCGACGAGTACGAGGAGGCTCAGGCCGCCTGGAGGACGAACTGGACGTCGAGGTTGATCGTGACGTCGTTGCCGAGCGTGAATCCACCGGCCTCGAGCGCCGCGTTCCAGTTCACACCGAACTCGGTGCGGTCGATCTTGGTGGTCGCCTCGGCGCCGAACTTGACCTGTCCGTAACCGTCGGTGGTGAATCCGCCGAGCTCAGCCTTGAGGACGACGGGCTTGGTGACGCCGCGCAGGGTCAGGTCGCCCGAGATGTGCAGGTCGTCGCCCTTCGCCTCGATGCTCGTGGAACGGAAGGTGAGCTGCGGGTGCTCCTCGGTGAGGAAGAAGTCGCTCGTCTTGAGGTGCTGGTCGCGCTGCTCCTGACCGGTGTTGATCGACGCGACGTCGATGCTGGCCTCGACGGTCGACTCGAGCGGGTTCTCGGCGGTGACGACGGTGGCGTCGAACGTCTCGAACTTGCCCTTGACCTTGCTGATGGCGAGGTGGCGGACCGAGAAGGTGACCTCCGAGTGGGTCGGGTCGATCTTCCAGGTGCCGGTCTGGTAGCCGGGAACGGTGTCAGCGGTGAGCGTCATGGTGGTCCTTCTTCCGAACGAGAGTCTGCGGTGCGACGCGTTCCATGCGCCTGCATCGAGTTGATACTACGACAGTGTGCACCGTTTTGGTTGAAGCGTCAACCATTGTTCACCCAAGTGTCGCAAACCGCGTGTCGTGGGCTCCTCGCGCACCGACGTCGAGCAGCCGACGGATGCGGTTGACGAAGCGCTCGACTCCGTGCGCAAGGTCGTCCGCCGTCACCCTGACGAGCCACCAATCGACGTCCTTGAGGCGCTCACCGCGCGTGAGGTCCTTGCGGAAGCTGGCTGGATCGGTGCGGTGCAGATCGCTCTCGTACTCGATCGCCACCCTGGCCTCGGGGTACGCGAGATCCACGCACACGATCCACTCCCCGTCGACGACGACATCGTGGTTGAGCGCGGGTTCCGGGAGTCCGCGGCGGAGCAGCGCCAGTCGTGTCCTGGTCTCTCCCGGCGACCGAGAACCCTGCCGGATCTCTTCGAGCGCGAGGCGGAGCTTCACGATCCCGCGGATGCCACGTCGCCGACGGACAGCCAGAGCGAGTTCGTCGAGCGTTGCCCAGCCGAGCCACCCGACGAGCGCGTCCCCGGCGACGATGAGTTCGTCGAGCGTCAACATCGAGCCGAGCGCGACGAAGGTGTCGGCAGGTGTGGTGAGCGGCACACCTCGGGCGATCGTCGCCCGGACCGACCCGTACCGCGCTCGATGGCCGACCGTGCCACGAACCCGGAGCGCTTGGTCGGTGCCGATCGTCGTGACGTGCAACCGCTGATCACGTTCGAGGCGACGGGGGAGGGGGACGCCCATGACCGCTGCGGCGGTGACGTGACTGAACACCTGATCGGGGCGGAGTCGAGGAGCGAGTGCCCGAGCACGTTCGTCCACGGATTCCGGGGGGAACGCGGACCGGATGCCGTGGAACGGTCGGACGAGGTCGCGTGCGTCGAGGCGACCACGCGAGACCCCGCGGTGCAGCGCGTCCCGCACCCGGAAGGAAGCGTCACGGAGTGCCATCGGGAGCCGGCGTCTGGCGGTCATCTCCACATCGTGGCCGCGAGCTGACGGTGCGGACGGGAGTAGCGCCTCCATTGTGGATCGTGACCGCGCTCGTGCGGTTGTGGAGGGATGGCGACACCGTCGAACGGGCGAAACACCGGGCGCATCCCGCCGTCGCACGCCGGTGTTTCGCCCGTTCGCGGGGTTCGCGGGGCTCGCGGGGTTCGCGGGGCTCGTCGGCGGGGCCGTTGGACGGTTCGGGAACTGGCTCCCGAGGGATCGCCCGAAGCGCTCTCACGGCGAGCGGGCGAGATGTCCCGGTGCGTCGTCGAGGACACCTGGGCATTTCGCCCGCTCGCCGATCCTGCTCGCCGATCCCACCGCCCGGCCGCGCCGCCTGGCCCCACCGCCTGGCCCCACCGCCCGGACGCGCCGCCTGGCCCCACCGCTCGGCCGCACCCGCACCCGCACCCGCACCCCCGCCTCACCCGCGCCCGACAGGCACTCGCGGGACCCCTCACGTGCGCGCTCACTCCAGTAGCGTCGGGACCATGGAATTCAGGTACCTGGGCAACTCCGGACTCAAGATCTCCGAGATCACCTACGGCAACTGGCTGACGCACGGCTCGCAGGTCGAGAACGACGTCGCCACCCAGTGCGTTCGGGCAGCGCTCGACGCCGGCATCACCACGTTCGACACTGCGGACACGTACGCCAACACCGCCGCCGAGACCGTCCTCGGCGAGGCGCTCAAGGGCGAGCGGCGCCAGTCCCTCGAGGTCTTCACGAAGGTCTACTGGCCGACGGGCCCGAAGGGGCACAACGACGTCGGCCTCAGCCGCAAGCACATCATGGAGTCGATCGACGGCTCGCTCGAGCGGCTGCAGACCGACTACGTCGACCTCTACCAGGCGCACCGCTACGACTACGAGACCCCCCTCGAGGAGACGATGCAGGCCTTCGCCGACGTCGTCCGTCAGGGCAAGGCGCTCTACATCGGCGTCAGCGAGTGGACCGCCGAGCAGATCCGCGCCGGCGCCGCACTCGCCAAGGAGCTCGGCTTCCAGCTCATCTCGAACCAGCCGCAGTACTCGATGCTGTGGCGGGTCATCGAGGGTGAGGTCGTCCCGGCCTCGAAGCAGCTCGGCCTGTCGCAGATCGTCTGGTCGCCCATCGCGCAGGGCGTCCTGACCGGCAAGTACAAGCCCGGTCAGCCCCTGCCCGAGGGCTCGCGGGCCACGGACGAGAAGGGCGGCGCCGACATGATCAAGCGGTTCATGCGCGACGAGGTCCTCGAAGCCGTGCAGCGCCTGCAGCCCGTCGCGGACCAAGCCGGCCTCACGCTCGCGCAGCTCGCGATCGCGTGGACCCTGCAGAACGAGAACGTCGCCTCGGCGATCGTCGGTGCCTCGCGTCCGCAGCAGGTCACCGACAACGTCAAGGCCGCCGGCGTCAAGCTCGACGCGGACGCCCTCGCGGCGATCGACGAGGCACTCGGCGACATCCCGGAGCGCGACGCGTCCAAGAACGTGTCCCCGTCTTCGCGCCCCGCGTAGACGCGACCGACCGGCGGACGGGAGGCCCGGTGCCAGCTGGCACCGGGCCTCCCGTCCGTCCCGGTGCGGGTGCACCCCGCCGTCACCCAGACGAGGACCGGTCTCGCTGATCAGGTTCGCAGCGCGCTCTTCGGAGGACCGCAGCCGCCGTTCGGTACATTCGGGTGGAGCACGAGGAGCACCATGAGCGAGACCCTGGTCATCATCCCGACCTACGACGAAGCCGAGAACGTCCGGCCCATCGTCGAACGCACGCTGGCCGCGACGGACGACACGGTGCACGTGCTCGTCGTCGACGACAACTCACCCGACGGCACCGGCGACATCGCGGACGTCATCGCGACCGAGACCGACCGTGTGCACGTGCTGCACCGCACCGTCAAGGACGGCCTGGGCGGGGCGTACCTGTCCGGCTTCGCGTGGGGCCTGGAACACGGCTACGCCAAGCTCGTCGAGATGGACGCCGACGGCTCCCACCACCCCGAGTACCTGCCGTGGATGCTCGAGCTCGCGGACTCCAACGACCTGGTGCTCGGCTCCCGCTGGGTCAAGGGCGGCAAGGTCGAGAACTGGCCCTGGTACCGGCTCCTGCTGTCCCGCGGCGGCAACCTGTACACCCGCCTCGCACTCGGCATCGCGGTGCGCGACGCCACCGGCGGCTTCCGGGTGTTCACCTCGAAGGCGTTCGAGCGGATCGACCTCGCCGGCGTCGCGTCGAAGGGGTACTGCTTCCAGGTGGACCTCTGTTGGCGCGCCCTCGAGGCAGGCCTGCGGGTCGTGGAGACCCCGATCACGTTCACCGAGCGGGAGTTCGGTGTCTCGAAGATGAGCGGCAACATCGTCCGCGAGAGCCTCGCGCTCGTGACGAAGTGGGGCATCGACCGTCGCATCCGTGAGACCCGCTCCCTGGTCAAGGACCACCGCAAGCTGCCCTCCGTGCGGAAGAACGCGCACGCGGTGGCTGACCACGCGGCCTGAGGCCACGAACACACGAACACACCAACGCACGAACGACGACGAAACCAAGGGGTTCGTCGCCGTTCGCGTGTGCGGGACTGCGGCTCGCGCAGCACGCGGACGCGCGGCTCGCGCAGCACGCGGACGCGCGTCAAGCGCAGCACGCGGACGCGCGTCTACCGCAGCACGACCACGCCTCGGCCGCGGAACCGGACGACGCCGGCATCGACCTCGGTCGCCCCGAAGCCGTAGAGCTCCTCGCCCTCGGCCTCAGGGACGGGGACCTCGGCAGCGTCATCGGCGAAGTTCACGACGACGTGCACCGGCGTGACGTCGGGGCCGAGCAGTCCGCGTGTGAGCACGAGCCAGCGATGGTCCTCGCTGAAGCGGACGGCGTTCGCCTCGTACCGGTGGTCGACGAACGCCTGGTCGGTGCGACGCAGGGCGATCAGCACCCGGTACGCGCGCAGGATCGCCGCACCGCGCTCCGAGCTCACGTCGGCCCAGTCGAGCTTCGAGTTCGTGAACGTCGTCGGGTCCTGCGGGTCCGGCACGGCGGACTCGTCCCAGCCGTGCTCGGCGAACTCGGCGATGCGCCCCTCGGCGGTGGCCGTGCCGAGCTCGGGCTCCGGGTGCGAGGTGAAGAACTGCCACGGTGTCGAGGCCGCGAACTCCTCGCCCATGAACAGCATCGGCGTGAACGGCCCGAGGAGCGTCAGGGCTGCGGCGATCACGAGCCCCTCGTCGTCGAGGGTCGCGGCCAGCCGGTCGCCGGCGGCCCGGTTGCCGATCTGGTCGTGGTTCTGGTTCGCGACGACCAGGGCCGTCGCGGGGGAGGTCCCACGGTCGATCGGTCGGCCGTGCCGCTTACCGCGGAACGACGACCAGGTGCCGTCGTGGAAGAAGCCGTCCTGGAGGACCTTCGCCAGCGCCGAGAGCGGAGCGAAGTCGGCGTAGTAGCCGTTCGTCTCACCGGTGAGCGCCACGTGCACGGCGTGGTGGAAGTCGTCGGACCACTGTCCGGCGAGGCCGTACCCGGCGGCCTCGCGCGGCCGGAACATCACCGGGTCGTTGAGGTCGGACTCCGCGATGAGCGACAGCGGACGACCGATGAACGACGAGTAGGCGTCGGTCTCGTCGGCCATCGACGCCAGCACGTGCGGGCGGGTGGTGTCGCGGATCGCGTGCACGGCGTCGAGCCGGAGCCCGTCGACGTGGTGGTCGCGGAACCACATGCGCACGTTGTCGAGGACGTACCGACGGACCTCGGGGTGCTCGACGTTCACCGAGTCGCCCCAGGTGTTGCCGAGCCCGGCGAGCAGGTAGGGGCCGTACAGCGGCAGGTAGTTCCCGCTCGGGCCGAGGTGGTTGTAGACGACGTCCTGGATGACACCGAGCCCCAGCGCGTGCGCCGTGTCGACGAACCGGTCGTAGGCGTCCGGGCCGCCGTACGGCGCGTGCACCGAGAACCAGCCGACCCCGTCGTAGCCCCAGTTCCACTCGCCGTTCACCGCGTTGACGGGGAGCAGTTCGACGAACTCGACCCCGAGCTCGACCAGGTGGTCCAGCTTCTGGGCGGCGGCGTCGAGCGTGCCCTCGGGCGTGTAGGTGCCGATGTGCATCTCGTAGATCACGGCGCCGCGGGCCGGGCGTCCGGTCCACGACTCGTCGGTCCACGCGAACCGAGCGGGGTCGACGACCTCGGACGGGCCGTGCACGCCCTCGGGCTGGTACCGGCTCCGGGGGTCCGGTCGGACCGCGTCGTCGTCGCCGATGCGGAACCCGTACCGGGCACCGACCACCGGCATCACGGAGTCGGTGGACCACCAGTCGTCGGTGCCCTTGGTGAGCGGGTACTCGACGTCGTCGACGACGAGCCGGACCCGTTCCGGCTCGGGCGCCCAGACGGCGTAACGGTCGGGTGCGGTCATGCGTGACCCTCCAGGATGTCGATCTCGGCCTGCGCGTCGGACTCGGTGGCGTCCGTCGTGCCGGCGGCGGGCCGGGAGGCACCGCTCGCGTCGGACACGGCGGTCACCGCGTCGGCGTGGCCGGCTGCACCGACCGCGTCGGCGGGCACGAGCAGCGCGACCGGGTAGGTGGTGAGCAGGTCGGCCAGCGCGATCCCGCGGTCAGCGGGGACGTGTCGGCCGGTGAGCAGGTCGATGCGCTCGACCGGGACGGCGTGCACCAGGGTGTCGCCCCAGTCGCCGACGCGGTCGAGGCCGATCGGCAGGCGCGTTGCGATCGTCACGGCGCCGCCGCGGTCGAACGCGATGACGTGGTCGGCCGCGCTGCCGGTGGCCTCGAGCTCCAGGTACCGGGTGAACAGCTCCGGGTGGTCCCGTCGGATCCGCAGTGCGCGGGTCGTGACCAGGAGCTTCGCGGCTCCGTCGATGCCGATGGCCGGCAAGTCCTCGGGGCCGTCGTCGTCCGGGCCGTCGAGTTCGGCGAGCACGTGACGCCGCTCGGCGTAGTCGACCGGGCGTCGGTTGTCGGGGTCGACCAGCGAGCGGTCCCAGAACTCGGTGCCCTGGTAGACGTCGGGGACGCCGGGGGCGGTGAGCTGGACGAGCTTCTGGGCGAGACCGTTCGACCACCCGGCAGCGTCGATCTGCTCGTCGAGGGCATCGAGCACGGCGACCACGTCCGGGTTGTCGAACGCGGCGTCGACGATCGCGTGCATCTGCTGCTCGAACGCCTCGTCGGGCTCGGTCCACGTGGTGCTGTCCCCGGCTTCGCGGGAGGCCTTCTCGGCGTAGGCGTGCAGACGTTCGCGGCTGGCGGGCCGCGCGCCGACGATCGCCTGCCAGAGCAGGTCGGCGAACACGCGGTCCCGCAGCGGCACGAGCGACTGCAGCCGTTCGAGCGTGGCGGCCCACTCGTCGCCGAGCTCGGCCAGCACGGCGATGCGGGCGCGGGTGTCCTCGCTGCGCTTCGTGTCGTGCGTGGTGAGCGTCGTCATGGTGTGCGGCCAGCTGCCCAGCCGTTCGCGCTGTGCCTGGTGGAAGTCCGCCACGGAGACCGCGAAGACGCTCGGGTCGCCGCCGACCTCGCTCAGGGACGACAGGCGCGAGGTGCGGTAGAACGCGGTGTCCTCGACGCCCTTCGCCATCACCATGCCGCTGGTCTGCTGCAGTCGGAGGGCCGCGGCGTTCGTCGGGTCGACGAGGGCCGGTGCGATCCGGTCGATGACGTCGTCGAGGTCCGGGCGGGCCGCGGCGGCGCGCTCGAGCGCGGTGATCAGGTGGTGGGCGCCCTCGGGCAGGTACGTGCGGTACACGTCGAACGAGGCAACGACCTCGGCGACCGCGTCGACGATCCGCTCGTGCGTGATCGTCTCCGTGACGGCACTCGGTGCGAGCAGACGAGCGAGCCGCTCGACCTCGCTGCCGAGGATGCCGTCCGCGATGCCCCGTCGGGTGTCGTGCGTGAGCTGCTGCCAGTCGGTCGGTTCGGCGCCCGACGCCGCGGTCAGGGACTGTTCGCCCGCCGGGTCGACGAACACGCGGTCGAGCACCCCGAGGGCGTCGTACCCGGTGGTGCCGTCGACCGGCCACGAGCTCGGCAGCTGCTCGCCGGGCTCGAGGATCTTCTCGACGAGGGTGTAGGCCCCGCCGGTCAGCTCCGCCAGGTCCTGCAGGTAGCCCGCCGGGTCGTACAGCCCGTCCGGGTGGTCGATGCGCAGGCCGTCGACGAGCCCGTCGCGGAACCAGCCGCCGATGACCGCGTGCGAGGCCGCGAAGACCTCGGGCTCCTCGACGCGGATCGCCGCGAGGGTGTTCACCGCGAAGAACCGGCGGTAGTTCAGGTCGTGGTCGGCACGCTTCCAGTGCACGAACGCGTAGTGCTGGCGTTCGTGGACGGTCTCGACGGTGTCGCCGTCGTGCACCGTGCCCGGCGCCGTGGGGTAGGCGGTCTCGCCGACGCGGAGCACCGGACGCTCGGCGTCGGACGTGTCCAGCGTGATCGCGTCGAGCAGCCGGTCGTCCAGCACGGGGACCCGGAGCTTGCCGTCGCCGGCTTCCCAGTCCACGTCGAACGCCCAGGCCACGGGCGAGCCCTGGCCGAGTTCGAGCAGGGACCACCACCACGGGTTCGACTCGGGGGTCGCGACACCGACGTGGTTCGGCACCACGTCGACGATGACCCCGAGGCCGACGGCGTGCGCGGCCTCGGCCAGCGCCCGCATTGCCTGGTCGCCACCGCGGTCGGTGTCGACGCGGGTGTGGTCGACCACGTCGTAGCCGTGGTTCGACCCGGACTCGGCCTGCAGCACGGGCGACAGGTACAGCCAGTCGGCGCCGAGGTCGTGCACGTAGCCGACCAGGTCGCGCGCGGCGTCGAGGTCGAAGTCGGCGGAGACCTGCAGGCGGTACGTCGACGCGGGCACGCGGTTCGCGGCGCCGGGCGTTCCGGCGGTCATCGGGCGGTTCCGCTCGGTGCGGTGGACCCGGCCGGGTTGACCGGGGTGACGGCGTCCTGCGGTGCTGCCGGTTCGGTGGCACCGTCCTGTTCGGCGTCGACCGGGGTGCTCGTGACCTCGTGGTCGGGCTCGGCGCGGAGCACGATCATCGACCGTGCGGGGACGTCGAGCGGGGTGCCCGCGTCGAGCACCTCGTCACGGGCGCCGGGGTCCGCGGTGTCGATCCGGACGGTCCAGCCGGGGGAGTACTCCTCGGGCGGCAGGGTGAAGGTCACGACGTCGTCGTGGGCGTTGAAGTACGTGATGAAGCCGACGTCGGTGACGCGCTCACCGCGGGCATCGCGGCCGCGGATGCCCTCGCCGTTCAGGTACATGCCGACGCTCTTGCCGAAGCCGGAGTCCCAGTCCTCGGGGTCCATCGCGTCGCCCGAGGGGGTCAGCCACACCACGTCGGGCAGCGGCTCGCCCTCGCCACGACGGACCGGACGGCCGTTGAAGTACCGGGTCCGGCGGAACGTCGGGTGGTCGTGCCGCAGCTTCACCACGTCGGCGGTGAACTGGATGAGGTCTTCGTCCGCGCTGTCCCAGTCGATCCAGCTGAGCTCGGAGTCCTGCGCGTAGACGTTGTTGTTGCCCGACTGCGACCGACCGAGTTCGTCGCCGTGCGCGAGCATCGGCACACCCTGGCTCAGGAGCAGGGTCGCCAGGAAGTTCCGGCGGCGCTGCAGCCTCATCGCGTTCACGGCCTCGTCGTCGGTCGGGCCCTCGGCGCCGGAGTTCCACGACCGGTTGTGGCTCTCGCCGTCGTTGTTGTCCTCGCCGTTGGCCTCGTTGTGCTTCTCGTTGTAGGCCACCAGGTCGTACAGCGTGAAGCCGTCGTGTGCGGTGATGAAGTTGATGCTCGCCTTGGGCGTGCGACCGTCGTGTTCGTACAGGTCGGCCGAGCCCGAGATCCGGGACGCGAACTCGCCGAGCGTCGACGACTCACCGCGCCAGAAGTCACGGACGGTGTCGCGGTACTTGCCGTTCCACTCGGACCACTGGGGCGGGAAGTTGCCGACCTGGTAACCACCGGGGCCGACGTCCCACGGCTCGGCGATGAGCTTGACCTGCGACACGATCGGGTCCTGCTGGACCAGTTCGAAGAAGGCCGACAGGCGGTCGACCTCGTAGAACTCGCGCGCCAGCGCCGACGCCAGGTCGAAGCGGAACCCGTCGACGTGCATCTCGGTCACCCAGTAGCGGAGCGAGTCGAGGATGAGCTGCAGCGAGTGCGGGTGCCCGACGTTGAGCGAGTTCCCCGTGCCCGTGTAGTCCATGTAGAACTTCTTGTCGTCGTCGACCAGGCGGTAGTAGGCCGCGTTGTCGATGCCGCGGAACGACAGCGTCGGGCCGAGGTGGTTGCCCTCGGCGGTGTGGTTGTAGACGACGTCGAGGACGACCTCGATGCCGGCGCGGTGCAGCTCGCGCACCATCGTCTTGAACTCCTGGACCTGCTGGCCCTGGTCGCCCGACGACGAGTACGCCGAGTGCGGCGCGAAGAAACCGATCGTGTTGTAGCCCCAGTAGTTCGACAGCCCCTTGTCCTGCAGGGTGGAGTCGTTCACGAACTGGTGCACCGGCATGAGCTCGAGCGTGGTGATGCCGAGGCGCTGCAGGTGCTCGATCACCGCAGGGTGGGCGACGCCGGCGTAGGTGCCGCGCTGCTCTTCCGGCACGTCCGGGTGCGTCTCGGTGAGGCCCTTGACGTGTGCTTCGTAGATGACGGTCTCGCCGTACGGCGTGCGTGGCGGACGGTCCCCCTGCCAGTCGAAGAAGGGGTTGATCACGACGCCCTTCATCATGTGCGACGCGGAGTCCTCGTCGTTGGTCGAGTCCGGGTCGCCGAACGTGTACGAGAAGAGCGACTGGTCCCAGTCGATCTCGCCGCTGGTCGCCTTGGCGTACGGGTCGAGCAGGAGCTTCGACGGATTGCAGCGCGCGCCGGAGTCCGGGTCGTACGGGCCGTGCACGCGGAAGCCGTACTCCTGCCCGGGGCCGATGTTGGGGAGGTACGCGTGCCAGACGTAGGCGTCCACCTCGAGCAGGCGGACGCATTCTTCGTTGCCGTCGGAATCGAACAGACAGAGTTCGACGCGCTCGGCGACCTCGGAGAACAGCGCGAAGTTCGTGCCGCTCCCGTCGTAGGTCGCCCCGAGCGGGTACGGGTTTCCGGGCCAGGTGTGCAAACGGTCCTCCAGGTGTGGGTGCGGCCAACATATCGGCGGCACTCGTCCGCGTCCGCAGACAAGCCCCAGCTGTGGATGCGTGAGGCGCCCCGCGGCCTGTTGAGGAACGGACGAGTAGCGTCGCGCGCATGGCCAACATCGTCTCGAAGATCGCAGACCAGGTCCGCCCGCTCGGGGTCTCCACGAACTACGGAGAACCCGTCGAGGTCGGCGACCAGACCCTCATCCCCGTGTCCGTCAGCTGGTTCGGCTTCGGTGGCGGCGGGGACGACGAGAACGGTGGCGGCGGTGGCGGCGGCCTGTCGGCCCCCGTCGGCGCCTACGTCCGTCGCCCGGGCAAGGACCTGGTGTTCGAGCCGAACCCGATCTCACTGATCGTCGTGGGCATCCCCTTCGTGTGGGTGGCCGGGCGTGTCCTGCGCAAGCTGGTGCGCGCGCTCAAGAAGTGACCACCTGACGCAACGGGAGGCCCGTGGCGACGCCGCCACGGGCCTCCAGTCCTTCACGCGGTCGCGACCGCGTCTAGACTGCTGGCACACACACGGGAGTCCGGGACCGCCGGGCTGAGAGGGAGCGATCGGCGCTCCGACCGTCGAACCTGATCCGGATCATGCCGGCGCAGGGAGGAGTCAGCAGCATGCCTTCAGGCACGTCAACAACCGTCACCACCGCTCCGCGGCGATCGCTGCGCTGGCGGGTCGTCGACATCGTCGTCGCGAGTGTGCTCGCGGTGGCACTCGGAGTCGTCTTCCGGCTCTGGGAGTTCGGCTACGAACCCATCAGCGCCGTGATGGACCTCGTGCTCCCCGGCACGAAGGCCCTGTTCGGCGGGGTCTGGCTGCTCGCTGGCCCGATCGTCGCGATCGTCGTCCGGAAGCCCGGCGCCGCGCTCTACGGCGAGATGGTGGCCGCGTCGGTCGAGGCGTTGTTCGGCACGCAGTGGGGATGGCTCACCCTCGAGGCCGGGCTGGTCCAGGGCCTCGGCGCCGAGATCGTCCTCGCGCTGTTCCTGTACCGCGTCTACCGCCTGCCGGTCGTCGTCCTCGCCGGTGCCGCTGCCGGGCTCGCGCTCGGCATCAACGACACCGTCCTCTGGTACCCGGGACTCGACGTCGCCTTCAAGGTCGTCTACGTGATCTGTGCCGTCGTCTCCGGTGCCGTGATCGCGGGAGCGGGCTCCTGGCTGATCGTGCGGGCACTCGCCCGCACGGGGGTGCTGTCGTCCTTCGCCGCCGGCCGCGAGCACAGCCGTCGCGAACCCCGCGCCCTGGTGTGACCGTGCCCGCTCCGTCGGTGACGCCCTCCTCTGCCGGTGGCGACGCCGGTGCCGGTGCCGGTGTCGGCGTCCGCGGGGCGCGCATCGTGTTCCGTGGCTGGGGCTGGCGGTACGCGGAACGGGACGCCTGGGCCGTCCGCGGAGTCGACCTGGTCGTCGAGCCGGGGGAGCGCGTGGCCGTCGTCGGACCGTCCGGGGCCGGCAAGTCGACGCTCCTGCGAGCCGTCGCCGGCGTGCTGCCCGACGAACCCGACGCCACCGACGCCACCGCGGCGTCGGTGCAGGGGACACTCCTGGTCGACGAGTCCGACCCCCGCGCGGTCCGCGGGCGTGTCGGCCTCGTCATGCAGGACCCCGAGGCGCACACCGTGATGTCCCGCGTCGGCGACGACGTGGCCTTCGGCTGCGAGAACGCCGGCGTCCCCCGCGACGAGACCTGGGACCGGGTGCGGTCCGCGCTCGACGTCGTCGGCCTCGACCTGCCGCTCGACCGCTCCACCGCGCAGTTGTCCGGCGGGCAGCGGCAGCGGTTGGCGCTCGCCGGCGTGCTCGCGATGCGGCCCGGTGCGCTCGTGCTCGACGAGCCCTGCGCCAACCTCGACCCCGAGGGTGTGGCGCAGGTGCACGACGCCGTCCGGGCACTGCTCGACGACACCGGGGCGACGCTGCTCGTGGTGGAGCACCGGATCGGCACCTGGCTCGACCTGGTCGACCGGCTCGTGCTGCTCGAACCGGCGGGCGGCGTCGTCGCGGACGGTCCGCCGGCGCAGGTGCTGGCGACCCACGGCGAGGCGCTCACCGCGGCCGGGGTCTGGGTGCCCGGTGCCGAGCCGGAGCGCGGTTCTGCGCGAGGGCAGCGTGCGGCGGGACGAGCGGGCGAAATACCCGGGTCGCCCGGCGGGGTGACTGCGGCATTCCGCCCGCTCGGCGAAGGGGCGCTGGGCGAGGGGGCCGGGGAGGCGGGGACCACGGTGCTGCTCGAGACGCGGGGGCTCGGCACAGCACGGGGGAAGCGGCCGGTCGGGAACGGCATCGACCTCGGGCTCCGAGCCGGGCAGGTCCTCGCGGTCACCGGACCGAACGGTGTCGGCAAGTCGACGCTCGGGCTGACCCTCGCGGGGTTGCTCCCGCCGGCAGCCGGTGAGCTCCACGCCACGGACCTCCTGGCCGACGGCATCGGCACGACGCCCCACACCTGGACGAGCCGCGAACTCGCGGCCCGGATCGGCACGGTGTTCCAGGATCCGGAGCACCAGTTCGTCGCCCGTTCCGTGCGCGAGGAGGTCGAAGCCGGCCCCCGCGTGCTCGGTGCTCCCGACGCAGCGGAACGGGCTTCCGCGCTGCTCGACGAGTTCGGGCTCGCACACCTGGCCGACGCCAACCCGTTCACCCTGTCCGGCGGCGAGCAGCGACGACTCGCGATCGCCTCGGCCATCGCGGCCCGTCCGCCGGTCGTCGTGCTCGACGAACCGACCTCCGGGCAGGACCGTGCCACGTGGCAGGCCGTCGTGGGGCGCCTCGGAGCACTCGCCGATGCCGGCACCGCGGTGGTGGCGGTCACCCACGACCGCGACCTCGTCCGGGCACTCGACGCCGACGAGGTCGTCCTCGGGCCGGACGGCGCGCGATCCGTCGGGCGCGACCAGGGACCGTCGGACGCGGCCATCCCGGAGACGGGACCGACAGCCGGGAACCGCCCCGGGCCTCCAGGCCGGACCGCCGGGACGCACCGGACCACCGACACGGACCGGACCGCCGCGACCGACGCGTCGGACCCCACGCGACGACCGCTGGCCGCGCGCGCGACCGGCATCCCCGGCGTCCAGCCCGTCGCCTCCCTGATCGGCGTGCTCGCACTCGGTGTCTGCCTGGTGCTGAGCCTCGACGTCGTCTCGGCCGCCGTCGCCCTGGCGCTCGAACTCGCGCTCCTGCCGCTCCTGCGCCTGCCGGTCCGGACACTGCTCTTCCGACTCGCACCGGTGCTGGTCGCGGTGCCGCTGACGGCGGTGAGCATCGCGCTGTACGGCAGACCCTCGGGTCGGGAGTGGTTCGACCTCGGGTTCGCGCACATCACCGACGGATCGCTGACGCTCGCGCTGGCGACCGCGCTCCGGGTCCTCGCGGTGGGGGTGCCAGCCATCGCGCTCTTCGTGCGGGTCGACCCGACCGACCTGGCGGACGGGCTCGCGCAGGTGCTGCGGCTGCCCGCGCGTTTCGTGCTCGGGGCCCTCGCCGCCGTCCGGATGATGACGCTGCTCGTCGACGACTGGCGACAGCTCGCGATGGCCCGGCGTGCCCGGGGACTGGCGGACTCCGGGAGGCTGCGCCGCGGAGCGACCATGGCGTTCGCGCTGCTCGTGCTCGCGCTGCGCCGGGCGACGACCCTGGCGGTGGCGATGGAGTCACGCGGGTTCGGCGCTCCCGGACGGCGGACCTGGGCGCGGGTCGCGCGGTTCGCCGGGCCGGAGTGGGCGACGGTGGCGGTGCTGGTCGGCATCGGCGTGGTGTCGATCGCCGTCGCGGTGAGCACGGGGACCTGGCGTGCCTGACGCGGAACGTGCCACGGGCACGACGGGCAGAGCCGGCACGACGGGCGGGGCCGGCACGACGGGCGGGGCCGGCACGACCGGCGGGACCGGCACGACCGGCACGACCGCGGGGACCGGCACGACCGCGGGGGACCTCGCCCCGGGCCTCGCTGCTGCTGCCGCCGGTGTCGCCGCCGCCACGGGCCACCGTGCCATCGTGCTCATCGATGGCCGGTCCGGCACGGGCAAGACGACCCTCGGCGCGCAGGTCGCGGAACAGCTCGGAGCGCAGCTCGTGCACCTGGACGACCTCTACCCGGGCTGGGACGGCCTGCGAGCGGCTTCGGACGCCCTGGTGACCGACGTGCTCGGAGCGCCGAGCGGCTACCGACGATGGGACTGGGACGCCGACGGACCCGCGGAGTGGACGTCGGTGGACCCCGACCTGCCGATCGTGGTGGAGGGCTGCGGGGCGTTGTCGCGGGCGTCGGCACCGCTGGCGTCGCTGCGTGTGTGGCTCGAGGCCGACGACGCCGTGCGCTGGGACCGGGCGATCGGACGCGACGGCGAGGTCTTCGCACGCGAGTGGGACCGCTGGGCCGCGCAGGAGCAGGCCTTCATCGCCGCCGAGGACCCGGCCGCCCTGGCCGACGTGGTCCTGCGGACGTAGCGCCCTGCGGCGGCCGCGAGTCACGCGTCCTCGGACAGTTCTCGGGCTACGGAAGGCGAGAACTGTCCGTCAAGCCGAGACTCGGCCCGCGCCCGCGCCCGCCCGCCCCCGCACCCGCGCCGCCCTCCCGCCGCGCCACCGCGCGCGGATCCACCGCGAACACCGCCGCCGCGATCGTCAGCACCGCGTACACCCCGAGGTACCCGCACAGGATCCACGGCGAGCCACCGCCCAACTGCACGAACACCGCGGCCAGCAGCGGCGTCAGCCCCACCGAGAAGGTCGACCCGATCTGGTAGCCGAGCGACATCCCCGAGTACCGCCGCCCGGTCGGGAACTGCTCCGCGAACCACGCCGCCTGCGGGCCGTAGATGCTGTCGTGGAACACGCACATCCCGATCAGCGCCACGAGCGGCAGCAGCACGAGGGGCCCGGCGTCGAGGAACGCGAAGAACGGCCAGATGAGCACCGCGATGCCCACAGCCGACCAGATCGTGAGCACCCGCCGCCCGACCCGGTCGGACAGCCACCCCCAGAACGGCGTCGACACGAGCGACACCGCCGAGATCACGAGCACGGCCTGCAGCCCCGCGTCCGAGCCCGACGGCCCCCGCACGTTGCCGAGGTAGGTCAGTGAGTACGTCGTCAGGATCGAGTACAGCGCCGGTTGTACGAGTCGCAGGCCCGCCGTCACCAGGATCGACCGCGGGTGCTGCCGGATCGCCTGCCACACCGGGAACCGTTCGACCCCACCCGAGGCACGCAGCTCCTGGAACACCGGGGCGTCCTGCACGCCGAGCCGGATGACGAGCCCGACCGCGACGATCACGGCGGAGAACAGGAACGGCAGCCGCCAGCCCCAGGCCAGGAACGCCTCGGTGCCGAGCAGCGACCGCACGAGCGTGAAGACCCCGGTCGCCAGGAGCATCCCACCGGCCGAGCCCATCTGCGTGAACGCCCCGAACAGCCCGCGGTGCCGTTCGGGCGCGTGCTCGACGGACAGCAGCGCCGAGCCGCCCCACTCCGCTCCGGCCGCGACACCCTGCAGTAGCCGCAGGAACACGAGCGCCACGACGGCGCCGACCCCGATGGTCGCGGCGGACGGGATCACCCCGATCAGCGTGGACGCGATGCCCATCAGCACCAGCGATGCGACGAGCAGCTTCTTCCGCCCGATCCGGTCGCCCAGGTGCCCGGCGACCACCCCGCCGAGCGGCCGCGCCACGAACCCGACGCCGTAGGTCGCGAACGACGCGATCACCCCGACCGCGGGCGTGACGGACGGGAAGAACGTCGGTGCGAACACCAGCGCCGAGGCCGTCGCGTAGAGGTAGAAGTCGTAGTACTCGACGGTCGTCCCGATGAACGACGCGAGCGCGACCCGACGACGGGTCGCGCTGGTCGACGGTGCGGCGGGACGGCCGGGAGGCGCGGTGACGGTGGGCTGGCTCGGCATGCCTCAGGAGCATGGTCGCGTCCACTGCGCCGGGGAACACCACGCGTAACGTGAGGTCACGTCGCTGTCGGCGGGCGGTGCCCGCCGACCACGATGGGTCGCATGAGCGATGCACCGAACCGCCCGCTGCGCTTCGCGGCCTTCGTCATGAACACGACGTCGCACATCCAGCACGGCCTGTGGCGGCACCCCGATGCTCGGCAGGCCGACTTCGACGACGTGACGCTGTGGACCGACCTGGCGAGGACCCTCGAGCGCGGCAAGTTCGACGCGGTGTTCTTCGCCGACGTCGTCGGCACCTACGGCCCGGGTCGCGGTGACTACTCGACCAACCTGCGCGAGGGGCTGCAGATCCCCTCGAACGATCCCTCGGTGCTGCTCTCCGCGCTCGCCGTGTCGACCGAGCACCTCGGGTTGGCGTTCACCTCGAGCGTCATCCAGGCGCACCCGTTCGACTTCGCCCGCAAGGTCTCCACGCTCGACCACATCACCCGGGGCCGGATCGGCTGGAACGTCGTCACGAGCGCCCTCGACAGCGCCGCCCGGAACTTCGGCGCCGACCGGCTCGAGGAGCACGACGAGCGCTACGTCTGGGCCGAGGAGTACCTCGAGGTCTGCGCAAAGCTCTGGGAGGGATCCTGGGACGACGGCGCCGTGCTGAAGGACCCCGTCCGCGGCTACGCCGACCCCGACAGGGTGCACCGCATCGACCACCACGGCAAGCGCTACGACGTGCAGGGCCCGCACCTGTCGGCACCGTCGCCGCAGCGGACCCCGGTGCTGTTCCAGGCCGGGTCGTCGCCGGCAGGCCGTGCCTTCGCCGCCCGGAACGCCGAGGCCCAGTTCATCCTCACCTCGAACCGGGACGCCACCGAACAGCTCATCCGGGAGACCCGCGACCTGGCCGAGGCCGCCGGCCGCCAGCGGGACGACATCGCGTTCTTCCTCGGCCTGACCTTCGTCACCGGCTCGACCGAGGCCGAGGCGAAGGCCAAGGAAGCGGAGATCGACGAGTACCTGGCCGCCGACGGGTTCCTGGTGCACTCGAACCTCGGCTTCGACGCGGACACCGGCGAGCCCCTCGACCCCGACACCCCGCTGTCCGAGGTCCGCACCCACGCCGGGCAGTCGCACCTGCAGTGGCTCCGCGAGGCCGCCGGGGACCGCGAACCGACCATCGCCGACCTCGCACGCCTGTCCGCCAAGCTCCGCGCCCGGGTCGTCGGGACGCCGGAGCAGATCGCCGACGAGCTCGCCGACTGGCAGCGGGTGGGCGTCGACGGCGTGAACGTCATCAACTGGACGCTGCCCGGCTCCTACGAGGAGTTCGTCGACCACATCGCGCCGACCCTGCAGGAGCGCGGGCTGATGCAGTCCGAGTACCGCGAGGGCACCCTGCGCGAGAAGCTCTTCGGCCACGCGCAGCTACCGGACTCGCACCCGGCCCGGCAGTGGCGCGGGGCGTTCTCCGGTGGCGCGAGCGGCGTCGCGGACGCGGCCCGTGCGGTGGAGGTGCCCGCATGACGGACGCGACGACGACTGACGGACGCATGCCGGGCCTCCCGGCCGACCGTCTGGCGACCCTGCGCGAACGCTTCGCGCCCGTGTTCGCGACGATCCGCGACGGCGCGGTGGATCGTGAGCTTGCGTCCGGGAAGCCGGGCGACCGGCCGCTGCCGCACGCCGAGGTCCGGGCGCTGGCCGACGCGGGGTTCGGGCGGTTGCGCGTGCCGGAGGACCGCGGTGGGTTCGGCGTGACGCTGGTGGAACTCGCGCACCTGGTGGCGGACCTGGCGGCGGCGGACTCGAACATCGCGCACCTGTGGCGGGGACACTTCGGGTACACCGAACTGGTGCTGTTGCGGCCGCACTCCGCGTCGCGCGACGAGTGGCTCCAGCGCATCGTCGGCGGCGCGATCATCGGGAACGCGACCTCGGAGCGGACCGGGACGACGCTGGCCGACATCTCGACGACCGTGACGCCGTCCGGGCCCGGGGCGGTGCGACTCGACGGCACGAAGTACGACTCGACCGGCACGCTCTACGCGGACTGGATCTACCTGGCGGCGGACCGCGACGGGGAGCGCGTGACGTTCGCCGTCGACGCCTCCGCGCCGGGCGTGACGAGCATCGACGACTGGGACGGTTTCGGGCAGCGGTTGACCGCGTCCGGCACGACCGTGTTCGACGGGGTGTCGGTCGACCCGTCGGTGGTGTCGGCGTACCGGGACGCCCCGCTGTCGCACATCCAGGCCTTCTACCAGCTGTACCTGCTGGCGGTCCTCGCCGGGATCGGGCAGGCGGTGTCCGACGACGCCGTGGCCTTCGTGCGACCACGGACCCGCACGTACATCCACGCCAACGCAGCCGTGCCGGGCCAGGACCCGCAGGTGCTCGCGGTGCTCGGGCGACTGTCGGCCGGCGCGTTCACCGCCCGGTCGCTCGTCGCCGCCGCCGCCGGGCTGCTCGACGGGGTCGTCGCGACGAACGAACCCGGGGCCGGTGTCGACCGCGTGCTGCTCGACGCGGCCGAGAACGCCGTGTACCAGGCGCAGGTCGAGATCGGGCCGCGGGTGCTGCGGTCGGCGTCCGAGCTGTTCGAGGTCGGCGGGGCGTCAGCGGCCGACCGGACGCGTGCGCTCGACCGGCACTGGCGGAACGCGCGGGTGGTGGCGTCGCACAACCCGGCGGCCTACAAGGAGCGGATGGTGGGGGAGTACGCGTTGCACGGGCGGGGGCCGGTGGGGGCGTGGGAGAAGTACCACGAGGTGGGGCCGACGCGGTTCTGAGGCGCGGGTGCGGGTGCGGTGCGGGTGCGGTGCGCGGGCGCGTCGCTGGCCGCTACGCCCAGCCGAGCTCGTGCAGCCGCTCGTCGTCGATGCCGTAGAAGTGCCCGATCTCGTGCACGAGGGTGGTGTGCACCTCGTCCTTGAGCTCCTCGACGGTGTCGCACTCGGCCAGGTGCTGCTTCCGGAACACCACGATGCGGTCGGGCAGCTCGCCGAAGCCGTACTGCCCGCGCTCGGTGGCTGCGATGCCGTCGTAGACACCGAAGAACTCTTCGCCGTTCTCCGGTTCGTCCTCGACGACGAACACCACGTTGTCGAGCCCGTCGACCATCTCGTCGGGGAGCAGGTCGAGTTCGTCGGTCACGAGCTGCTCGAAGGCCTCGGCGGACATCTCCATCACGGGGTCGATGGTCGCACACCCGGCAGGATGTCCTCCTTCCGGAGCAGGTCGAGCAGCGCCGGCGCCGATGCCTGCGAAGCCTCCGGTGTGACGTGGACCGGATCGAAGCGGGTGAGGACGTTCCCGATGAGCAGCGGGCAGGTACCGAACGAGCACCAGAGGGGGGTCGTGTCGAGCACCGTGGTCTCGTCGACGTCGTCGAGCAGGGTGGTCAGGGAACGCATCTGGGCGCGGGCTGTCGCATCGCCTTCTCGGCAGTCCTGTGGCCCCCGGGTGCCGGCGACACAGCCGGTCGGCGCGTACCCCGGCGGGGTGGCGGGTACGACGACGACGCGGCCGACGTGCGGTCGGGCGGCCTCGATGATCCCCTTGACGCCGGATTCGTAGGACTCTCGCGTGATCCCTTCGAGGCTCGGGTCTTCCTTGTCCCAGAACCGGTTCGTCACGACCAGGATGTCCGGGGTCGTCCGTTCGAGCTCGGCGAGCACCTCCGCGTTGTGGGCGGCGCAGGTGTCGACGTCCGAGGTGAGCGCCGTCGTGGAGAAGGGGCAGCCGATCTGTGCGCCGTTCCGGACCTGCACATCGGCGTCGGGGTCTTCTGCGAGCGCTCTCCACCCCGGCGCCGAGAACGCACCGGTGGAGTCGCCAGTGAGCATCACGGACGTCCCCGGAGCGGCGCCCCACGTGCACGAGTCCGCGCGCCAATCGGCACCGATCACCGAGCACCCGAGGGTGGGCGCCCAACTCGAGGTCTTCGTCAGGGAGTCTGCGTAGCCAGGGGCGCTGATCGCCTCGGCACTCGGAGTCAGGTCGTCCGGCCACGATCGCGCGCCCAGCCCTGCTGCGATGGCGTCGGCGCGGGCTTGCAGCGCCGGGAACGAGTCGTCGGCGGCGAGGTCGGTGTCGTCCCCGGCGGCGGGTGCGGCAGCGGGAACCGGTGGGAGCGGCCGGAGCCGCTCGGCGGTTCCCGAGACGGTGACGAGGGTGAGCACGGTCAGCGCGGCCAGCGCGCCGACCTGCAGCCGCAGACGGTGTTCCTGGAGCGTGGCGCGGAGGCCGCGGTGCCGGAAGGCGGTCTCCACCGTTGCGTAGCTCGCGATCGACGTCAGCAGTGCGAGGACGACCGCGATGCCGACGGGAAGCGAAGTGAAGAGGGGCAGCAGGACGATGAACGGCCAGTGCCAGAGGTAGAGCGAGTAGCTCACCGTCCCGAGTCCGACGAGGGGACGCCAGCGCAGCGGTGCCGCTGCCCAGGCCGTGCGGGTGGGTGCGGGACCAGAGCTGGAGCGGGAGCTGGCGCCGGCTCCGGTTCCGGCTTCGGCTCCGGCTCCGGCGACCAGGATGAGCGCGGTACCGAGCGTCGGGACGAGTGCGAGCGGTGCCGGCATGCCGAAGCTCTCCCGCCCGAGCAGGACGGACGCGGCGATCGCGCCGAGTCCGATGACGACCATGCACTCCGCGACCCACGGGCGGACCGACCGGGCACGGTGCACAGCGATCGCGGCGAGGACACCCACGCCGAGCTCCCATGCACGCGTCGCCGTCGAGAAGTACGCGGAGGCAGGGTCGACCGCAGCAGCGACGAAGGCCCAAGCGAGAGAGCACACCGTGAGGCCGCCGATCACGACGGTTGCACGTGCCGAGCGCCCGACGGTTCGATCGTCTCGGCGTGCGCGACGCCCGAGCAGGAGCAGCAGGAGGACCGGGAGCACCAGGTAGAACTGTTCCTCGACCGCGAGGGACCAGAAGTGCTGGAACGGTGAGGCGGCTGCCGTCGCCGCGAAGTAGTCGGTGCCCGCTGCTGCCAACCGCCAGTTCTGCACGGCGAGCACGGAGGCGACGGCATCGGCGGCGACCGACGCGAACCTGCTCGTCGGCAGGAGGACCCAGGCCGCAGCCGTGGTCACGAGGATCACGAGGAGGGATGCCGGCGCGAGCCTGCGCACGCGGCGGGCGGCGAAGGCCCGGAGGCGGATCCGTCCGGTCCGCCCGTGTTCACGCAGCAGCCCTGCGGTGATGACGAACCCGGAGATCACGAAGAAGACGTCGACGCCGAGGAACCCACCGCTCGGCCAACGGAACGCATGGTCGAGGACGACCACGGCGACGGCGATCCCACGGAGGCCCTGGATGTCTGGTCGAAAGGATCGGGTCTGCACTGATCTACAATATACAGAAGTACATATTTTACACAAGACCCGAACATGTTCGCGGAACGACGAAGGCCCCGGTCCAACGGACCGGGGCCTTCGTCTGTTCTTCAGTACTGGGGTGAATAACGGGTCTCGAACCCGCGACCTCCTAGACCACAACCAGGCGCTCTACCAACTGAGCTATATCCACCATGTTCGAACCGGCGGACCGGCGCGACCACTCAATAGTAGTACATGCGGGACGGGGTGCGGACCACCCGTGTCGCTACTCGGCCGTGGGCTGCGCCAGCCGCGACTCCCACTTCGCCACGACGCCGGCCTGCACGGCGCGCACGTCGTCGGTGCTCGGGCCGGGCTCGGCGACGAAGCCGGCGCGGCGGTAGTACTCGAGCTCGCGGATCGACTCGAGGATGTCCGCGAGGGCACGGTGCCCACCGTGCTTCTCCGGCGCGTTGAAGTACACGCGCGGGAACCAGCGGCGGCAGAGTTCCTTGATGCTGGACACGTCGACGCTGCGGTAGTGCAGGTGTCCGTCGACGCGCGGCATGTACTTCGACAGGAACGCCCGGTCGGTGCCGATCGTGTTGCCGGCCAGGGGCGCGGAGCCCTCGGCGGGGACGTGCTCGAGGATGTACTCGAGCACCTGGTACTCGGCGTCCGCCAGGCTCACGCCGTTCGGGATCTCCTCGATGAGGCCCGAGGTGACGTGCATGTTCGTCACGAACTCGTTCATGTTGTCGAGCGCCGACTGGTCCGGCTTGATGACGATGTCGAACCCGGGGTGCACGGGCTCGAGGTCGAAGTCGGTGATGACCACGGCCACCTCGACGAGTTCGTCGACCTCGAGGTCGAGGCCGGTCATCTCGCAGTCGATCCAGACGAGGCGGTCATTCGCGGTTGCCATGTCCTCGATCCTATTCCCGCCCTGCGTGCCTCCCGTACGGGCCGCGGGCGCGGGGGGCGGCCGTGCGTGCCCGCGCCCGTGCCCGTCATCCCGTCGGCCCGTTCCGTGGGTCCGATCCGCGAGCGGGCGAAATGCCCGGGTCGCCCTCCGAACGCACCCGGGTATTTCGCCCGCTCGTCCGGGACACGAAGCGCAGGCGGTACACGCGACCGGCTGGAGGACCGTCACGACCCCGGCAGGCCGCCCCGCGCCTCCAGTCAGCTCGTTCCACCCCGCCTGCCGCGGCGCTCCCGCTCGGACTTGCGTCCCCACCACGAGCGGGCGAAATGCCGCGGCCGCTCCGCCGGCGGGCACGGCATTTCGCCCGCTCGCCGACGACGGCGCTCCGGTTGCTCCGTCACGCCTTCGCCCGCTCGCGTGCTCGCGTCCAGCCGAGCGGGCGAAATGCCGGGCCCGCTGGGCGGACGCACCCGGATGTTCCGCCCGCTCGGCCGCGACGTGAGCCGACAGCACTGCCGGCGACCGCCTGGAGGCCCGTGGCGACCCCGGCGGGCTGCGTCGCGCCTCCAGGCGGTTCGTTCCACCCCGCCTGCCGCGGCGTTCCCGCCGGCCGCTCGAGTCCTCCGCGAGTGGGCGAAATGCCCGGGTCGCCCTGCGGGCGAACCCGGGCATTTCGCCCGCTCAGGGGGAGAGGGGAGTGAGTGCACGGGTGTACGGGGAGCGGGCGCGCAGATGCACGAACGGGCGAAATGCCGGAGTGCCCACGGGGGACACCCGGGCATTTCGCCCGCTCGCGGAGAAGCGGGAGAAGCGGGGCAGGCGGGAGAATCGGGGCGAGCGGGGAGCGTCCGCGTGGCGGTGGACCCGCCCCGCCCCTAGACCATCTCGCCGGCGGTGATCGCCTCGGCCTCGACGCGCTCGGGCTCGGCACCGTCGTCGACGCGGCGCAGGACCTTGGTGGTGCAGAGGATCACGACGAAGGCGACCGCGACGGACGCACCCGCGAAGACGTACGCCGCCGAGGGGGAGTACTCGTCGGCGAGCAGGGTCGCGACGGGCGGGGCGATGGCGCCGCCGATGAAGCGGACGGCGGAGTAGGCGCTCGAGGCGACCGAGCGGGGGAGGTCGGTGGCCTCCATGACGCACTCGGTCAACACGGTGTTCAGGACACCGAGCACGAGGCCGCCGATGACGACGCAGATGATCAGGCCCACCTGCGACCGGACGACGAGCGCGGCGGCGAACAGGTCGAGTGCGAGCAAGGGCAGCACGATCTTCAGCACGGTCGTCCTGCGGAGCCGGGCGGTGAGCATCGGGGCGACCCACACCGACGTGATGGCGAGGCCGACACCCCAGCCGAAGAACGTGAACCCGATGCCGAGCGCGCCGAAGCCGAGCGGGAACGGCGTGTACGCCAGCAGGACGAAGAAGCCGATGTTGTAGAACAGCGCGGTCGCGGCGAGTGCGGCGAGCGCGGGACGACCGAGAGCGCGGAACGGTGCGGAGAGCTTGGTGGGTGTGGGCTTCTCGAGACTGCCGGTCTTGAGCAGGGCGACGATGGCGATGAACGCGACGGCCATCAAGGTGGTCACGCCGAAGAACGGGCCGCGCCAGCTCACCGAGCCGAGCAGACCGCCGACGAGAGGGCCGACGGCGATGCCGAGGCCGAGCGCTGCCTCGTACAGGATGATCGCCGAGGCGGTGCCGCCCGACGCTGCCCCGACGATGGTCGCGAGCGCGGTGGAGATGAAGAGCGCGTTGCCGAGGCCCCACCCGGCGCGGAAGTCGATGATGCTCCACACGCTGTTCGACGTCGCGGCGAGGACCGAGAAGACCACGATCAGGGCGAGTCCGATGAGCAGGGTGCGCTTCGCGCCGATGCGGCTCGAGACCCAGCTCGTGAAGAACATCGCGACACCGGTGACGGCGAGGTAGCTCGTGAAGAGCAGCTCGGTCTGCGCCGGGGTCGCCTTCAGGGACGCGGCGATCGCGGGGAGGATCGGGTCGACGAGGCCGATGCCCATGAACGCGACGACGCAGGCGAAGGCGATCGCCCAGACCGCGGACGACTGCTTGAGTATGGAGCCGGACCGGCCGGCGGGTGCGTGGGCGTTCACGCGGGGATCTCCGTTCCGTTGGGGGTTGTCCGGGTGCGCTGGGCGATCAGGTCCGCCGCATGGTGCAGGACGTCCCAGTCGTCGTCGGTCAGGTCGGCGAACAACGGGCCGACCGTGCTGGTGAGGGTGGAACGCCAGGCCGCGAGCCGGTCGCGCCCGGCACCGGTGAGTTCGATGAGCTGCCCGCGGGAGTCGCCGGGGTCGACGCTGCGGCTGACCAGACCGTCGGCGAGCATGCCGGCGACGAGCCGGGTCATCGTGGGCTGCGCCACGCGCGACGCGGTGGCCAGCTCGCCGAGCCGCAGGGGCTCGTCGGTCTCGAGGATGCCGAGTGTGCGCCAGACGGCGGTGGAGGACGTGTTGCCCGTCGACTGGACGGCGCGGCGGATCAGGCGGTTGACGGAGACGAGGAGGGTCTCGATCGTCTGCTCACGCGGTGTTTCCATAGCGGAACTATATAGCGATGCTATGCATTCCGCAACGGCGGCGACCGGGGCGCAACCGGCGAAGACCGCCGTGCAACGTGCGAGGGCCGCCGCGCAACCGGCGAGGACCGCCGCGCAAGCACGGGCTGAACAGGCTGCCCCAGCCGCCGCCTGGTAGAAGGGACGCATGAGCGACATCACCATCCACGAAGGCGACGAGTACACCGCGATCTTCCACGGCGGCCCCTTCGACGGCACGACCGACACCCGCACCGCCACGAGCGACGCGCTGGACGACGAGGTCACGGTGTTCGCCGACGTCGAGGGCCTGCAGACGGCCTTCACCTACCGCGCCACCAAGTCCCGCCAGGTGCTCGACCAGATCTCGGTCGAGTTCACCTACGAGCCGAGCGAGTCCGACCCCGTGGACGACCTGCAGGACCGCGGCGACCGCAGCGGTGAGTTCGACCGGGAGTAGAACCCCCACCCGCCGCGTTGCAGGACCACATGCAGCTCGATCTCTGGACGTCCGCCTTCTGTGCGCCGTGCGCCGCCGCCCGCAGGGTGTCGGCCGAGGCCTCGGCGCTCGTCCCCGGGCTCACCGTGACCGAACACGACGTGGCGGCGCACCCCGACGACGCGGAAGACCTCGGTGTCCGGTCCACGCCCACGATCATCGTGCGGCAGGACGACGGCACCGAGGTCTTCCGTTCACCCGGCGTCCCGACCCGGGACCAGCTCCTGCTCGCGGTGGCCAAGGCGGTCTGACCGAGCCGCTGCCGCGGCCGTCCCAGCGGCGGCCCCCGACGCGGGCGCAGCGGCGCGCCCTCCTGCGCGCTGCGACGTCGGCGCCGACACCACGACGGGCTCCGGCGGATCGATCAGTGCCCGCATGCGCCGAGCCAGGCGCTTCGCACTCCGGATCGGCGCCCCGATGCCCAGCGCGACCAGCCCGAGCGGGCTTCGATCGGCCCCACCGAGGGCGTTCTTCCGCTCCCACGCACGTCGCAGCGCCCCACCACGGCTCCGCCGAGCCGGTGCCCGGTCCACCAGCCTCCCGGCGTCCCGTCGGGCCATGAGGTCCACCAGTCGGCGCTGCCAGTCGTCCTCGGCGGCCGGGTGGAAGTAGTTGTCCCGCATCCACTCCGGCCGGACGACCCCGAACCGGCCGTCGACCAGGTCGACGGCGTCCCCCTCGAGGCCACTCCCCACGAACACCTCGTTGATCAGGTGCCGACCGATCCCGAAGTCGGTGAGCGTGAGCGCGGGGACACCCCGGGCCGCAGCCTCGAGGACGGCCGTCGAACTGATCGTCACGAGTGCCACCGCGCGGTCGAGGTGGTCGGCCATCGGGCCGCTCTCCACCACCAGGTTGGCCGGGGCGTCCGCCGGCACCAGGTCCGGGTACGGGTGCTCCTCGCGGTGCGTCTGGTGCTCGCCGGCCGCGGCGCGGGTCTTGATGACGACGCGCCACTCCGGGTGCGCGCGGGCCGTGTCGACGAGCCAGCGCACGACGAGGGCCCGGTCGGCCCGCTCGAGCGGCACACTCGGCTGCGCCGCGAAGACGACGGAGTCGCGGACGGGCGCGCCCGTCGCGCCGGTACCGCCGGTCGCGCCGGCACCCCGGGCGAACGGCAGTGTGGCGAGTGCGAAGTGCGGCTCGACCCCGCCCTCGCGCGCCAGTTCCTCGTACGCGCGCACCTCGCGGTGGCTGTGCAGCACGAACAGGTCGGCCCGGGCGCGGAAGAAGATGCCCTTCCACTTCGCGGGGAACGAGATCCCCGGCAGCCCGGACACCAGCACCGGCCGGTCCGGGATCCGCCGGTGCACCTCGTCGATCACGAGTTCGGCCACGGGCCCGATCAAGGACACCAGGACGGCGTCCGGCGGGTCCTGTCGGAGCTCCTCGACGGCGGCGTCGACGTCCTTCGGTGCGGGCGGTTCGCGGTGCAGGTGGGCGAGTCGTCGGTCCAACCCGCGGAACGCCGAGCGCAGCTGCTTCGGACTGGCCGACCGCGGGGTCGCCACGGTGCGCAGCTCCAGGTCCCAGTCGGCGGGCGCGGTCGCCAGCAGGTGGGCGCCCCACTTCGCGAACGAGTCGGTGTCGACCAGGCCGACCACGCGTCGGACGCGTGGTGGCGCGGCGGACGGGAGGCGCGCCTCCCGTCCGCCGGTCGACCCACCGCCGTCAGCCGGCACGTCCAGGGCGCGGGTCCCGTCGACCGGGCCGGTCACGTGCGCGGTGCTCACGTGCGCTCCGCTCACGCGCCGACGCGACGCAGCTTCGCGAGCGGTGCCTGCTCGCCGGCGCCCGGATGGGGACTGCATGCGCTCACGCGCCGACGCGACGCAGCTTCGCGAGCGGTGCCTGCTCGCCGGTGCCCGGATGGGGACTGCATGCGCTCACGCGCCGACACGACGCAGCTTCGCGAGCGGTGCCTGCTCGCCGGGGAAGATGCGCTTGACGCCGTCGCCGAGGGCGGTCTCGATGATGCGGATGTCACGGGCGAGCGTCTTCAGACCGTGCGGCTCGAGGGACGCGGCGTGGTCGGAGCCCCACATCGTGCGGTCCAGCGTGATGTGCCGTTCGACGGCCGTGGCGCCGAGGGCGACCGCGGCGATCGAGATCTGCAGGCCGGGCTCGTGGCCGGAGTAGCCGACGGGGACGCCCGCGTACCGGTGGGCGAGCGTGTCGATCATGCGGAGGTTCGCCTCCTCGGCGGGCAGCGGGTAGGTCGACGTCGCGTGCATGAGGACGAGGCGGTCGGTGCCGAGGGTCTCGACGGCGGCGTCGATCTGCTCGAGCGTGGACATGCCGGTCGACAGGATGACGGGCTTGCCGGTCGCGGCGACCGCGGCGAGCATCCCGAGGTCCGTCACCGACGCCGACGCGATCTTGTAGGCGACGACGTTGAGGTCCTCGAGGAAGTCCACCGACGGCTCGTCCCACGGCGACGCGAACCAGTCGAGACCGCGGAGGGTCGCGTGGTCACCGATCTCGATGTACTGGTCGCGGTCGAACTCGACGCGGTAGCGGTACTCCAGGTAGGTCATGTCGCCCCACGGGGTGCTGCGCGGGGTGTTCTTCATGTGCTCCGGCGTGGAGATCGCGGGGGTGCGCTTCTGGAACTTGACGGCCTGCAGGCCGGCGTCGGCAGCGACGTCGATGAGCTGCTTCGCGATGTCGACGTCGCCGTTGTGGTTCAGGCCGATCTCGCCGATGAGGTAGGCGGGGTGGCCCGCGCCGATCGTGGACGTACCGATGGTGACGGTCATGGTGCTCCGTTCGGTGCGGGGGTGGCCCGCGTCGGGGATGGGTCTCGGGTCGTGGTGGGTGCGGGGGCAGGGGCGCCGACGCGTGCGTGGCCGTGGCCGGGGGCTTCGTTCCGCGCGCCGGCGAGGGCTTCGGCGAGGGCCAGGTCGGCCTCGTCGTCGATGTCGATCGCGCCGGCACCGTCGACGACGGCCAGCTCGACGCGGCCGTGGAACCGGTGCCGGTGCTCGAGGAACCCCGACGTCCGCATCACGTAGAACGCGCCGGTCTCGCGGAACTCCGGCTCACGGTCCTGGCGGCGCGGTCTGGTCGCAGCGTCGTGGTTGACCGCGACCGCGGTGCCGTCCGGCGCGGTCCGCCACAGGAACGCGTGCGACGCTGCGGCCGCGAACACCGCGTCGGCGTGCCCGTCGACCACGCGCGCGACGGCGGCGTCGAGGTCGGCCGGGTCGATGAACGGCGAGGTCGCCTGCAGGAAGACGAGGACCTCGGGCAGTGGCGTGCTGATCGCGTCGAGGACGTGCAGCAGCGCGGACTCGGACGATGCCTCGTCACCGGCGAGCTCGGCCGGACGGCGGACCACGGCGGCACCGGAGGCGACCGCCTCAGCGGCGATCGCGTCGCCGTCGGTCGTGACGACCACCTCGTCGATACTCGCGGCCAGCCGAGCCGACTCGACCGCACGACGGACCAGCGAACGACCCGCGACGGTGCGGAGGTTCTTGCCGGGGATCCCCTTCGACCCGGCACGCGCGGGCACGACGGCGAGGACGGAACCGGTGGTGCGCATGCTCCGGACGCTACGAAGCGCGGGTGTCCCGGAGGGGAACGGAGAGCAGACGGCGGCCGACCGTTGGGCAACCGCCGGATCTGGTCACGGCGCTACAATCGACGCTGCTTGCCTCCGTAGCTCAGTGGATAGAGCAGGTGGTTTCTACCCACCGTGCCGCGGGTTCGATTCCTGCCGGGGGCACCGAAGACGAACAGGGCCGCCATCCTGTGCGGATGGCGGCCCTGTTCTCGTCGCTGTGGCGTCGTGGCGGCTGTTACTCGTCGTCGTCCGCGGCGCGGCGCCGGAGTTCGGCGGCGCTGATCGGCTGCGTGTACGGCGCTTCCGATGTCTCGTTCGCGTCGGCCGGTTCGGCGGGGGCCTGGCCCAGACGCGTCGGGACGGACGTGGTGTTCGTCGTTCCGGGGGTCTCGACCCGGGGAGCCGACGCCGGCGGGACGTCGTTCGCCGGTGTGCGGTTGACGTGCGCCTCGGCTGCCGTGGGCGTCGCGACGGCGCGGTCGGTAGAGGACGGGCGGTCGTTCCGCGGTGCGCGGTCGGTGTCGCCGAACGCACGGGTGGCGCTCGCGCCGCCGAAGGCACGGGTGGCGCTGGCGTCGTCCACGGCCTCGGTTTCGTCCGTGCTGCGACGCGGGGTGGAGCGTGCGGGTGAGGTCGGGGTGCCGAGCGCCGGGCGCACCGGCGGCGCAGCCTCGTCGTCGCCGTAGACGCGGGTGGTGTTCTCGCCGAAGGAGCGTGTGGCGTTCGGGTCGGTGCTCCCGCGGTTCTGGTTCGTGCCGGCACCGCGGTTCACCGAGAACGACGGGGTCGTCCCACCGGTGGATCCGGCGGCTGCGGTTCCGGGCGCAGCCGCACCGGCAGCGGGCGAACCAGCAGCGGGTGCGGTGGCTGCCGGGACCGAAGGCGCTGATGCGGGGCGCTGCGCCGGACGCAGCGAGGTCGTCGTCGGGGTGGCGCGCTCGACCGGAGCAACCGGGGCCGGGGCCTGCGCCTGGGTGCGCGGGGCCTCGCCCTGGTCGGCGTTCCAGTCCTGCTGGCGCTTGATCAGGTCGGCGTCGGGGTCCGGAGACTCGAACTTCCAGCGCTCGAGGTCGGCCTTGAAGAGCTTGCGCGCACGGCTCGGACGTGCCTGCCAGTCGAGCAGGCGGTCACGGAACTCGGCGAGGGACTGGTCCGCCTGGAAGCTGAACGTCGACGAGTTCTTCTTGATGTCGGCGATCTCGTGCTGGGCCCAGTTGGCGGCCAGCGGCGCACCCTGCACGGCGAGCAGGCGCAGCCGGATGTCGGCGTCCTCGGCCAGGTGGTCGGCGTAGGCGCGCTCGTCGTGTCCGAGCGATCCCCACGCGGCAGCCTTGCGCGCAGCCGTCAGGATCGCGGCCACGGCCGCGTTCTTCGATTCCCGCTCCTGCAGCGCCACGACCCGCTTGGTCGCGCTGCGCCCGATGAGCGCCGCGATGACACCAGCCACGACGATCGCGACGAAGGGGATCACAGCGCCCGAGAGCACCCGCCACCCCGTGTCGGACGAAGTCCAGTCGGTCAGGTCGTTCCACCAGTCCATGTGCGCACCATACCCACGGGACGATCAGGCGTCGGGGAGGTCGGACGGCGTTCCGCGCATCCCAGCGCAGATGATTCCAATGTGGAACATCATGACCAGCGCAGGGTGTCCACGGCGTCGTCGGCGGACCAGACGCTCGGCAGCTCGACGAACCGGCGCTCGGTCGCGACGTACCGGCGCGCACGGTAGGCGGTGTCGCCGGCGACGTCGATGCGGTCGACGTAGCCGACGATCTCACCGTTGGCCCGGGTCACGCGGCTCAGGTCGTCGCGGACGTCGAGGATGCGGTAGTCGCCCCGGGCGCGGGCCAGCGGGACGGTGCGGATCCGCAGTGCGGGTTCGGTGATGGTCTGCATCGCTGGCCTCCTGGTCGGTGTGGTGCCGACGCTACGGGGGACCACCGACACGCCGAGGGGTGCCGTCCGATCTGGGGAACAGGGTCTCCGCGCACACTGTTGTGGAGGAACGAGTGGGCCGCACGCGTGGCCCGGAGAGAGGGTGTCGTCATGACCACGTTCGTGCTCGCAGGTGGATGTTTCTGGTGTCTCGACGCCGTGTACCGCACGCTCCAGGGTGTGCAGGACGTGGTGTCGGGCTACATCGGCGGACAGGTCGACGACCCGTCCTACGAACTGGTGTGCACCGGGACGACGGGGCACGCCGAGGCGGTCGCGGTGACGTTCGACGAGTCGGTGATCCCAGCCGAGGTGATCCTCGACGTCTTCTTCACGCTGCACGACCCCCGTCAGCTGAACCGGCAGGGCGCCGACGTCGGCACGCAGTACCGCTCGGCGATGTTCCCGGCCGACGACGCGCAGCGCGAGCTGTTCGAGCGCGCGATCGAGCGGGCGTCGGACATCTGGGACGGCGGGGTCGTCACAACCATCGAGCCGCTCTCGACGTTCTTCACGGCAGAGGAGTACCACCAGGACTTCTTCGCGAAGAACCCCGGGCAGGGTTACTGCCTCGCGGTCGCGCTGCCCAAGGTGAACAAGGTCCGGAAGGCCTACAGTCAGTACATCCTGGCGTCCTGACCCCGGGGCGGCAGGGCCACGAGGAGGTGGTTCGAACATGACGGACAACACGGGAACCTGGGTCGCCATCGGTCCGGCCGGAGCAGTGGGAAGCATCCACCGCGCGGCGGACGGCTTCGAGGTCGAGCTCTACGGACGCCGACGGGCGGGCGGGCCCTACCCGTCCCTCGAGTCCGCGAAGGGCGCGGTCCACGCCGCGCTCGGACCGTTGGCCGCCCGGCCCGAGTTCCGAGCGCACTGAGCGGGTCCGGACAGGAGGCCCGGGGGACTCGTCCTCCACAGGTCGCCTGATCGGGTCCACACGCCACAGATCCAGCCCGGGGCTGCTGAGGCAGCCCCGGGCTCCGTGACGATCGACCCATGAACGACATCATCACCGTCTGCGGAATCGTCGCCACCGAGCCCCGGCACCTCGTCACCGAGACCGGCATCGCCATCACGAGTCTCCGGCTCGCGTCACCCTCGCGTCGTTGGGACCGGGCCACCTCGGCCTGGGTCAACGGTGCGACCAACTGGTACACCGTCACCGCGTTCCGGTCGCTCGCGTCGAACGTGTTCAAGTCCCTGAAGAAGGGCGACCGGATCGTCGTCGCCGGCCGGGTTCGCATCCGCACGTGGGAACGCGACGGTCGTGGCGGGACCTCGGTCGAGATCGACGCCGACGGCATCGGCCACGACCTGGCGTGGGGGATCAGCAACTGGCTGCGGGTTCCGCGGCAGGTCGGCGACGCCGCATCGGGTCACGGTGGACTGCGTGGGGTGGACCCCCGCACCGGCGAGGTCCGTGACCCCGCTGTGGGTCACGGCGCCGCGGACGGACCCGACCGCGGGGAGCACACCGCAGAGCCCCACGAACACGCACCGTCGACCGACCCGGGGTCGGACGACGACGCCGATGCGCTGCACGGCGCACCGACCCTCGGGGACGGCACGGAGCCAGCGGGGCCGTCCGAACACGTCCTCGAGCAGGACGCCGCGCCCTGGGACCCTGCGCCACCCCTCGACGACCACGCCGACCACGCCGACCGCACCGACCACGACGAAGCGGCCTGACCCGGCAGCCGATCGGAGTCGGTGCGCCGGGTCAGGCCGCGTGTTCCGCGTGCGGTTCACCGCCTCGCGTCGGTCACCACTTCTGGGCGATCATCCCGATGCCGGAGACCTGGTCGGTGTCCCAGTTGCCACCGCGGGGCAGCCCGGTCACACGGCCGTCGATCTTGAAGCTCGCACCCTGCACCCGCGGGCTGTTGGTCTGCGTGGCCTTCAGGCCGTGGAACGAGAAGCCCGTGTTCCACTTGCCGTTCAGCCCGGTGTTCGACTTGCGGTCGCCGACCGTGATGCGGGTGTTCTGCACCGTCGAGTGCACGACGTCACCGTTCAGACGGGCGTTGGCCTCGGCGTTGAAGAACAGCCGTCCGTCCAGGTTGAGCTTCAGGTTGGCGACGGTCTTGTGGTTCACGATCATCGTCGCGACGTCGTTCTTGTACCAGCGCATGCCGATCGGGGTGAGCTTGTTCGTCGCCGGGCCGAGGTAGCCGTACGTGAACTTGCCGTTCTGCACGCGCTCCCAGATGTACCGCGGCTTGCCCTTGCTCACGGTGGAGCCCTTGTCCGACTGGATCCCGAAGGCGTAGGCGTTGTTGTGGGCGTCGTGCACGTTGATGTACGACGAGTAGCCGGTCCCCGAGCCGTTCGCGCTGATGCTCGCGGTGTACAGCAGGTACGGGGCGCCCTTCGGCAGGGCCACGGCGGATGCCGGCGACACCGGTGCGATGAGTCCGACGGTGAGTGCGATCGCTCCGACGAAGGGGAGCGCGAGGCGGCGGAGCCGCGACGGGGTCGTTGTCGTGTGCGTGGTCATGGTCCTCGTCCTGTCCGTGGTCCTGATCCTGGTCCTCGTCGTGGTGGGCGACGGGCCCCAGGTTGCTGGGTGAGGCAAAGCTACGTCGTCCGTGACGCGAACAACAGGCCGGTTCGTACAGGTGCGGGAAGCGGCGATCCGGCGTCGGGCGAGCGCTGCTCCGACGGTGTCACTACACTTGGGGCCGATATGGCTGAGTACATCTACCAGATGGTCCGCGCCCGCAAGGCGGTCGGCGACAAGCTGATCCTCGACGACGTCACGATGTCGTTCCTCCCCGGTGCCAAGATCGGCGTCGTCGGACCGAACGGTGCTGGCAAGTCGACGATCCTGAAGATCATGGCGGGTCTCGACCAGCCGTCCAACGGTGAAGCGAAGCTCACGCCCGGCTTCACGGTCGGCATCCTCATGCAGGAGCCGGAGCTCGACGAGACGAAGACCGTGCTCGAGAACGTGCAGGAAGGCGTGGGCGAGATCCACGGCAAGCTCGCGCGCTTCAACGAGATCTCGGCGCTCATGGCCGAGCCGGACGCCGACTTCGACGCGCTCCTGGCCGAGATGGGCACGCTGCAGGAAGACATCGACGCCGCCGACGCGTGGGACCTCGACTCCCAGCTCGACCAGGCGATGGCCGCGCTGCAGTGCCCCCCGGGGGACGAGCTCGTCACGCACCTGTCCGGTGGTGAGAAGCGCCGCGTCGCGCTCTGCAAGCTCCTGCTCCAGAAGCCCGACCTGCTCCTGCTCGACGAGCCCACCAACCACCTCGACGCCGAGAGCGTGCTCTGGCTCGAGCAGCACCTGCAGCAGTACCACGGTGCCGTCCTCGCCGTGACCCACGACCGGTACTTCCTCGACCACGTCGCCGAGTGGATCGCCGAGGTCGACCGCGGTCGCCTGTACCCGTACGAGGGCAACTACTCGACCTACCTCGAGAAGAAGCGCGCCCGCCTCGAGGTCCAGGGCAAGAAGGACGCCAAGCTCGCGAAGCGCCTGTCCTCGGAACTCGACTGGGTCCGGAGCAACACCAAGGGCCGCCAGGCGAAGTCCAAGGCCCGTCTCGCTCGCTACGAAGAGATGGTCACCGAGGCCGAGCGCACCCGCAAGCTCGACTTCGAGGAGATCGTGATCCCGGTCGGCCCGCGTCTGGGCTCGCAGGTCATCGACGCCGAGCACCTGCGCAAGCAGTTCGGTGAACGCGTCATCATCGGCGACCTTTCGTTCACGCTGCCCCGCAACGGCATCGTCGGCGTCATCGGCCCGAACGGTGTCGGCAAGACCACGCTCTTCAAGACGATCGTCGGCCTCGAACCGCTCGACGGCGGCACGCTGAAGATCGGCGACACGGTCGACATCTCGTACGTCGACCAGAGCCGTGGCGGCATCGACCCGAACAAGAACCTGTGGGAGGTCGTGTCCGACGGACTCGACTACATCCAGGTCGGCAAGACCGAGATCCCGTCCCGCGCCTACGTGTCGCAGTTCGGCTTCAAGGGGCCGGACCAGCAGAAGCGCGCCGGCATCCTGTCCGGTGGTGAGCGCAACCGTCTGAACCTCGCGCTGACGCTCAAGCAGGGCGGCAACCTGCTTCTGCTCGACGAACCGACCAACGACCTGGACGTCGAGACGCTCGGCAGCCTCGAGAACGCCCTGCTCGAGTACCCCGGTTGCGCCGTGGTCATCACGCACGACCGGTGGTTCCTCGACCGCATCGCCACGCACATCCTGGCGTGGGAAGGCCTGAACGAGGACGGCACGCCGAACTGGTACTGGTTCGAAGGCAACTTCGAGGCGTACGAGGAGAACAAGATCGAGCGCCTCGGCGCCGATGCCGCGAAGCCCGGGCGCGCGACGTACCGCAAGCTCACCCGCGACTGACCCGCGTGGCGAGACTGCACGCTCCCATCCGCATGCGGTGGAGCGACATCGATGCCTACGGCCACGTCAACAACTCCGCGATGCTGCGCCTCCTCGAAGAGGCGCGCATCGTGGGGTTCTGGGGTGCCGACCCCGGTGAGGACCCCGACGGCGCCCTGCCCGAGCCGATCATCGACGGTCGGCCCGGTTCGGGCACCATGACGATCATCGCCGGGCAACGCCTCGAGTACCTGGCATCGATCCCGTACCTCCGTCAGCCGCTCGACATCCAGATGTGGATCGGGCGGGTGGGCGGTGCGAGCATCGACGTCTCGTACGAGGTCTGGTCGCCCGTGGGACAGTCCCCCGCGGTCCTGTACACCCGGGCCACGACCGCACTCGTGATGGTCGACGCGGCGACGAACCGTCCGCGTCGGCTGACCGACCCCGAGCGTGCCGCGTGTGAGCGCTACCTCGAGGACCCGGTGCAGTTCAGCCGCCCGTAGGCACCCGCATCATGCCCTCCTGGGCGACGGTGGCCAGCAGCTGACCGTCGCGGGAGAACATCCGCCCCAACGCGAGTCCCCGTCCGCCCTGCGCGCTCGGGGACTCCTGCGTGTACAGGATCCACTCGTCCGCGCGACCGTCGCGGTGCCACCACATCGCGTGGTCGAGGCTGGCGCTCTTCACACCGGGGGTGCCCCAGGCGACGCCGTGCCGCCGCATGATCGGCTCGAGGATGGACATGTCGCTGGCGTAGCCGAGCACCGCACGGTGCAGCGCCGGGTCCTCGGGCAGGTCGCCCTGCACCCGGAACCAGACCGCCTGGTGCGGCACGTGCTCGCCCTGCACGTCGATGAACACCGGACCCTCGACGTGCCGCAGGTCGATGGACCGTGCGGCCCACGCCCGTGCGACGGGGTGGTCGATGGCGGACAGGATCGACGCGGCCGACGGCAGGGACTCCGGGTCCGGGGTGTCCACCGGGTACGGGTCCTGGTGTTCGAGACCGGTGTCCGGCACCTGGAACGACGCGATCATCGAGAAGATCGGGACGCCGCGCTGGTACGCCTGCACGCGGCGGGTCGCGAACGAACGACCGTCGTGGATGCGCTCGACGGCGAAGGTGATCGGCACGTCGACGTCGCCCGGCCGCAGGAAGTACCCGTGCATCGAGTGGACGTCGCGACCGTCGATCGTGGTCTGCGCGGCGACGATGCACTGGGCCAGGACCTGCCCGCCGAACACCCGTCCGCCGGGGGACCAGTGGCTGGCACCGGTCAGGATCGTCTCGCCCGTGCTCGCGCCGGTGTCCTCGAGTCGCAGGGTCCGCAGGAAGTCGGGTTCGCCGTTCACGCTGTGCAGTCTACGAACGGCTGCCCGGCCTCGATGCAGGGTCACCACGCCCAGGCGGTGCGACGTCGACGGCCGGTAGGATCGTGGACGACATGGGCAACTCGTTCACGCTTCCCGACGCCGCCTCACTCGGTGACCTCCGCACGTACCTCGGCCGTGCCGCTCGGATCGAGGACGGCTCGGTCCGGCTCATCGCCGACTCGGGCGTCCTGGCCGTGTACACGGCGATCCTCTACCCGCTCGGGTTGCTCGACGAGCTGCCGACGGTGCTCGGTCTCCGCACGTTCTCGCTCACCGAGCCCGCCTCGATCGACACCGTGGTGCCGCTGCAGTCGCTGCTCGAGCGTCTCCGCCTGCTGGCAGAGACGCAGGACGCCGAGCACGCCGAGGGCGCGGACCCGACGCGGGCCACCCCGATCGAGGTCGAGCTGCCGCACGAGGTCCACACGGTCACGTGGGCGGCCATCTCGCCGCCCCGCGGTGGCTGGGTCCCGCTGCCGGACGTCTCGCCCGAACTCCTCCGCCGGGCCACCCGTGACGGCATCGCCGAGGTCGCGGACGCCGTGCCGTCCAACTCGGGTGAGGCCATCGTCCGGCGGATCCGTGCCGAGGTCTGGGGCAGACCGGTCCCCGGCGTCGAGCACCTGCCGGCTGGTGCGGGGTTCGCCGGCGAGAGCCTCGGCTTCCTCGGGCACGACCCGGTGCGCCTGTTCGAGACCGGTCCGTGGAGCCGTCTCACGACCTCGCGTGGCCACGTGCTCGTGAAGCGGCGCGCCTGGACCCTGAGCTCGTAACGACGACGACGACGAAGAAGACGGCGAGGACGATGACCGCCGCGGACCACGCCGCCCGGCCGCCGTGGTTGGCTGGCCGCATGCACGTCTTCCTCACCGGTGCGTCCGGCTACATCGGCTCCTCCGTCCTCCGCTCCCTGGTCGCCCACGGCGACGAGGTCACCGCACTCGTCCGGTCCGACGAGAAGGCCCAGCACGTCCGTGACGCCGGTGGCCGAGCCCTGGTCGGTGACGTCACCGACACCGAGGTCGTCGAACGGCTGCTGCACGAGAGCGACGGCGTGGTCCACACGGCATCGGCCCCGGACGTCGACCCGGACTTCATCCGCACCGCGATCGCTGCACTGGCCGGCACCCCCAAGCCGTTCGTGCACACCGGCGGGATCTTCACCTTCGGCGACTCGACGGACATCTCGGAGCAATCGCCGATCGACCCGCCGGCGCTGACCGCGTGGCGCGGTCCGAACGAGGCCCTGCTGCGCGCCAGCGACGTCCGGAGCACCATCGTCGCGCCCGGCATCGTGTACGGACGCGGCGCCGGCATCCCGGCGATGTTCGTCGGCGACGGCGAGCAGCCGGTGCGGCTGGTCGGGGATGGCTCCCAGCGGTGGACGACGGTGCACGTGGACGACCTCGGCGAGCTCTACGTCCTCGCGCTGCACCGCGGCGAGCTCGACGGGTACATCGTCGCGGCGACCGGGGACAACCCGACCGTGCGCGAGCTCGCCGAGGCCGGGGCCCACGGTGCACCGGTCGTCGCCGAGAGCGTCGATGCGAGCCGCGAACGGCTCGGGCAGGACTTCGCCGACGCGCTGCTGCTGCACCAAGAGGCGTCCGGCGCGCACGCCCGGTCGGCCCACGGCTGGCGGCCGTCACGGCCGTCGCTGGTCGACGACCTCGCCTCCGGCTCGTACGTCCGCTGACCGCGCTGAGACGCACTGCCCGAAGACGCCGGCGTCCCGCGGGCACGCCGCCGATTCCGCGAGACGCCGTCGAATTCGGAGGCGCGGAACGCACGTGGCGGCGTCGGACGGAGACGCCGGCGTCTCGCCAGCACGAGAACGCAGGAACCGCCGGACGGGAGGCCCGTGGCGACGCCGCCACGGGCCTCCCGTCCGGCGCTCGTGACGATCACTGCACGCCGGCGTCCGCGGAAGACACCGCGGGAGCGTCGAGACGCCGCCGGATCCGGAGGCGTCTCGACGACACGACGGCGTCCGCGCCGGACGCGCGTCAGTCGAAGGTGTTCGTCATCGCGTGGGCAGCGCGGTCGAGGTAGCCCCAGAGCTCGGCTTCGTCCAGGGGAGCGAGCTCGAGCGACTCGACCGCCTCGTGCATGTGGTGGAGCCAGCGCTCCCGCGCCTCGGACGTGATGCGGAACGGGTTGTGGCGCATCCGCAGACGGGGGTGCCCGCGCTGCTCGCTGTACGTGCCCGGCCCGCCCCAGTACTGCTGCAGGAAGGCGGACAGGCGCCAGATCGCGCCCTCGAGGTCGTCGGCCGGGTACATCGGCCAGATGACCTCGTCCTGCTGCACGCCCTCGTAGAAGCGCCGGACGAGCCGGTCGAAGGTGGGGGCACCGCCGATCCGCTCGTACAGCGACCCGGTGGCCGAGGTGCCGTGCTCACCGACGCGCAGGGTGATCGGCTGCGCGGGAACGCCGGGCATGCCGAGCGAACCGCGTGCTCCTGGCCCACCCGGGCCGGTCGGGGGTGTGAGGTCGGTCATCGGGGGTCCTTCCCGCTGTCGGGCTCGTCGTCCGTGCGGATCGGCTGCCCGAGGATGTTGCGCTTGGTGCGCCGCGGCTTCGTGGTCGCAGCCATCGGCTGGGTGCGGACGGTGCGCAGCCCGTTGATCGAGGTGGCGTTCTCCCAGCCCTCGGGCATGATCATCGCCATCGCGGGCAGGGTGATGCCGAGTTCGTCGACGGCGTGCTTCAGTCGGGTGCGGAGCTCCCGGCCGACGACGTCGAGCTCGGAGGCGCGGGTCTTCACGACCAGGCGGAAGACCATCCCGGCGTCGGTGATCGACTGCAGGCCCCAGATCTCCGGCTTCTCGACGATCCGCTGGCGCCAGCGCGGCTCCTGCGACATCGTCACGGCGGCCTTGAGCAGGGCGTCCTGCACGGCGTCGATGTCGGTGTCGTACGGCACGGTGATGTCGACGAGCACCCGTGACCAGCCCTGGGACAGGTTGCCGACGCGCAGGATCTGCCCGTTCGGGACGAACCAGAGGATGCCGTTCACGTCGCGGATCTGCATGACGCGCAGCCCGACGTTCTCGACGACGCCGGTGGCCTGCCCGGTGTCGACGACGTCACCGACGCCGGCCTGGTCCTCGAGGATCATGAAGATGCCGGACAACAGGTCCTTCACGATGGACTGGGCGCCGACGGCGAGGCCGGCCGCGACGAGGGACGCACCGCCGACGATGCCGACCGCAGCACCCTTCCACAACGCCGTGGCGATGACCACGAGCGCGATCACGACGACGACCACGGTGGCCAGGTTCTCGAGGACACTGCCGAGCGTCCGGGTCCGTTGCACGACACGCGCGGTCTGCACGGGGGAGGCGATGAGGGCCTGGGTGTCGGCCGCCCCCTGACGCTTCTTGACGCCGTTCACGATCCGGTCGACGACCTGCTTGATCATGCGACGGAGGATCAGCCGGAGGACGATCGCCGCGAGGATCGTGATGACGATCGTGATCGGTGCTTGCCAGGCGTCGACGAACTGGAGGAACGCGTTGGACGCCCACTTCGGGACGTCGGTGGTGTCTGCTGCAGCCAGGTTCATATCCGGTCGATGCTAAGCGGCGGGGCCTCGGCGTCCCTGGAGGAACACCAAGACCCCGCCGGATCAGCGCAGGGTTCAGGCGTCCGCGGCCTGGACCCGGAGCGCCCGCTCGGTGCCCGCGAGGCTCTCGGACACGATGCGGCGCAGCGCCGGCGTCTCCGGGTGCTCCGCGAGCCACGCGGCGGCGGCGTCACGGAGCTCGGCCGACGCGAGCGGCGCCGGGTAGAGGCCCGAGACGATGGTGTCCGCCATGTGGTAGCTGCGTTCGGCCCAGATGCGCGTGAGCACCTCGAAGTACTTGGGCACGAGGCCCTCGAGCAGGACCGGGCTGTTCACGTGCTGGAACCCGACCGTGGTCTGCCGCACGATCGCGTTCGGCAGCTCGGACGAGTCTACCAGCGACGAGAACGCCGCCAGCTTGCCCTCGGCCGTCGGGATCGTCGCCCGGGCGCGGGCCGCGGCCTGCTCGCCGGACGCGGTCTTGTCCGCAGCGAGCTCGGCGTCGATCTCGGTGCTGCCCGCGGCGCCCGCGAGCACGAGGCCCTCGAGCAGCTCCCAGCGCAGGTCGGTGTCGATCTCGAGGCCCTGCAGCGTGACCGAACCGTCGCGCAGTCCCTGCAGGGTCGCGACGTGCTCGGGCGTGGACGGGATCTGCGCGAAGAACTTCACGAACTGGAACTGCGCGTCCGAACCGGCTTCGGCCGAGGACGCGAGCTGCCAGAGCGTGTCGCCGACGGTGCGGACCGTGGCCTCGACCGAGCCCGGCGCCACGTAGTTGCGTGCGGTGAGCAGCAGCTGCGAGAGCGTCGTGCGGATGGTGGTCGACTCGGTCTCGGTCGCGATGTTGCCGAGCACCAGGCGGACGTAGTCGCTGGCGGGGGACTCGGCGTCGCGCGTGGCGTCCCACACGGAACCCCAGACGATCGAGCGGGCGAGCGGGTTCGCGATGGACGCGAGGTGCTCGATCGCGGTGCGCCGGGAGTGCTCGTCGAGACGGATCTTGGCGTAGGCCAGGTCGTCGTCGTTCAGGAGCACGAGGTCGCCGCGGTGCACGCCGACGAGCTCGGGCACGTCGGTGCGGGCGCCGTCGACGTCGATCTCGACGCGCTGGACCCGCTCGAGCTTGCCGCCGGCGGATGCCGTGTCCGCGCCGAACGGTGCGGACTCGTCGTTCCGGAACGCGTAGACGCCGATGGCCAGACGGTGCGGACGCAGCGTCGGGTAGTCGGCGGGGGCTTCCTGCAGGACCGTGAACGACGTGATGACGCCGGACTCGTCGGTCTCGATCTCGGGGCGCAGGGTGTTGACGCCCGCGGTCTCGAGCCAGAGCTTCGACCACTCGGTGAGTTCACGGCCGCTCGTCGCCTCGAGCTCGACGAGCAGGTCGCGCAGCTCGGTGTTCGAGTGGTGGTGCTTCTTGAAGTAGGCGGAGACACCGGCGAAGAACGCGTCGATGCCGACCCACGCGACGAGCTGCTTGAGGACCGAGCCGCCCTTCGCGTAGGTGATGCCGTCGAAGTTGACCTGGACGTCTTCGAGGTCGTTGATCGTCGCGACGATCGGGTGCGTCGAGGGGAGCTGGTCCTGGCGGTAGGCCCAGGACTTCTCCATCGCCTGGAACGTGGTCCAGGCCTCGGTCCACTCGGTGGCCTCTGCCGTGGCGATCGTCGACGCCCACTCGGCGAAGGACTCGTTGAGCCACAGGTCGTTCCACCACTTCATGGTGACCAGGTCGCCGAACCACATGTGAGCGAGCTCGTGCAGGATCGTGACGACCCGGCGCTCCTTGATGGCGTCGGTGACCTTCGACCGGAACACGTAGGTCTCGGTGAAGGTGACGGCCCCGGCGTTCTCCATCGCGCCGGCGTTGAACTCCGGCACGAACAGCTGGTCGTACTTGTCGAAGGGGTAGGCGACGTCGAACTTCTCCTCGAAGTACGCGAAGCCCTTCTTCGTGGTCTCGAACACGTACTCGGGGTCGAGGTACGAGGCGAGCGACTTGCGCGCGAACACGCCGAGCGGGATCGTCCGGCCGTCGCGGCTGGTCAGCTCGTCGCGCACGACCTCGTACGGGCCGGCGACGAGCGCGGTGATGTAGCTCGAGATGCGCGCGGTGGGCGGGAACGCCCACGTCGCGACGTCGCCGTCGACGTGCGGCTCCGGCGTGGGGGAGTTCGAGACGACCTGCCACCGCGACGGCGCCGTCACGGTGAAGGAGAACTCGGCCTTCAGGTCGGGCTGCTCGAACACCGCGAACATGCGGCGCGAGTCGGGGACCTCGAACTGGGAGTACAGGTACACCTCGTCGTCCACCGGGTCGACGAAGCGGTGCAGGCCTTCGCCGGTGTTCGTGTACAGCGCGTCGCTGACGACCACGAGCTCGTTCTGCTCCTGCAGGTCGTCGAGCTGGATGCGGACGCCGTCGTTCACCGCGGCGACGTCGAGCGCCGTGCCGTTCAGCGTGATCGAGTGCACGGTCTTCGTGATGGCGTCGATGAAGGTCGATGCGCCGGCGGTGGCGGTGAAGCGCACCCGCGTGGTGCTGCCGAAGCTCTCTGCACCGCGGGTCAGGTCGAGCTCGACGTCGTACGTCTGCACGGCGACGACGGCCGCGCGCTCCTGGGCTTCGATTCGGGTGAGGTTCTCTCCGGGCACGCAACGCTCCATCTTCGCTGGGGACGCGGACGATCGGTGTCCGCGTACGGGGCCCCGGACGGCGTCGTGCGCCGGCGGGACGATGGGCTCCAGCCTAGCGACGCCGCGTACGCTCGGATCGTGACCGAGACGACTGTGGACAACCCGACCGACCCCACCACCGAGCGCACCGCCGTGGAGTTCTGGTTCGACCCGAACTGCCCCTGGGCCTGGATGACGAGCCGCTGGGTGGGTGAGGTCGCCGAGCACCGCGACCTCGACGTGACGTGGAAGGTGATGAGCCTGTTCGTCCTCAACGAGGACCAGGACGTGCCGGACAGCTACAAGGAGCGCCTGCACGCCGGCCAGGTCTACCCGCGCATCGTCGCGGCGGCGAAGCTCCGGCTCGGCCAGGACGTCGTGAAGCCGCTGTACGACGCCCTCGGCGAGCACATCCACCACCGCCAGGAGTCCGACCCCGAGCAGGTCGTCCCCGCCGTGCTCGCGGAGCTCGGCCTGGACGCCGACCTGCTCGAGTACGCCTGGACCGACGAGGTCGACGCCGCCGTGCGCGCCAGCCACCAGGACGGCATCGACCGTGTCGGGCAGGACGTCGGCACGCCGGTCATCGCCGTCGAGGGCACCGCGTTCTTCGGACCGGTCATCTCCCCGGCCCCCAAGGGCCAGGAGGCGCTCGACCTGTGGGACGGCGTCGTCGCCGTCGCGAAGGTCCCCGCGTTCTTCGAGCTCAAGCGCTCGCGCACCGTCGGCCCGATCTTCGACACCACCGACTGATCCGGCGCTGACCGGCGGGGGACGGGTGGCCGGGAGGCCCGTGGTGCGCCCGCCCCGCCCGTCGCGTCAGATGAGCGGCAGCCGCATGAGCGTCAGGTCGAGCCAGCGGTCGAACTTGCGTCCCACCTCGGGCACGACCGCGACCGTGGCGAAGCCCAGGCGTTCGTGCAGGGCGATCGACCCCGTGTTGGTGCTGCAGATCCCGGCCATCATCACGTGTCGGCCCTCGGCGGTGGCCCGCGCGACCAACTCGGCCATCAACGTCGTCGCGATGCCCCGGCCGCGGAACGCCTCGACCACGTAGACGCTGTGCTCGACGGTCTGCCGGTACCCGTCCGGCTGCCGCCACTGCGAGTACGTCGCGTAGCCAGCCACGACCCCGTCGACCTCGGCCACGACCACCGGGTACCCGCCGCCCTGCCGCTCGGCGAGCCACCCGTCGAAGTACGGACGCGGGTGCGGGATGTCCTGCCAGATGGCGGTGGAGTGCAGGACGGCATCGACGTGCAGGGCGTGCACGACGTCGAGGTCGGCCGGGGTGCAGTCGCGGATCACGACCCCGTTCGTCGCATATGCTGTCGTCATGTCTCACATCGTAGACGACGCGCATGCCGATCCCGCAACCGGCGCCGACGACACCTCGGTCGCCGAGCAGCGGGCGCTCGGCGAACGGCTCCAGCGCCTCCGCAGCGAGCGCAGGTGGAGCCTCACCGAGCTCGCCGAGGAGTCCGGCGTCTCCCGCGCGATGATCAACCGCGTCGAGCGCGGGGTCTCCAGCCCCACCGCGACGATCCTCGGTCGCCTGTCCGGCGCCTTCGGCCTGACGATCTCGCAGCTCCTCGACGATGCCCTGGAGCACGAGGTGCCCAGGGCGACGGACCCCGACGAGGCGCGTGGGGTGCAACGCGGCGCGACCGCCGATTCCTGGACCGATCCCGACACCGGGTACCGCCGCCGTCCGGTCTCGAGCGCAGCGTTCCCCGCCGACGTCACCGAGGTGCGCCTCCCGGCCGGCCGCGAAGTGGCCTACCCGGCGTCCGCCTACGCGTTCCTGCGGCACTGCATCTGGGTCGTCGACGGCGTGCTCGAGGTCGTCGTCGGCGGTGAGCCGACGCGGCTGGCGGCGGGGGACCGGATCGAGCTCGGCGACCCCGCCGACGTCGTCTACCGCAACCCGGGCGAGGACCCCACCCGGTACCTCGTCGTGGTGGTCCGCGCACCGTAGTCCGTGGTGGTCCAGGCCCCGGAGCCGCAGGAATAGGATCGGTTCCATGCGCATCCACCTCGGAACGGACCACGCCGGCCTCGAGTTCAACAAGACCCTCGCAACCCATCTGACCGACGCCGGGCACGAGGTGGTGGACCACGGTCCGACCGAGTACGACGCGCTCGACGACTACCCCTCGTTCTGCATCAACGCCGCGCACGCCGTGGTGCAGGACCAGCGCGACGGTGTCCAGGCCCTCGGTGTCGTCTTCGGCGGTTCCGGCAACGGCGAGCAGATCGCCGCCAACAAGGTCGAGGGCATCCGGGCCGCGCTCGTCTGGAACGAGTCGACCGCGCTGCTCGCCCGTCAGCACAACGACGCCAACGTCATCTCCATCGGCGCGCGCCAGCACACCGAGGACGAGGCGATCCGGTTCGTCGACCTGTTCATCGCCGAGCCGTTCTCGGGCGAGGAGCGCCACGCCCGCCGCATCGCCCAGCTCGCCGAGTACGAGACCACCGGGCTGATCGCCGGTCGCCAGATCGACGCGTAGGGCTCGGACCCACGGTCCAGCAACACCGAGCAGCACCGAGTAGACAAGACCAATGCCCGAGGGTCACTCCGTCCACCGCATCGCCAACCAGTTCACCCGGCACTTCGTCGGCAAGCGCTGCGAGGTGTCGAGTCCCCAGGGCCGCTTCGCCGCCGGGGCCGCGCAGCTCGACGGCAAGCGCCTGATCGCCGCCCGGGCGGTCGCGAAGCAGATGTTCCTGGAGTTCGAGGACGACCTGTTCCTCCGCGTCCACCTCGGCCTGTACGGCGCGTGGGACTTCGCGGGCGTGATCTCCACCGCCGAGGCGCTGTCCGACGACGACGACCGCGAAGAGTCGCTCAGCTCGATCGGCGCACCGCGGCTCGCCCGCTACCGGATGGCCGAGCAGGAGAAGGCGGAGGACCCGATCGAGTCGTTCCCGCCGGACCCGGTCGGCCAGGTGCGCGTGCGGATCCTCACCGAGGACACCATCGCCGACCTGCGCGGCCCGACCGCGTGCGTCGTGGAGACCCCGGCCGAGGTGCAGCGCGCGCTCGACAAGCTCGGCCCCGACCCGATGAACGACGACGGGCCCGAGGCCGAGAAGACCTTCGTCGACAACGTCCGGAAGCGCAACGTCGCGATCGGGCAGCTGCTCATGGACCAGTCCGTGGTGGCCGGCATCGGCAACATCTACCGCGCCGAACTGCTGTTCCGGCAGCGCATCGATCCGTACAAGCCGGGCAAGAAGATCACCGTCAAGCAGGCCAAGGCGCTCTGGGCGGACTGGTCGAAGCTGCTGCACGACGGCGTCCGCGACGGTCTGATGATGACGATGGACGACCTGTCCGAGGCCGACCACAAGAAGGCCCTGCGCTCCCGCAAGGACCGCCACTGGGTCTACCACCGTCAGGGCGAGCCCTGCCGGGTGTGCGGCACCGAGATCCGGATGGCCGACATGGCCGGCCGGAAGCTCTACTGGTGCCCGAAGGACCAGAAGTAGCCCACGGAACACGGACGCACCCGCCCGTCCTCCTGCTCACAGCTCCCGGTACGTGAACCGCCCGGCGACGGCCGTCCCGAGCACCCGCATGCCGCGCAGAGCGGCGGACGATGCCGCCAGCGGGTCGGACTCGACGAACACCAGGTCCGCCACGTCGCCGACGGACACCCCGACCCGCCCGTCGGTCGACCCCTGCCACGCGACGAGCGACGAGAGCCGTTCGGCCGGGTGCCACGGATCGCGGCCGTCGCGGTCCCGCCCGACGGCCGCCGCCATCGAGACCCACGGGTCGAGCGGCGCCACCGGGGCGTCCGACCCGAGCAGCAGGCGCGCTCCGGCCCGTGCGAGCGAGGCGAAGGCGAACGCCCGGTCGGTGTACCCGGCCCAGTGCCGGTCGGCGATGTCCCGGTCGTCCATGGCGTGTTCGGGCTGCACCGACGCGGCGACCCCGAGCCGGGCGAACCGGTCGACGTCGGTGTCGACGAGCAACTGCGCGTGCTCGATCGTGCCGCGGGTCCCGACGGTCTCGAAGACGTCGAGGGCCAGGGCGTTCGCACGGTCGCCGATCGCGTGGATCGCGGGGACGAGTCCGGCGTCGACGGCACGCCGGGTGATCGCGACGAGGTCCTCGAACGGCCAGGCGAGCACGCCGGAGCCGTCGGTCATCGCGGCGGTCCGCGTGCCGAGCGACCCGTCCGTGACCACCTTGAACGGTCCCATCGTGAGCAGCCCACGGGTGCCCTCGACCACGTCGCCGGTGCGCAGCCCCCGGGCGATGGCCTCGTCGAGCTCGGCCGGGTACACCCCGGACGCGACCCGGATCGCGTCGGTGCCGGCGTGGATCCGGCGGCGCCAGCGGTCGAGCCCGAAGCGCATCTCGAGGTCGACCACGCCCGTCACCCCGCGGGCCGCCGCTGCTTCGGCAGCGTCCGCCACGGACGCGTCGAGCGCATCGTCCGGCACCTGCGACAACGCACCGGTCACGTCGAACGCGTCCTGCTCGCGCAGGACCCCGTCCTCGCCCGCCTCGAGCGGGCGGCCGACAGCGGCGGAGAAGTGCGCGAGCGCGAGGGCGTTGCACCACACCGCGTGCAGGTCCGCGCTGATGACGACGGTCGGGAGGCTCGGTGCGGCACGGTCGAGCAGCTCGCGTCGCGCAGGGCGCGGCCACGTCCCGTCGCGGTAGCCGTGTCCGACCAGGACGCGGTCCGTCACGCCCGCCCGCGCGACGGCGGCGAGCAGGTCGGCGGTCGCCTCGGCGGAGTCGCAGCCGGTGACGTCGACACGGCGGCGGACGAGCGCCCACTGGTCGAAGTGCGTGTGGTGGTCGCGCAGGCCCGGACCGAGCCAGGCGCCGCCGGCCTCGACCACGTCGGTGTCGACGCTCGTGGGGTCGAGCGTGCCGGTCGGGGCGATCTCGGTGACCCGGCCGTCGACGACGCGGACGTCGGCAGGGGCCCCGGAGGTGCCCACCCTGCGGACCGTGCGCAGCAGGATCTCGCTCATCGAGCCTCCCGGTCGTCAGCGCGCGCAGCGTGCGCTCGTGCCATCTCGTCGGCGAGCGCCGGCGACGCGTAGGGGCCGTCGCCCCGCAGGCCGGCGACGATGCGGTCGATCACCTCGGGGGCCTTGTTCTGCGACAGCTTGGCGCGGGCGTCGAACCGGGTGACGCGGATTCGGATGCCGACGGTGCCCTTCGCGATCCGGCGGGCGGTCTCCTCGTCGACCTGCAACGACACGGGCGAGGGCATGACGTGCTCGAAGTGGTCGACGAGTTCGCCGAGCACCCGGAAGTTCTCGTCGTCGGACAGGATCTCGGGGGTGCCCCAGACGTGGGCGGTGACGTGGTTCCAGGTGGGCACGAACTGTTCCGGCGGGTACCAGGCGGGGGAGACGTAGCCGTGCGGGCCCTGGAACACGACGAGGACCTCGTGCTGTCCGAGTTCGTGCGCGACCTCGTCGGGTCGGCCGACGTGGGACACCAGGACGAGGGCGTCCGGGTCGTCGTCGGGGCCGGGGGTCTCGAGCAGCACCGGGTAGTGCGAGGCGACCAGTCCGTCCGCGGTGTGCGACACGATCGTCGCCCACGGGTTCCCGGTGATGAGGCGTCGGACCTCGTCGACGTCGGTCAGCAGGAAGTGCGGTGTGTGGCGCATCCTCCGAGCGTGGCACAACGAGCCGGGTCCTGCGACGGGCGTGGTTTCGCTGGTGTTTCTGCGCGGTAACACTCTCAGAGCGCATTGAAAGAAGTCTTGTGGTCGGGATTCGAACCGTCCTAGCTTTCCCACCACGACGACCGGGCAGGGATCCGGCCGCACCCGATCGAGGAGAGATCATGCGACGCAGGACGATCGCCGCGCTGGCCGCGGCGGCAACCTTGGCCCTGGTGGCGACCGGCTGCTCGGCGGGCGGCACGGCCGACGACGACGCTCCCTCGAGCCTGGTGTACGCGACCGGCGAGCCCGACCACCTGACCCCGGGCCGGCAGACCGTGGCCTTCGACCAGGTGATGAGCGTCTTCGCACCGCTGACCCAGACCGACGCCGACGGCGACCTGCACGACGTCGCGGCGAAGAGCGTCGAGAGCGACGACGCCACCACGTGGACGATCACGCTGCGGGACGGCTGGACGTTCCAGAACGGCGAGCCCGTCACGCCGGAGAGCTACGTGAAGGCCTGGAACCACGTCGCCTACGGCCCGAACGCATGGGAGAACAGCGGCCAGCTCGCCGGGATCGTCGGGTACTCCGACCTCAACCCGGCGAAGGGCACCCCGAAGACCAAGGAGATGTCGGGGCTCAAGGTCACCGGCAAGGACACCTTCACGGTCACGCTCACCCACGCGGACAGCCAGTTCCCGCTGCAGCTCAGCCAGGCCCAGACCGCGTTCTACCCGATGCCCGAGGCCGCCTACGACGACCTGAAGGCGTACGACGAGAAGCCGATCGGCAACGGCCCGTACGAGATGACGAAGGCATGGAAGGCGGACCAGGAGTTCACCGTCACGGCCTGGAAGGACTACGAGGGCACGAAGCCCGCCACCGACGAGGTGACCTTCCGCAGCTACTCCGACATGAACACCGCGTACACCGACGTCCTTGCCGGCAACGCCGACGTGCTGTTCCTGCCGACGGACAAGATGACGAGCGCGAAGGCCGACTTCGGCGACCGCCTGCACTCCTTCGACGCCCCCGGCATCGACTACCTCGGCTTCCCGCTGTGGGACGACCGGTACTCCGACCCCGACGTGCGCCGCGCGATCTCGATGTCGATCGACCGTGACCAGGTGAACGACGCCATCTACGGCGGTCTGTACGAACCGGCCACCGCACTGACCCCGCCGTCGATGTCCGGCACCGAGGAGGGCATCTGCGGCGACGCCTGCGAGTTCGACCCGGCGGCGGCGAAGAAGCTCCTCGCCGGTGCCGGCGGGTTCGACGGCACCATGACGCTCGTCTACCCGGGCGGTTCCGGCCTCGACTCCCTGTACGAGGCGTACGCCAACCAGATCCGGCAGAACCTGGGCATCGACGCCGAGGCGAAGGCCACCACCGACTGGGCGTCGTACTACTCGGAGCTCACGGACAAGAAGGTCGCCGGCCCGCACTTCGGGCACTGGGGCGCGCTCTACATCAGCCAGCAGAACACGCTCCGCGCGCTGTTCACCACGGCCGGCGGGTGCTCCCCGTGCACCGGGTACTACCAGTCCGACGACGTCGACTCGCTGCTCGCGAAGGCCGACTCCGCCGGGTCCCAGGACGAGGCGAACGGGTACTACACGAAGACGCAGCAGGCCGTCCTCGAGGACTTCCCGATCGTCCCGACCTTCTTCGACAAGTACTCGTACGTCACGAGCGACAAGATCGCGAAGCTGCCGGCGGTGGCGGGCAGCCCCGTGATCGCGCAGATCGCCGTGAAGTAGGGCGGAGCATGGAGCAGCACACCGTCCTCGACCTGGTCCGCGACGTCCCCGACCACGACGGCTTCCCGCTCGTCGACGACCTGCACGCCCGGTTCGCCGCGCTCGCCGTGGCGCACCCCGACCGGGTCACGGTCACCCGGATCGGCACGAGCCGCCTCGGCGAACCCCTGCACAGCTACCGCATCGGCACCGGGTCGCACGCGGCCGTCGTGGTCGGCGGGGTGCACCCGAACGAGCCGATCGGTTCGTGGACGGCGCTGCACCTCGCCGAGACGGCCCTCGGTGACGAGCGGGTGCAGGCGCTCGACGTCACCTGGCACATCGTCCCGACGATCGACCCGGACGGCATGCGGCTCAACGAGGCGTGGTTCCACGACCCGCACGACCGGGTGTTCTACTCGCGCCACTTCTACCGGCCAGCCCCGGACAGCCAGGTCGAGTGGACGTTCCCGAACAGCTACAGGTCCGTGTACTTCGACCAGGTGCTGCCCGAGACGCTCGCGTTCATGCGGCTCATCGACGACACCGAGCCGGAGCTGCTCGTGAGCCTGCACAACGGCGAGATGGGCGGCGTCTACTACTACCTGTCCGAGGACCTGCCCGACGTCGTCGACACCCTGCACGCGGTGCCGGCCGCCCTCGGGCTGCCGCTCGACACCGGGGAGCCGGAGTCCCCGTACCTGCGGGAGCTCGCACCGGCGGTGTTCGCGATGGATGGCATCGAGACGGCGTACGCCTACCTCGAGGAGCTCGGTGTCGACCCGGGTGAGCACATCCACGGCGGGTCGAGCGCGGCGTGGGCGATGCGGCACGGGGCCCTCTGCATGGTGGCCGAGCTGCCGTACTGGAGCCACCCCGACGCCGACGACCAGACCGCGACCGACGAGTCGTACGCCGACCTGCTGCGCCGGTGCGCGGACGAGCTCGGCGCCTCGGGTGCGGAACTGCAGGCGTTCCTCGACGAGGCGTCGCCGATGCTCTCGATCCCGTCGCCGTTCGTCGAGGCCTCCCGGGCGTTCGTGCCGATGCTCGCCGGGATGGCGGACACCGACCGCCGCCGCGCCGAACGGGAACCGGCCGACCGGACGGCCACCGTCGCGGAGCGCTTCGGCTGCGAGGACCTGGTCCGCTGCTTCCGCCTGCGCTACGGCGGCATGCTCCTGCGCGCCGTCGAGGCGGAGACGACCGCCGGCACGGCGTCCGCGCCGCTCCGGCGGCTCCGCGACCGCCTGGCCGAGCGGTACGCGCACTGGCAGGCGGACGCGTCGACGGGTGCCGAGCCGATCCCGGTGGGGAAGCTCGTGGGCGTGCAGTACGGGGCGATCCTCGCCTGCGCGAGCCACGTGGCGGACCCGAGCCGTGCCTCCCGTCCGGTGTCGGCGGCCGTGTCGGGAGGCGCGTGATGCGTCCGACGCTCGCCGTCGGTCGCCGGCTCGGCGGCCTGGTCATCGTGTTCCTCGGGGTGACCTTCCTCATCTACGCGATGACGTTCGCGCTGCCCGGCGACCCGATCAAGGCCCTCGGCGGCGAGCGCCCCCTGACCGACTCGGTCGTGCGGGCGCTGCGGGCGGAGTACCACCTGGACCAGCCGCTGTGGCTGCAGTACGTGCAGTACCTGGGCGGCCTGTTCCGGGGTGACTTCGGCACCGACTTCAACGGGCAGTCCGTCGGCGAGCAGATGGCCTCGCGCTGGCCGGTGACGATCACGCTGGCGCTCAGCGCGTGGGCGCTCGAGATCGTCCTGGGCATCGGACTCGGCGTGGTCTCGGCGCTCAAGCGCGGCACGGTGCTCGACAAGACGGTGCTCGTCGGCACCATCGTCGTCGGGGCGGTCCCCGTGTTCGTGCTCGGCGTGGCCCTGCAGCTGGTGTTCTCGGTGCGGCTGGACTGGTTCCCGGTCGCGGGCGTCACCGCCGGGTGGCCGACCGCGTACGTCCTGCCGGCGTTCGTGATCGCCCTGTTCGGCCTGGCCGCGGTGTCCCGGCTCACCCGGACGTCGATGATCGAGACGCTCGACGCCGACTACGTGCGGACGGCCCGCGCGAAGGGGCTCGCGCCGGGCCGGATCGTCGGTGTGCACGTGCTGCGGAACTCGCTCATCCCCACCGCCACCTACCTGGCGACCGACCTCGGGTACCTGATGGGCGGCACCGTCATCATCGAGGGCATCTTCAACCTGCCGGGCGTCGGGAACCTGCTGTTCCAGGGCATCCGCTCGCACGAGGGCGCCGTCGTCGTCGGCATCTCGACCGCCCTCATCCTGGTGTTCCTCGTCACGAGCGTGCTCGTCGACCTGCTGCACGCCGCCCTCGACCCGCGCGTCCGGACAGGAGCCTCCCGATGACCACCGAAGCCCTCGGCGCCACCGTCGAACCCGTCGTCGGGGTCCGGCGTCGGCCACTGCTCGCCGCCGCACGGACGCCGGGGTTCTGGGTGCCCGCGTCGGTGCTCGTGGTGGTCCTGCTCATCGCGGCGTTCCCGCAGCTGTTCGCCGGACTGTTCGGCCACGGCGACCCGCGGGTGTGCGACCTCGGCCGGAGCGGGGCGTCAGCGACCGCCGGGCACCCGTTCGGCTTCGACCTGCAGGGCTGCGACGTGTACGCGAACGTCATCTGGGGCACCCGGTCGTCGATCGCCGTCGCGGTGCTCACGACCCTGCTCGCCGGCATGGTCGCGGTCGTCGTCGGGACCGTCGCGGGCATGGTCGGCGGGTGGGTCGACGCCGTCCTCGCCCGGCTCACCGACGTGTTCCTCGGGTTCCCGTTCCTGCTCGGCGCCGTCGTCGTGCTGAACAGCGTGGGGGAGCGGTCGGTGCTCACCGTGTCGCTCGTGCTCGCCCTGTTCGGGTGGCCGACGATGGCGCGGCTCGTGCGGTCGAGCGTCCGCAGCGTCCGGGGCGCCGAGTTCGTGCTCGCCGCCCGGACGATGGGGCTGTCGACGTGGCGGATCACCACCCGGTACGTGCTGCCGTCGTCGATCTCGCCGCTGCTCGTGCTCGCCACCATCACCGTCGGCGGGGTCATCGTGTCCGAGTCGTCGCTGACCTACCTCGGCATCGGGCTGGAGCGTCCGGCGATCTCGTGGGGGCTGCAGCTGTCCGCGGCGACGTCGCAGTTCCTCCGGGCCCCGCACATGCTCATCGCGCCGGCGGCGTTCCTCGCCGTGACCGTGCTCGCCGTCATCGCGCTCGGCGACACGCTGCGCGCCGCGCTCGACCCACGTCGGCGCTGACGTGCGTCGCGGCGGACGCCGCAGCGATCGACGCGCCAGACTCGAACCACCGCCCCTCGAAAGGACCACCGTGACCGACACCCTCTCCGCCTACCGGAAGACCCTGCCCTACATCCGTGAGTGGGTGTCGTACAAGGTGTGGCAGCTGCGGGTGCCCGGCGTGCAGGTCGCCGTCGGCTTCGGCGGCGAGGTCCTGTTCGACGAGGCCTGGGGCTACGCCGACGTCGAGGCCGGGCGCCGCCTGACCACCACCGACCTGTTCCGCATCGCCTCGCACTCGAAGACGTTCACCGCGACGGCCCTGCTGCAGCTCGCCGAGCGCGGGTCGCTCCGGCTCGACGACACCGTCGGCACGTACGTCCCGGCGCTGGTCGACGGTGGCTCCCCGCTCGCCGACGCCACCCTGCGCGAGCTGATGGAGATGGGGGCCGGCGTCATCCGCGACGGACACGACGGCGACTACTGGTCCCTGCTCCGCCCGTTCCCCGACGAGCAGGAACTCCTGGCGCTCGTGCTCGACCGGGGCCAGAAGGTACCGACCGGCTCGTCGTTCAACTACTCGAACCTCGGCTACTCCCTGCTCGGCCTCGTCATCGCCGCGGTGTCCGGGCAGTCGTACAACGACTTCGTGCGCGAGTCGATCACCGAACCCCTCGGCCTGCGGAACACCGGCCCCGACTGGGACCCCGCACGCGCCGACGACTTCGTGGTCGGGTACACCGGGTTCCACACCGCCAGGCACCGGCAGCGCATCGACCACGTCGACACCCGCGCGATGGCCGCCGCCACCGGGTTCCACGGCACCGCGTCCGACCTGGTCCGCTACTTCTCGCAGCACGTGATCGGGCAGGGCACCCTGCTCGACGACCACTCCAAGCGCCTCGCACAGCGGAAGGCCTGGAGCGCCACCGACGACCCCGCGGCCCGCGGCTACGGCGCCGGGTTCATCGTCGACCGGATCGGCGGACGCGAGATCCGCGGCCACTCCGGCGGGTTCCCCGGCCACATCACCCAGTCGATGTTCGACCCGGCGTCCGGGCTCGTCGTGTCCGTGCTGACCAGCGCCGCCGCCGGACCCGCGACGGTCATCGCCACCGCGGTCATCGCCATGCTCGACGCCGCGGCCGACACCGGCGCCCCGGGGACCCCGGTGCCCGACGACGTCGACACCACCGCCTTCACCGGACGCTTCGCGAACCCGTGGGGTGTCACCGACGTCGCCCGGATCGGTGACCGGCTCGTCGAGGTCGACCCGTCCGGCCCCGAGCCGATGGACACACCCACCCGGCTCGAGGTCGTCGACGCCGACACCCTGCGGATGACCCACGGCAACCGCTTCGGCTCCGTCGACGAGGACATCACCTACACCCGCGACGACGACGGCACCGTGCGGGCGATCCGTGGCGGTGGCGGCATGTCCCAGGAGCCTTGGTCGATCCCGGACGAACGACCCGAGGTGGCCGCCGGACTGGCCTCGTGACCGACGACCGGGGCACCGACGGCACCGACGGTGTCGGCACCGACGCCGACGACGACCGGCTGCTCGGACCGGAGCGCCAGGCGTTCGTCGAGGAGTTCGCCCTGATGCTCAACGACGGTGCGGGCATGCCCCTCACCGACGCCCGGGTGCTCGGCTACCTGATGATGACCCGCGCACCGCACTCGTCGTCGTCCGACCTGCAGGCAGCGCTCGGTGCCAGCTCGGGGTCGGTGTCGATGGCCACCCGACGGCTCGTCGACACCGGCTTCGTGAAGCGCCACATCGTCCCCGGCGAGCGCAGCCACTACTTCCGTGCCGAGGCCGACGTCTGGGGCTCCTGGCTCGCCAGCGAACGGAAGTACCTCGACCGGCAGCGCGACATCATCGGCCGCGGGCTCGCCGTCGTCGAGGGAGCCGGCCGCACCGGCACGGGCGACGTGGACGCCGAGGTCCGCGAACGTCTGCTCAACGGCCGCGACTACATGCAGTGGCTGCAGGGCTACCACCGCAAGATGCTCGAGGAGTGGGAGGCCTTCAAGGCCGCCCGCGACGACACCGACCCCCCGGAGACCCCATGAGCGGCACCACCGACGTCCTGACCGTCGAGCACCTCACCGTCACCTTCGACGTCGACGGCGAGGTCGTCCGTGCCGTCGACGACGCCTCGTTCACCGTCGCCCGGGGCGAGGTCGTCGCCGTCGTGGGGGAGTCCGGCTCCGGCAAGAGCATGACGGCGATGACCGCGATGGGCATCGCCCCCGACGGCGCCCGTGCCTCGGGGAGCATCCGGCTCGGCGACCTCGAGGTCATCGGCGCCGACGAGCGCACCCTCCGGTCGGTCCGGGGCCGCAGCGTGTCGATGGTCTTCCAGGACCCGTCCGCGGCCCTGAACCCGGTGTTCACCATCGGGTTCCAGCTCGCCGAGGCGGTCCGACGCACCGGCGGCCCGCACGACCGCGCCGCCGTCCGGGAACGCTCGCTCGAGCTGCTCCGCGCCGTGGAGGTCCCCGAACCCGAACGCCGCCTGGGCCAGTACCCGCACGAACTCTCCGGCGGGCAGGCCCAGCGCGTGATGATCGCGATGGCGCTCGCCGCGGGCCCGGACCTGCTCATCGCGGACGAGCCGACGACCGCCCTCGACGTCACCGTGCAGGCCGAGGTGCTCGACGTCCTCCGCGCGCTGCGTGAACGCACCGGCACCGCGATCCTGCTCATCACCCACGACATGGGTGTCGTCGCGGACCTCGCCGACCGCGTGGTCGTGATGCGCCGCGGCCGCGTCGTCGAGACCGGCACCGCCGAGGCGGTCTTCGCCGCACCGTCCGCCGAGTACACGCGGGAACTCCTCGCTGCGGTCCCGCGCATGGGCACCGGGTCCGGTCTGGAGGCCCGGCTCGGCTCCGCCACGGAGCCCCCGGCCGCCGTCCTGGACGTCCGGCACCTCGTGGTCGAGTACGGCGGCGCCCTGCGGGGCCGGTTCCGTGCCGTCGACGACGTGTCGTTCACCGTCGGCCGTGGCGAGATCGTCGGCCTGGTGGGGGAGTCCGGCAGCGGCAAGACCACCATCGGCCGGGCCGCGGTCGGCCTCGCGCCGATCACCTCGGGCTCGGTGGTCATCGAGGGCACCGACGTCGCCGGCGCACGACGAGCCGCCCGACGGCAGATGCGCCAGCACGTCGGCGTGGTGTTCCAGAACCCGCTCCGGTCGCTCAACCCCCGGTACACCGTCGGGCAGACCGTCGCCGAGCCGCTCCGCCAGATCCTCCGGCTGCCGGCGGTGCAGGTCGAGGAACGGGTCGAGCGGCTCCTCGCCGACGTCGGTCTCGACGGCGTGTACGCCGAGCGCTACCCGCACGAACTCTCCGGCGGCCAACGGCAACGCGTCGCGATCGCCCGCGCGGTGGCGCTCGACCCCGCGCTCCTGATCGCCGACGAGCCGACGAGCGCACTCGACGTGTCGGTGCAGGCCCGCGTGCTCGACGTGTTCCGCGAGCTGCAGGAGCGCCTCGGGTTCGCGTGCCTGTTCGTCACCCACGACCTGGCCGTGGTCGACACGCTGTGCGACCGGGTCGTCGTGCTGCACGGGGGCCGGGTCGCCGAACAGGGGACGCGCGACGCCATCCTGCGCTCGCCGCAGGACCCGTACACACGACGGCTCATCCAGGCTGCCCCGGTGCCGGACCCCGGGGAGCAGGCACGACGGCGTTCCGAGCGTCTGGCTGCCCGCGCGGGCTGAGGCGGGCGGGAGTCCGGGTCAGCGCACCTCGGCCGAGGCCCACAGCACGCCGACGCCGCGGCCCACCGGGCGCAGCAGCGGCACGGCGACGAGCGCCGCGGCGGCCAGGTACGCGACGGTCTGCAGCAGGCCCGGGACCGCGAGGGCCACGCCGAGGGACTCCTGCGGGAGTGCCGTGAGGAGCACGGTGTTCGACAGCAGCGCGGTGACGAACCACGCCGCAGCCGCCACCGTGACGATCCAGCCGAAGGCCCGCTGCGCACCCGGTTCGCTCCGGACCGTGACCACGCCGAAGGCCACGAGCGCCGCCTGCGCGACGACGAGGAACACGTCGATCAACAGTCCGGGAACCAGCGACACGAGCGCGAACGCGAGCACGGACACCGCGAACGTGAGCGCCCGGCGGTCCCGAGCACGCACCGCGGCGACGAGCACGACGGCGGCGGCGATGCCCCCGACGACCGTGGCGCCGAGGAGCAGCCCGCGGGGCAGGTCCCAGGGCGCCAACCAGACCGTCCCGACCAGTCCGGCCGCTCCGAACACCAGCGCCGCCACCACCGCGGCCGCCGACACCACCCGTACCCCCGTGCTGCTCTGCATGCCCGCACCCTATGCCCCGGGGCGGCGCCAGCGGAACACGTTCCCCGCGGTTCGGCGCCCCTTGCGACACGCCCGTCGGGCACCGGGTCGTCGTCCAGACGGCGCGGTCGACTTGACGGCTGTTCGAACACACGTTCGAATACCGTCGTGGGACGGCGTCGCGAGAACCGGTGGCAGCCCCCGGAACACCCGGAGGTCGAGCGTCCGCGCGCCTACTCCCTGTCCGAGGACGCCCGCGGCGACGACGTCTGCCACGCCGTCACCCCGAAGCCGGTTTGGGCGTGGATCCAGTTCCCGACCTTCCACGTTCGGGTGAAGGCCTTCGCGAAGAGCTGGACCCGCGACGCCGTGCTCGTGGAGTGGGCGCAGTTCGGGCAGCAGGCCGAGGCGTGGGTGTGGCGTTCCGCGGTGAAGCACCGCACGCTCCGTGCCGACCGGGACAGCGCGAACCGGAGTCCGCAGAACGCACTGCGTTGACTTCCGCCCACACCCCGAGGATGGTTTAGCGAACACGGGTTCAGCAAGTAACTCACTGATCGAGGCATTCGGTCCGGACCCGTGCTCACGAAGGAGGCACCATGAAGAACGCAGCGGTGCCGTCCTGGGTCGCCCACGTGCTCACCCCGCCCGAGGTCATCAGCGCCTACGTCGAGCGTCGGATCAACGATCCGGCCCTGCTGTCGGGTGAGCAGTCGGAACCCACGTACGCAGACTTCCTGCGCGACGAGTAGACGGACTTCTCAGGAGGCCCGGATCACGCACCGCCGTCGGCGGACGTGATCCGGGCCTCCTCTTCGTTCACCCCACCGGTCCGCCACGTCGGCGACGCGCCGACAGCGTCACGCCGACGCTCGCGGCGGTGACGCACGCCAGGGCGACCGTCTCGAGCACCGACAGCCCCTCGGCCAGCACCACCAGGCCTGCCAGGGCGGCGATCGCCGGGCCGAGGCTCTGCAGCACCCCGAACACCCGTGTCGGCATCCGGCGGAGCGCGAGCATCTCGAGGGCGTACGGCAGCACGCTGGACAGCACGGCGACGGCACCGAAGACGAGCAGGAGCGCCGGTTCGCGCACGACACCGTCGACCACAGACCGGAGCCCGAACGGCAGCGACACGAGCATCGCGACCACCATCGACACGACGAGCCCGTCGACACCGGGGATCGCGGCGCCGACGTGCCGGTTCATCACGATGTAGCCCGCCCAGCACCCGGCCGCGAGGACCGCCCAGACGACCCCGCCCACCTCGGTCACGGCGGTCGGGCCGACGCCGAGCAGCACGACCCCGGCGAGCGCCAGCACGGCCCACAGTGCATCGCGCCAGCGCCGGGTGTGCACGAGCGACAGGGCGAGCGGCCCGAGGAACTCGATCGTCACGGCGACACCGATCGGGATGCTCGCGAACGACAGGTAGATGAAGACGTTCATGCCGCCGAGCGCCAGGCCGAGGCCGACCGCACCGAGCCACTGCGCCCGCGTCCAGTGCCGGACGCGGGGACGGACCACCAGGGCGAGGACGACGGCACCGATGACGAGCCGGAGCGTGGCGGCCCCGACCGCACCGACGTCGTCGAAGTGGGTCTTCGCGATCGCGGCGCCGAGCTGGACGGACACCATCGCGGTGAGGGCCAGCAGGGGCGCGGGGACCCGGTTCATCACAGGGCTCGGCTCATCCGAGGTAGGCGAGGACGGCGAGGACACGGCGGTGGTCCTCTCCGGTGTCCTCGAGCGCGAGCTTGCCGAAGATGCTCGACACGTGCTTCTCGACGGCGCCGGTGCCGATCACCAGGGCGCGGGCGATCGCGGCGTTCGTGCGGCCCTCGGCCATCAGCCCGAGCACGTCACGCTCGCGCGGGGTGAGGGCTGCGAGCGGGTCGCGGCGGCGGCTCATCAGCTGCGTGACGACCTCGGGGTCGAGCACGGTGCCCCCGGCGGCGATGCGGCGGACGGCGTCGTCGATCTCCTCGAGCCGGGTGACACGGTCCTTGAGCAGGTAGCCGATGCCGGTCGCACCGGCGGCCAGGACGTCCTCGGCGTAGGTGGCCTCGACGTACTGGGAGAGCAGGAGCACACCCGTCCGTGGCGCGATCCGGCGGGTCTCGACGGCGGCGCGGACCCCTTCGTCGGTGAAGGTCGGCGGCATCCGCACGTCCATCACCACGACGTCCGGCGCACCGTCGGGCAGCGTCGCCAGGAAGGCCCGGGCGTCGGAGTACTGCCCGATGACGTCGATGCCGGCCTCGTCGAGCACGCGGGCCAGGCCCTCGCGCAGCAGGACGGCGTCGTCGACGACGACGGCCCGGATGCGTGCTGCATCCGGGCCGTCTGTCATGCCGACCAGCCTAGTGGGAGCGCGGGCGCCCCCGTGGGGTCACGACCGCTGGTTCGCCGCCGTCGGCACGCCGTTCAGGGCTCCGAGGGGGATCCGGGCGGTGGCCTCGGTCGGGCCGCCCTCGGGGCTCGAGACGACCAGGTCGCCGTCGAGGGCCCGCATGCGGCCGATCAGGCCCTCGATCCCGTGGCCCTGCTGCGGTCGTGCGCCACCCCGGCCGTCGTCGGTGACGCTGACCGTCAGGTACCAGAGACCCGAGGCGTCGACGACCAGGCCGAGGTACACCCCGGCGGTGGTGGCGCCGGCGTGCTTCATCGTGTTCGTCAGGAGTTCGCTCACCGTGAAGTACACGTTGCGCTGGATCTCCGTGGCGAGCTCCAGGCCCTCGGGCAGCCGGACGTCCAGGCCCACCGGGATCGGGGTGCGGGCGACCAGTGCCTCGAGCGCCGCGACGAGTCCGCGGTCGAGCAGGATCGGCGGGGCGAAGCCGCGGGACAGTGCGCGCAGTTCGTCGAGGGCGTCCTGGGCGTGCTCGGATGCCTCACCGATGAGCTGCTTGGCCTTCTCGGGGTCCTTCTCGAAGGCGCGCTCGGCGGCGGACAGGTCCATGCGGAGTCGCACCAGCCGCTGCTGTGGGCCGTCGTGCAGGTCGCGCTCGATCTGGCGGAGCGCCTGCCCCTCGGCGGTGACGGCACCGGCACGGGAGGCCTGCAGGCCGGCGACGCGCTGCTCGAGCTGCTCGGCCCGGAAGCCACCCAGCAGGCCGAAGTCGACCCAGTAGTGCGCGAGGACGGACCCGCGGGCCCAGAGCGGGAAGAGCACGACCGAAGCGGTCATCGACAGCAGGCCGAGGGCACCGACGCCGGTCACGAACCCGACGCTGTCCGTGAAGTAGCCGACCCGGACGTTGTTCGCGAAGTACAGTCCGCCCACGACGATCGGCCAGGCGAAGCCGACGAGCAGCAGTGCACCGGTCCCGACGGTCGCGACCGCGACGAGCGGGTAGACGACCGCGGCGTGCAGCAGGTAGAGCCAGTAGTGCGGGTTGGCGACTGCCGAGCCGGTGCGGGTCCACCAGTTCTGCTGCCAGCGGGGCGTCCAGTCCACCGGGCGGATCGGGCGTCGGTCGGCCCAGCTCATGCGGAGCTTCTCGAACTGTCCGAGCCACCGCGCCACGAACAGCGCGATGAAGAACATGAGCAGGACGAACGGGTTGAACAGGTCGCGGAAGCCGCCGCCGAAGACCGCCGCCGGGAACGCGAAGTACAGCGTGCAGAGCAGTACGGCGGTGAGTGCCATGTAGCCGAAGTCCCGCGGCAGGCGCCTCCACGCGTCGCGGTAGAACTGTCCAGCGGTCATGCCGGACCCACGACCCGAACCGGGGTCGCCGACCGGGCCGGACCCGACGCGCGGGGTGGCGCTCCACGACGCCGGCGGGGACTGCCGGGCACCCTGAGTGTCCCCGGTGTCGTGCTGGTGCTGGCGCGGGTACTGGGGCATCGGCTTGGTGGCTCCAGGGGGCACGGACTCGCCCAGTGGGACGGTCTGGGCCTGGTCGGGCGAAGGCGTGACGTCGTCCAGCGGGACGGTTCGCGCCTGGTCGAGGCGGTCGGTGTCGGTCATGCATCCAGCCTCGCGATCGCGGAGCCGTTCCCCCATCCTGCCCTCTCCCCACCCCGGGTGGGGTTATCCCCCCTCTTCCACAGGTTGCCCGCTCCACGTCCGCGCGTCCTGCCCGTGGATCACGCTCGTCGGATGGCTGATGCGCTCCGAGCACTGATCGACGCCGTCGGGCTCCAGGTCGGGCCGGGCACCGAGGTCCGCTCCGACGACGAGGCATGGACGCTCGACGTCGAACCGACGGGCACGCACGTCTGGGTGGCGACGCGGTCCCGCTCCGTCTGGATCCGGCGCGGAGACGACATCGCGATCGTCGACGTCGGCACCGCAACGCTCGGCCCGCTCGCCGACGAGGTCCTCGCGCTCCCACCCGTCGCGACGACCGGCCCGCCCGGCGCTCCCTCGCCCGACGTCGGCCTCGCGCTGCGCCACGTCGGGCACCTCGACGGCGGCAGGTGGCACGGCGCGCAGCAGCAGGCCCTCGCCCGGCTCGTCGTCACGACGGTGCTCCGCGACAACCCGCCCCCGATGCTCGGCGACAACGGTCTCGCGCGGATCCTCGACCGCCTGTTCGATCCGGCCGGTCAACCATCCGTGCGGGCGCTCCTCGCCGACATCGACATGTCGGAGCGCACCCTCGAGCGCCGGTGCGTCGCAGCGACGGGATGCTCGCCCGCGCAGCTCGGCCGCTGGTACCGCAGTCTCGCCGTCCGGAGCGCACTCGCGCGGGGCGACCGCCCGTCCGACGTCGCGACCCGCTTCGGCTTCAGCACGACGTCGTCCATGTGGCGTGCCCTCGAGCGGGTCCGACCCCCGAGGAACCGCCGGTGACCGTCGCCCGCGGGAGAAGGAGGTTCCGCTCCGCGTCGATGACGGTTCTGGTTCGCGATCCTCGGGTTTCGTGAACCAGAACCGTCACGGCGCGGAGAAGACCACGTCGTCCCGCGTCGGCGCAGTGCGGTGCGTGCGCGCCAGGTGCAGGCAGCCGCGCCGCGCTTCGGAAGCTGCGGCGGGCGCGGCGGCAGCGGGAGCGGGTCAGGTGGGGGCGCGGCGGCGGCGGGAGCGAGTCGTCGGCGCCGACGTCCGGTGCGGGTCAGGCGGGGGCGCGGCCGGTGGACTCGCGGACGCTCAGGGTGAGCGAGGGACCCGGGCGTGAGGGGAGCGGGGCGCTGGCGTCGATCTGCGCGCGCAGCAGGGTCGCCGCACGCTGTCCGAGCTCGACGGTGTCGCGGGTGAGCGAGGTGATCGCGGGGCGGACGAGCCGGATCATCGCCGAGTCGTCGAAGGACACGATCGAGACGTCCCCGGGCACCGCGACGCCCATCTCGCTCGCCACGCCCAGCCCGGCGACGGCGAGCACGTCGTTGTCGTAGACGATCGCGGTCGGTCGGACGCTCCGGGACAGCAGGGTCCGGGTGGCGCTCGCGCCGGCCTCGGCGGAGTAGTCGGTCGGTACGGACACCGTGTCGTCGAGCCCTTCGTCTGCGGCGAAGGCGCGCAGCCGGTCCATGCGCATCGCGGTGTGCTCGAACTCGGGCCGCCCGGCGACGTGGGCGATGCGCCGGTGCCCGAGCGCGTGCAGGTACCGCAGGACGGTGTCGGTGGCGTCCGAGTCGTCGATCCAGACCGTGGGGGCGGCGCCGTCGGGGGAAGGGTGCGAGCCGACGACGACGGTGGGCATGCCGAGGTCGGCGAGCAGGGCGAGCCGGGCATCGTCGCGACGGGGGTCGATCACGATCACGCCGTCGACACGGTGGCCCCGCCACCAGTCCCGGTAGGTCTCGAGTTCCTCCTCGGCGTCGCGCGCGACGAGCAGGTTCATGCCGACGTGGGTGCCGGCGAGGCCGAGTTGGATACCGGAGATCAGGTCGCCGAAGAACGACTCCGTGCCCAGGGTCCGGGCCGGGCGGTTCAGCACGAACCCGATGGAACCGGCCTTCGCGCCGCCGAGCGCCCGGGCAGCGGTGTGCGGCTGCCAATCGAGCTCGCGGGCGATCTCGCGCACGCGGCGACGGGTCTCGTCGGAGACGCCGGGGCGGTCGTTCAACGCGAACGACACCGCGCTGATGGACACGCCGGCCCGCGCGGCGATGTCGGCGATCGTCGTTCGACGCTTGGTGGCCACGGGGTTGACTATAGCGCTTTAGTCATTCACAGTGGCTGCCACACACGGGTTCGGTGACTGCTGCTGAACCGGTTCAGTTATGACGAGGGAGTCAGACGCCATGAGGACCACCACACGCATGACGAGGGGCCGCGCCACCGCGCTGCTCGCGACGGCCGCCGCCACGGCGCTCGTCCTGACCGGCTGCTCGAGCGGCGGGAACGCGGCCGACAACGGCGGCGGCGAGATCAGCGGCACCATCACCCTGCAGACCTGGGCACTCACGCCCACCTACACGGGGTACCTCAACGGGGTCATCAAGGACTTCGAGGAAGCCCACCCGGACGCCAAGGTCAAGCTGCAGGACCAGCCGGGCGACGGGTACGCCGACAAGGTGCTCAGCCAGGCCTCGTCGAACAGCCTGCCCGACGTGATCAACCTGCCGCCGGACATCGCCCTGCCGCTCGCGAAGCGCGGGTTCCTGCAGGACGTCGCGAAGGACGACTCGAAGCTCGCCAGCACGTACGTCGCCGGCGCGGTGGACTCGTACGAGTACAAGGGAGTGGACGGCACGTTCGGGTACGCCTGGTACCTCAACACCGACGTGAACTACTGGAACTCGACGATGTTCGCCAAGTGCGGCCTCGACGCGAAGAACCCGCCGAAGACCACCGACGAGCTGTTCACGCAGGCGAAGACCATGCACGACAACTGCCCGACCGACTACCTGATGAGCCGGAAGCCCGGCCTCGGCGACTTCACGCTCGCCGGCGTCAAGGTGCTCAACGCCGACGGCACGAAGTTCACCTTCGCCGATTCGTCGAAGGCCGCCGACCTGATCGACCGCTACAAGGACGCGTACCAGGACGGCTACATGCCCTCCAACGTGCTGAACAGCGACTACCTCGGCAACTCCACCCTGTTCACACAGGCCAAGGTCGCCTGGACGACCGGTGGCGCCACCTCGCTCGCCGACTTCGAGAAGAACAACCCGTCGCTCAAGGGCAAGGTCACCGTCAGCCCCGCACTCGACACCCCGCCGCTCTACGTGCAGGGCCTGTCGGTGTCGAGCAAGTCGAAGCACCTCGCCACCGCCGAGGCCTTCGCGAAGTTCATGACGAACGCGAAGAACCAGGAGGCGTTCGCCCACAAGGTGAACATCTTCCCGTCCACCACGTCGTCGCAGTCCGACCCGTACTTCTCGAAGGACGACGGCACCGTGAACGGCGAGGCCCGGGTCCTGGCGAACGAGGCCCTGAAGTCGGCGAAAGTCATCAACCCGGTCGAGGCGAACTCCGCGATGACGGACTTCCTCGACCAGCAGATCGCGCTCGCGATGAAGGGGCAGGTGGCGCCGAAGCAGGCGCTCGAGACCGCTCAGACCAAGATGAACAGCCTGCTGGCCAACGGCTGATCCGGCCCCGACGAAAGAAGAGGGAGGATCGCCATGCGCGCCAACCGCTGGTACACACCCTGGTTGCTCGTCCTGCCGGCACTGATCTGGCTCGTCGCGTTCAGCCTGTGGCCATCGATCAACACGGTCCGGTTGTCGTTCACGAACGCCAGCCCGCTCGGCGGCGTCAGCCAGTGGGTGGGGGTCAAGAACTTCGAGACCCTGCTCGCCGACCCGCAGGTGTGGGAGGCGCTGCTCAACAGCGTCATCTACATGGCGGTGTGCCTGCCGCTGCTGACGGTCCTTCCGCTCCTCATCGCGGTGCTCGTGCAGCAGAAGCTGCCCGGGATCGCGTTCTTCCGCACCGCGTTCTACACGCCGGTCATCGCGTCCGCGGTGGTCGTCGGGCTCATCTGGACGTGGATCCTCGACGACCGCGGTGTCATCAACGAGATGGCGCAGGCCCTCGGCGTCGTGCAGGGCAGCGTCCCGTTCCTGACCGACCGGTGGCTGCTGCTCCTCAGCGCCATCAGCCTGACGGTGTGGAAGGGGCTCGGCTACTACATGATCATCTTCCTGGCCGCCCTCGGGAACGTCGGCAAGGACCTGCACGAAGCCGCCGCCCTCGACGGCGCCGGCGCGGTCCGACGTTTCTGGTCGGTCACGATGCCCGGGGTCCGCGGCACCATGACGCTCGTCGGGATCCTGGTGTGCGTCTCCGCGCTCCGGGTGTTCAGCGAGCTCTACATCCTCACCAACGGCACCGGCGGACCCGGCGGGCAGGACAACTCGCTCGTCATGCTCATCCAGCAGTACGCCCGCGGCTTCACCGGCAACCTCGGCTACGCGTCCGCACTGAGCCTCCTGCTCTTCGTCGTGACGCTCGTGCCGATGCTCGCCCTCGCCCGGATGAACAGCAAGGCGGACAAGTGACGAACACGACCAGCACGACCGAACCCGTCATCGGCGGCGCGCAGGGCGCCGCCAGCCCGACGCCGGACGTGACCGGCGCGACGGGCGCTGGACGGGCCTCCAGGCAGAACGGACGAGGCGGACGCGACGGACGCAAGCGGCGCCGCGCGGTCTGGGGCGTCATGTCCACCCGCGAGAAGGTCGTCCGCTACGTCCTGCTCATCGTGGTGCTCTTCATCACGATCGGCCCGTTCCTGTGGCAGCTGTCCACGTCGCTCAAGGGCGCCGGTGAGGACATCTACACGGCGAACCCGTCGTTCATCCCGTCCGAACCGACCATCGAGAACTACCTGAAGGTCGCCGCCGCGATCCCGGTGTGGCGGTACATCGGCAACTCGCTGCTCGTCGCCGCGATCGACGTGCTCGGCAACATCGTGTTCGCGACCCTGGCCGGCTTCGCCCTCGCCCGTCTGCAGTGGTGGCACCGGAAGCTCGTGCTCGGCCTGTTCCTCGGCACCCTGGTGCTGCCCGGCGAAGCGACGATCATCTCGCAGTTCGTCACCGTGAAGGACCTCGGCCTCGCCGACAACCTGGTCGGCGTCGCCCTGCCCGGCATGATCGCGGCGCTCAACGTCCTGCTGATGTTCAACGCGTTCCGGCAGATCCCCGAGGAGATCGACCAGGCCGCGGTGATGGACGGTGCGAACGCCCTGCAGCGGCTGCGCTACATCTCGCTGCCCGCCGTGCAGGGGACGATCGCCGTCATCGCGATCTTCTCGTTCATCGGGGCGTGGGACGACTTCCTGTGGCCGCTCATCGTGCTGCAGTCGCCCGAGAACCTCACCCTGACCGTCGGGTTGCAGTACCTGCAGGGCACGTTCGCCACCGACCAGCGGATGATCGCGGCCGGCACCATGATCGCGTTCATCCCGATCGCCGTGATCTTCGCCGTCCTGCAGCGCTTCTTCTTCAAGGGCGTCGAAGAGGGCGGTGTGAAGGGCTGATGCGGTTCGGGGTCAACTACACGCCCGCGGTCGGCTGGTTCCACTCGTGGCTGGACTTCTCGCCGTCGGACACCGCCAGGGACCTCGAGGCCATCGCGTCGCTCGGCGCCGACCACGTGCGGATCTTCCCGCTCTGGCCGGTCGTCCAGCCCAACCGGACCCTCATCCGGCAGCAGGCCCTCGACGACGTCGCGACGGTCGTCGACCTCGCCGGCTCGTTCGGGCTCGACGTCAACGTGGACGCCCTGCAGGGGCACCTGTCGAGCTTCGACTTCGTGCCGTCGTGGCTGGACAGCTGGCACCGCCGCAACATGTTCACCGACCCGGACGTGGTCGCCTCGACCGCCGCGTACGTCCGGGCGCTCGCCGGAGCGGTCGCCGACAAGCCGAACCTGCTCGGCATCACCATCGGCAACGAGGTCAACCAGTTCGCGCACGCGCCGCACCCCGCGCCGCACGCCGTCTCGGCGGAGCAGGGGCACGCGTGGGCGGCGGCGATGGTCGCGGCGGCGCGAGCGGGGCTGGGATCTGGTCTGGAGGCGCGGCTCGGCGCCGCCTCGTCGGTCCCGTCCGCCACCGGGTCGCGTCCCGGGCCCCTGGTCACCGTCGCGCAGTACGACGCGGCCTGGTACGACGACGCCCAGCCCTTCGGCCCCGAGCACGCGGCGGACCACGGCGACGCAACGGTCACGCACTCGTGGGTGTTCAACGGCTCGGCGGCCCTGCACGGCGCCCTCGGGCCCGGGTCGGTGCGGCACGGGGAGTACCTGCTCCAGCTCGCCGCGGCCTGGAACCGCGACGCCGCCCGGCCGAACTGGCTGCAGGAGGTCGGCGCCCCCACCAACGTCGTCGACCCCGCCGACGCCGCCGCGTTCACCGAGCAGACCATCCGGCACGTCCTCGACGCGCAGCACGTGCTCGGGGTGACGTGGTGGTGCTCCCACGACGTCGCGCGGTCCCTCGCCGACTTCCCCGAGCTCGAGTACGACCTCGGGCTGTTCACGAACGACGGACGGCTGAAGCCCGCTGGCGAGGCGTTCGCCGCCCTCGCCCGTGCCGAGCGCACCCGCGACGCCCCCGCAGCGCCGCCGGCCACCGCACTCGTCCTCGACGACGTGCTGACCGACGGCACCGACCGCCGCGGCACCCGCGCCGACTGCGCCCCCGGCGGGCGGTTCGCCGCCGCCTGGCTCGCGCTGGCCGAGGCCGCGCCGGACGGCCGTGGCCCCCAGGTCGTCCTGCGCTCCCGACTGTCCGACACGGCACTGCTGGCCGACCGTGGCATCGACCGCTGCGTCGACGTGCCGTCCGACCTCGACACCACCACCGTCCGCGTCGCCCACCCCGCGACCACGCCCTGACCCCGGAAGGCCCCATGCACGACGACATCCCCCTCACCACCGGACGCGCCCGACGGGTGCTCGACGAGCGGATCACCCCCGCGGTGCACGCCACGGCGACGCCGCTCGACGTTGCCTGGCACGAGCTCCCCGGTGAGCCGATCGCCCCCGCCGAGGGACTCGCGCTCACGTTCGAGCCCTACGAGGTCGGCACCCCGTGGGGCGCGGCCTGGGGCACGACGTGGTTCCGGCTGACCGGGACCGTGCCGACCGAGTGGGCCGGGCGCCGGGTGGAGGCCGTGATCGACCTCGGCTTCGACAAGAACATGCCCGGGTTCCAGTGCGAGGGGCTCGTGTACCTGGCCGACGGCACCCCCGTGAAGTCGATCAACCCACGCAACCAGTGGGTCCTGGTCACCGAGCGGGCCGAGGGCGGCGAGACCGTCGAACTGTTCGTCGAGGCCGCGTCGAACCCCGTCCTGCTCGACTACCACCCCTTCCTGCCGACGCAGGAGGGCGACGTGCAGACCTCGTCCTCGAAGCGCCTCTACGCCACCCGCCGGATGGAGCTCGCCGTCTTCGAGTCCGAGGTGCACGAACTCGCCCTCGACATCGACGTCCTGCTCGAACTGCAGGCCGAGCTGCCCGCCGGGCCCCGACGCATGCGGATCCTGCAGGCCCTCGACGACGCCCTCGACGCGCTCGACCTGCAGCACATCCCGGAGACCGCGTCCGACGCCCGCGCGGCGCTCGCCGACGTGCTCGCCGCTCCCGCCGAGGCCTCGGCGCACACCATCTCGGCCATCGGGCACGCCCACATCGACTCCGCCTGGCTCTGGCCCGTGCGCGAGACCATCCGCAAGGTCGCCCGCACCACGTCGACCATGACCGAGCTCATCGACCAGACCGACGACTTCCTGTACGGCATGTCGAGCGCGCAGCAGTACGCGTGGATCAAGGAGCACCGCCCCGAGGTCTACGCCCGCGTCAAGGCTGCGGTCGAGGCCGGCCGGTTCCTGCCGATCGGCGGCATGTGGGTCGAGTCCGACACCGTGATGCCGACCGGCGAGAGCATCGTCCGGCAGTTCTCGCAGGGCCAGCGGTTCTTCGAGCGCGAGTTCGGCATCCGGCCCAAGGGCGTCTGGCTGCCGGACAGCTTCGGGTACTCGCCGGCGCTGCCGCAGCTCATGCGCCGCGCGGGCTTCGAGTGGTTCTTCACGCAGAAGATCTCGTGGAACCAGGTGAACAAGTTCCCGCACCACACGTTCCTGTGGGAGGGCATCGACGGGTCACGGGTGTTCTCGCACTTCCCGTCGATGGACACCTACAACTCGCGGTTGTCCGGCAGCGAGGTCGCCAAGGCCTCCCGCCAGTTCCGTGAGAACCGGCTCGCCACCGGCTCGATCGCCCCCGTCGGCTGGGGCGACGGCGGCGGTGGTACCACCCGCGAGATGACCGGCACCGCAGCACGGTTGGCCGACCTCGAGGGCAGCGCGAAGGTCCGTTGGGAGCACCCCGACACGTTCTTCGACCGGGCGAAGTCCGAGCTGCCCGACCCGCCCGTGTGGGTGGGGGAGCTGTACCTCGAGCTACACCGCGCCACTCTGACCAGCCAGCACGGCACGAAGCAGGGCAACCGCCGGTGCGAGCAGCTGCTCATCGAGGCCGAGCTCTGGGCCGCGACCGCCGCCGCCCGCACCGACTTCGCCTACCCGTACGACGAGCTCGACGCCCTGTGGCAGCAGGTCCTGCTCCAGCAGTTCCACGACATCCTGCCGGGCACCTCGATCGCATGGGTGCACCGCGAAGCGGTCGAGCGCTACGCCGAGACGGCCGCGGCGCTGACCGCGATCATCGACCGGGCGCTCTCGGCGCTCGCCGGCGCCGGGGACGCGGCCGTCGTCGTGAACCCGGCCCCGTTCCTCCAGGCCGGTGCGCCGGCGCAGGGCGCGGTCGTGGCGACCGACGTGACGGCGGCGACCGCCGTGTCCCTGACCGAGCAGGACGGCGGGTACGTGCTGGCGAACGAGCTGGTGCGGGTCGTCGTCGACGCGCAGGGGCTCGTGACGAGCGCCGTCGACCTGGCGAGCGGACGCGAGGCGATCGCGGCCGGCCAGGCGGCGAACCTGCTGCAGCTGCACCAGGACTTCCCGAACATGTGGGACGCATGGGACGTCGACCGGTACTACCGCAACCGCGTCGAGGACCTCGTGGCGACCACCGGGCTGACCGCGTCGGTCGACGAGTCCGGGGTCGCACGGGTCGTCGTGTCCCGGGCGTTCGGCGACTCGACGGTGACGCAGGAGATCGTCCTGGCGCCGGGGTCGCGCACCCTGGAGTTCGATCAGGTGACCGACTGGCACGAGACCGAGAAGTTCCTCAAGGTGGCGTTCCCGCTCGACGTCCGCGCCGAGCACACCGTCGCCGAGACGCAGTTCGGCGCGCAGAAGCGGGTGACGCACACGAACACCTCGTGGGAGGCCGCCAAGTTCGAGACCTCGATGCACCGCTACGTGCTCGTGTCCGAACCGGGCTTCGGGGTCGCGCTCGTGAACGACTCGATCCACGGCTTCGACACCACGCGCGACGCCGTCGACGGGCACGTCACCACCACCGTGCGGCTGTCGCTGCTGCGAGCACCCCGGTTCCCGGACCCCGAGACCGACCAGGGCGTGCAGACGCACCGCTACGGCATCGTCATCGGCACCGACCAGCTCGGCGCCACGTCGGCCGGCGTGCGGATGAACGCGGGCGCGCGGACGATCACCGGGGCGCACGGCTTCGACCCGCTGGTGCAGGTCTCCGGCGACGTCGTGCTGTCGAGCGTCAAGCTCGCCGACGACCGGTCCGGTGACCTGGTCGTGCGCGTCTACGAGCCGTCCGGGCAGCGGGGGACCGGGGGCATCGCGGTGTCCGAGGCCGACGGGGCTGCGTTCGGGCCGGCTGCCGAGGTGACGCTGCTCGAAGAGCCGCTGGCCTCGGGCGCGGCGGTCGACGCTTCCTCGTTCGCCGTCGACGCCTACGAGGTCCGCACCTTCCGGTTCCCGCGCACGCGCGCCTGAGACTCCGCCGCCGGGACTTCGGGTGTCCCGGCGGCGGCCCCCGGTCGGCGACCGCCGACCGGTTCGTCACTCGCTGAGGAGTGTCATGAAGCAGTCCACCAAGTTCAGCATCGCGACCGCACTGGTCGCCATGCTCGCGGCGCCACTGGTGCCCGCCGCAGCGTCCGCGGCGCCCTCCTCGTCCGGATCGAGCCACGGGCACGGCCACGGTGCGTCCCACGGCGGCGGCCACGGTCACGGGCACCACGCTGCGCCCACCAAGTCGGGGCCGACGAGCATCGCCTACGTCGAGGTGAACAACGACGAGCTCGCCAACGTCGGCCGGTACACGCTGGAGAACGGCGCGAACGCGTTCGACGTGGCGATCATCTTCGCCGCGAACATCAACTACGAGGACGGCAAGGCGGTCCTGTACAACAACGAGAACGTGCAGCGGACCCTCGACCAGGCCGCCACGCAGATCCGCCCGCTGCAGGCCAAGGGCATCAAGGTGACGCTGTCGGTGCTCGGCAACCACCAGGGCGCCGGACTGGCGAACTTCCCGACGAAGGCCGCGGCACGGGACTTCGCGGCGCAGGTCTCGGCGACGGTGAAGAAGTACGGACTCGACGGCGTCGACCTGGACGACGAGTACTCGGACTACGGCGTGAACGGCACCCCGCAGCCGAACCAGCAGTCCATCGGCTGGCTCATCAGCGCCCTGCGTGCGGACATGCCGGGCAAGATCATCTCGTTCTACGACATCGGCCCGTCGTCCGACGCCCTGAAGACCGCGAGCCCGTCGATCGGCAAGCAGCTCGACTACGCCTGGAACCCGTACTACGGCACCTACACGGCGCCGACGATCCCGGGCCTGCCGAAGTCGAAGCTGTCCGCCGCCGCGGTCGACATCCAGAACACCCCGCAGGCCACCGCGGTGTCGCTCGCACAGCGCACGAAGGCCGACGGGTACGGCGTCTTCATGACGTACAACCTGCCGGGAGGCGACGAGTCCGCGTACGTCTCCTCCTTCACCAAGGTGCTGTACGGACAGGACGCGTCGTACCGCTGACGCGTCCGTCCTGACGGCGGCTCGCGCCCCGTGCTCCCCGGCTCCGGCCTGGAGGCGCGGGGCGCGTCCGCCGTCCGGGTCCCGCTGTTCCGGGGGAGGCCCCAGTTCTTCCTCGCCCTTGACGGTTCCGGTTCGCTGACCTCGGGGATCGTGAACCGGAACCGTCATCCACCGAGAACGAACCCCGGCCCGGCGCGCTCGACGCCGCGGCCGTACGATGCTGTTCCCACGATGCCCACCCACGTGATGATCGGTACCCGACGACGGGTACGTGGCGCGCGCTGGCTTGTGGTCTGGCGGGTTCTGGATGGTGGCGAGATGCACGGTGCGCACGTGTCCACACCGTGCGGAGTTGATCGCTCGGTGTGCCGGAACGACATCGCACAGAACGACCCACCGCGCACGGGCCGAACAACACCGCACCGTGCGGCGACGGCAGGAAGGGGACGAAGAGAGGGGATGACGGGAATCGAACCCGCGTAGCCAGTTTGGAAGACTGGGGCTCTACCATTGAGCTACATCCCCGCGCCTGCGCACCAGGCGCAGCCCGACCATCGTAGCGGACGAACGAGCACCGACATGCCGACGCGCGTCATCCCGAAGCCGGACGCCGGCGCCGAACGCACGATCCGCCGGTCGCGGGTGGTCTCGTACGTGCTGGTGCTCCTCGCCGCCGCGGTCCTGTCCCTGCGCCCCGACCTGTTCGGCGACCCGCAGTCGCAGCCCGCGCACGCACTGCTGCACGTCTGGCGGATCGTCGTCGGGCTGCTGCTCGCGGTGGCCGCCCTGGGGGTCCAGGTGGTCGTCGGGATCCGGTGGCGGCGGGGTCTCCGACGCGCCGCGGAGGACGACTGAGCAACCCCCGGGAACAGTGCGCCGTCGGACCGCTAGACTCACCGGGGTCGCATGCGCCCCTCGGTGTGTGCGGCTGATCCCTGGCACGAACCAACGGGGCGTAGCTCAGCTTGGTAGAGCGCCCGCTTTGGGAGCGGGAGGTCGCAGGTTCAAATCCTGTCGCCCCGACCAGGTCCTCCGAGCACCACCGACCACACGAACGTCAACCAACAGGAGAACATCCCTTGGCCACCAGCACCGTCGACAAGGTGAGCGACACCCGCGTCAAGCTCACCGTGAACGTGACGCCGGACGATCTCAAGCCGAGCATCGACCACGCCTACAAGCACATCGCCGAGCAGATCAACATCCCCGGCTTCCGCAAGGGCAAGGTCCCGCCCGCGATCGTCGACCAGCGTGTCGGCCGCGGCGAGGTCCTGAACCACGCCGTCGGTGACGCCATCGACAACTTCTACCGCCAGGCGGTCGAAGAGCAGGAGCTGCGCATCCTCGGCCGTGCCGAGGCCGACGTCGCCGAGCTGCCGAACGTCGCGGACTTCACCGGCGACCTCGTCCTCACCTTCGAGGTCGACGTCCGCCCCGAGTTCGACCTGCCGGACTACTCCTCGTACGAGCTCACCGTCGACGCCGTCGAGGTGTCGGACGACGAGATCGAAGAGGAGCTGCAGAACCTGCGCACCCGCTTCGGCACGCTCGTGACGGTGGACCGTCCGGCGAAGACCGGCGACTTCGCGCAGATCGACCTCACCGCCAGCATCGGCGACGACGAGGTCGACTCGGCCACCGGCGTCTCCTACGAGATCGGCTCCGGCGACCTGCTCGAGGGCATCGACGAGGCGCTCGAGTCCCTGACCGCCGGCGAGTCGACGAACTTCGAGTCGAAGCTCGTCGGTGGCGACCGCGAGGGCGAGACCGCCCAGATCGCCGTCACCGTCACCGCCGTCAAGGAGCGCGAGCTCCCCGAGGCCGACGACGAGTTCGCCCAGATCGCCAGCCAGTTCGACACCATCGACGAGCTCAAGGCGGACCTGAAGGAGCAGATCGCGAAGTCCAAGACCTTCGGTCAGGGCGCCGCGGCTCGCGACAAGCTCGTCGAGAAGCTCACCGAGGACGTCAACATCCCGATCTCGGAGCAGCTCATCGCCGACGAGGTGCACCGTCACCTCGAGCAGGAGAACCGCCTCGAGGACGAGGAGCACCGCAAGGAGGTCTCCGAGTCCAGCGAGACCGCCTTCCGCTCGCAGATCCTCCTCGACGCGATCGCCGAGAAGGAAGAGATCCAGGTCTCGCAGGAGGAACTGACCCAGTACCTCATCCAGGCCGCCGCGCAGTACGGCATGGAGCCGGCCGAGTTCATCAAGGTCATCGACCAGAACGGCCAGATCCCCGGCATGGTCGGCGAGGTCGCCCGCTCGAAGGCGGTCGCGACCGTCCTGTCCAAGGTGACCGTCAAGGACACCAACGGCGACGCCGTCGACCTGTCCGCCTTCACGGCGGGCGTCGCGCAGGAGCCGGCAGGGGACGCCGAGTAACGATCTCGACGCCACCAGTACGACAGACGGGAGGCGCGGTGCCAGCTGGCACCGCGCCTCCCGTCCGTATTTCCGCACCACCGCATTGCTGTCGGCGAACAGACGAGAACTGGTGCGTTGCACCCGATAAGTTCGACAACAAGCGACAACTGAACGGGAGCTTTTCCATGGCCGAAGCAACACTGAACCCCAGTGTTTTTGACCGCCTTCTGAGAGACCGGATCGTGTGGCTCGGCTCCGAGGTCCGCGACGACAACTCGAACGAGATCGCAGCCAAGCTGCTGCTGCTCGCCGCCGAGGACCCTGAGAAGGACATCTACCTCTACATCAACTCGCCCGGTGGTTCGATCACCGCTGGCATGGCGATCTACGACACGATGCAGTTCGTCCCGAACGACATCGTCACCGTGGGCATCGGCCTCGCCGCGTCGATGGGACAGTTCCTGCTGTCCTCCGGCACGCCCGGCAAGCGCTACATCACGCCGAACGCGCGCGTGCTGCTCCACCAGCCGTCCGGTGGCTTCGGCGGCACCGCTGCCGACATCCAGACGCAGGCCAAGGTCATCCTCGACATGAAGCAGCGCATGGCGGAGCTCACGGCCGAGCAGACCGGCAAGTCGGTCGAGCAGATCCTCAAGGACAACGACCGCGACAACTGGTTCACGGCCCAGGAAGCGCTCGAGTACGGCTTCGTCGACCACCTCCGCGCCTCGAGCGCCGAGGTCATCGGCGGTGGTGGCACCGTCGGCGACGGCGAGACGCCCACCAGCGCAGCCGAGCCCGACGCCCAGTCCTGATCACCACCGAAGAAAAGGAAACGAGAATGCATCTCCCCATGCTCGGTGGCGCGCAGAACGTCCCGGCTCCGTCCAATCGGTACATCCTGCCGAGCTTCGAAGAGCGCACGGCCTACGGCTACAAGCGCCAGGACCCGTACGCCAAGCTCTTCGAGGACCGCATCGTGTTCCTCGGCGTGCAGGTCGACGACGCGTCGGCTGACGACGTCATGGCCCAGCTGCTCGTGCTCGAGTCGATGGACCCCGACCGCGACATCGTGATGTACATCAACTCGCCCGGTGGCTCGTTCACCGCGATGACGGCGATCTACGACACGATGCAGTACATCCGTCCGCAGATCCAGACGGTCTGCCTCGGCCAGGCTGCCTCGGCTGCGTCGGTGCTGCTCGCCGGTGGCACCCCCGGCAAGCGCCTCGCGCTGCCGAACGCCCGTGTGCTGATCCACCAGCCCGCGACCCAGCAGGGTGGCGGTCAGGCGTCCGACATCGAGATCCAGGCGGCGGAGATCCTCCGCATGCGCACCTGGCTCGAGGAGACGCTGTCGAAGCACTCCAACAAGACGCCGGCGGAGATCAACCACGACATCGAGCGCGACAAGATCATGTCCGCGCAGGAAGCCGTGGAGTACGGCCTGATCGACCAGGTCCTCACCAGCCGCAAGAACCTGCCGGCGCTCGTCAAGTAGCTCCAGCAGGAACGACGAAGGCCCCGCACCGATCGGAGCGGGGCCTTCGTCGTTGCGTTGTGGCTAGTCGTCGGTGTCGTCGGACTCCGGGGCCGGCTTGCGGCGCAGGAGCAGCAACACCGCGACGACCACGCCGACGAGCACGATGCCACCGGCGCCGATCCAGATCGCGTCGGACGCCGCCGAGTCGCTCGACCCCGAGGCCGTACCGGTCGTGGTGTCCGATCCGCCGTCGTCGTCACCCGCGGTGGCGCAGGTCGGGGGTTTCGCCGCGCCCGATGCCGGGGTGAAGCCCGACGGTGCCTTCCACGTGAAGGGGTACTCGTCGGACACGGTGTGGCCGTCGGCGGAGACGATCTGCCACTCGACGGTGTACTTGCCGGAGTCGCCGAGTGCGGCGGCCGTGGTCATCGATGGCCCCTCGACGTCGACGCAGCCGTCCTCGTAGTACCGGCCGTCGGGCCCGACGATGCGGAACGCGAAGCCCGACCCCGATCCGCCGATGTCGAGCAGCTTGTCGTTCGTGGTGATGTCGAAGTCCTCGGGCAGCTCGGTGAGCGTGCCGCGGACCTCCGGGTCGGACGAGATCAGGTAGTTGTGCGCGCTGGCGGGACCGGCGAGCCCGAGGACCGCACCACCGGCGATCGCGACGGCCGCGGCGGTCCCGGCCACGAGCCTCCGGGCAGAGGACCGCTGGCGGGACCGACGCGGGCCGCGCTGCGTCACTTGGTGGAGCTCCGACGACGCGTGCCGGCGACGGCGACGACCAGGGCGACGGCGCCGAGCACCAGGCCGCCGAGGCCGAGGAAGCGACCGATCAGGTCGGGGTCGCTCGAGGCGGTCGTGCTGGCAGCCTCGGTCGTCGGGGTCGCGGCGATCGGGTCGCCGTCGTCGTCCGTCGGCTCGGCGGCGGTCAGGGTGATCGAGGGCGCCGGGTGCTCGGGCTCGGCTTCGCCGGCCTGCTGCTCCTGGTTCCACTCGACGCTGCCCTTCTCGCAGGTCTGGATCGCGGGGAACTCGACCAGGTCGCCGGCCTTGCCGTCCGGCAGCGAGAACGAGAGCGCGAAGGTGTCGCGCTCGTCGGCGGGCAGCGGGGTCTTCGCGGTGTACGTGACGCTCGTGACGCGCTCGGCGGCCGTCTCGGCGTGGTCCTCGTCGGAGGCCGAAGCCGAGGCCGACGGGTCGGTGTAGGGCTCGGTCGCCTTCGTGATCTTCCAGTTCGGGTTCACGGTGGGCGTGACCTCGATGACGGACTCCGGCACCTGGAACTCGATCTTCGTGGTGGGGGAGCCGTCGCAGCCGTGCGGGACCGAGAAGGTCGCCGTGGTGTACGAGTTCGCGGCGGTCGACGTGGCCGTCGCGGACACGTGCGCGCTGGCCGCCGTGGCACTGCCGAGGACGATGACGGCTGCGACGCCGAGGGTGACGGCGCCGCCGGCGGCGAGACGCTTCTGCATGGGGTTCCTTCCGGGGTGGTTCTGCGCGTGTTGTTCTACAAGTTGTAGAGAAGTCCGGATCACCGTAGCAGGCTCGAACGCCCTGGGCGAACGCGCTGCGCGATTGCGGAGGGGCATCGCGGTCGGTGTCACCGGTTGCGGTTAGGCTCGTGTCCACGACGAGGTGCCCACCAGCAGCGGTGCACCAGCGGTGGTGCGACAGCGCGGCCGGCATGTCCAATCAGGGAGGCACGGGAATGGCACGCATCGGAGAGAGCGGCGATCTCCTCAAGTGCTCGTTCTGCGGCAAGAGCCAGAAGCAGGTCCAGCAGCTCATCGCCGGACCGGGCGTCTACATCTGCGACGAGTGCGTCGAGCTCTGCAACGAGATCATCGAGGAACGTCTGGCCGAAGCCGGCGAGGACACCTCGAGCGGGGACTTCGAACTGCCCAAGCCGCGGGAGATCTTCGACTTCCTGCAGGAGTACGTCATCGGGCAGGACCCGGCGAAGCGCGCCCTCGCCGTGGCCGTCTACAACCACTACAAGCGCATCCGCGCGCAGGGGCAGATCACCGCCGCCGAAGACCGCGACGACATCGAGATCGCCAAGTCGAACATCCTGCTCATCGGCCCGACCGGCTGTGGCAAGACGTACCTGGCGCAGACCCTGGCCAAGCGCCTCAACGTGCCGTTCGCCGTCGCCGACGCCACCGCCCTGACCGAGGCCGGCTACGTCGGTGAAGACGTCGAGAACATCCTCCTCAAGCTGATCCAGGCCGCCGACTACGACGTGAAGCGTGCCGAGACCGGCATCATCTACATCGACGAGGTCGACAAGATCGCCCGCAAGGCCGAGAACCCGTCGATCACCCGCGACGTCTCGGGCGAAGGCGTGCAGCAGGCGCTGCTCAAGATCCTCGAGGGGACGGTCGCCTCGGTCCCGCCGCAGGGCGGTCGCAAGCACCCGCACCAGGAGTTCATCCAGATCGACACGACGAACGTGCTGTTCATCGTGGCCGGTGCCTTCGCCGGGCTCGAGGACATCGTGTCCTCGCGCGTCGGCAAGCGCGGGATCGGCTTCGGAGCGCCCCTGCACAGTGCGACCGACCACCAGGACCTGTACTCCGAGGTCCTGCCGGAAGACCTGCACAAGTTCGGCCTGATCCCCGAGTTCATCGGTCGTCTGCCCGTCGTCACCACGGTGTCGCAGCTCGACCAGGCGGCGCTCATGCAGATCCTGACCGAGCCGAAGAACGCGCTGGTCAAGCAGTACCAGCGGATGTTCCAGATCGACGGCGTCGAGCTCGAGTTCGACCAGGGCGCGCTCGAGGCCATCGCGGACCTCGCGGTGCTGCGCCAGACGGGTGCCCGCGGGCTCCGCGCGATCCTCGAAGAGGTCCTCGGCCCGGTGATGTTCGACGTCCCGTCCGACGACGACGTCGCCCGCGTGGTCATCACCCGCGAGTCCGTGCTCGAGAACGCCGCCCCGACGATCGTGCCGCGGCCCCGGGCCAAGCGCGTCGAGAAGTCGGCGTAGCGCTCCGTTCGCAACGAAGCCCCGCACCGGATCGGTGCGGGGCTTCGTCGTGCTCTGGCGGTCGGCGCGGCCCGCGGATCGACGTCTGGTGCTTCCCACGACGGGTGCGATGGAAAGCGAGATCGGGCGTACCTGGTCGGGAGTTCCGACCGGGTACGCCCGATTCGTGGCGGTACGCCCGGAAGCGCCCGGTCCCGCAGCGCCCTACTCGAGCCCGCGGCGCCGCAGCAGCGGGCCGACCTCGGCGTCGCGGCCGCGGAAGTCCCGGTACGCCTCGAGCGGGTCCTTCGCGCCGCCGACCCCGAGCAGCCGTTCCGCGAAGCGTCGACCGGCCGCACGGTCCAGCCCGCCGTTGTCGCGGAACCACTCCACCGTGTCGGCGTCGAGCACCTCGGACCAGATGTACCCGTAGTAGCCGGCGTCGTACCCACCCGAGAACGTGTGGGCGAAGTACGTCGAGGAGTACCGCGGTGGCACGGCCTCGACGGCGATGCCGGCGGCTGCCAAGGCGTCCCGCTCGAACGCCTCGACGTCCGTCACCGCGGCCGCCTCGGCAGCCGACAGTCGGTGCCACGCCTGGTCGAGCAGTGCGGCGGCCAGGTACTCGGTCGTGCCGAATCCCTCGTTGAACCCCTCGGACTCGCTGAGCCCCAGGACCAGCTCGGGCGGCAGGGGAGCCCCGGTCTCGTGGTGCTTCGCGTAGTTCGCCAGCACCGACGGCCACGACACCCACATCTCGTTCACCTGGCTCGGGAACTCGACGAAGTCCCGCTCGACGTTGGTGCCGGAGAACCGCGGGTAGGTGGTGCGGGCGATGAGGCCGTGCAGGGCGTGCCCGAACTCGTGGAAGAGCGTCTGCACCTCGTCCTGGATGAGCAGCGTGGGGGAGCCGGCAGCGGGCTTCGCGACGTTGAGGTTGTTCACCACGACGGGCAGGGTGCCGAGGAGCTCGGACTGCTCGACGACCGGGTTCATCCACGCGCCGCCGCGCTTGCCGTCGCGTGTGTACAGGTCGAGCAGGTACAGGCCGACGGGCTCGTCGTCGTCGCCGGTGACCTCGAAGACCCGGACCTCGTCGTTGTAGCCGTGCAGGTCCGGGCGCTCCGTGAAGGTCAGGCCGTACAGGGCGCCGGCGGCGTGGAAGACCCCGTCGTGCAGGACCCGGTCCGCCTCGAAGTACGGGCGGAGTGCGGTGCTGTCCGCGGCGAACTGCTCCCCGCGCAGGATCTCGGTCGCGTACGCCCAGTCCCACGACTCGACGTCGAAGCCGACCGTGCGGGAACGGACGGCCCGTTCGTCATCGGCGTTCCGGGCGGCGGCACCGACGAGCGAGGACAGCAGGCCGTCGACGGCTTCGGGGGTCTTGGCGGTCTCGTCGGCGGTGACGACGGCGGCGTGGTTCGGGAACCCGAGCAGCTCGGCGCGTTCGGCACGGAGCCGGACGATCCGGAGCAGCACGTCGCGGTTGTCGTACTGGTTGCCCCGACGACCGCGGGCGAGTGAGGCCCGCATGATCCGCTCGCGCAGGGCACGGTTCGCCAGCGACGACAGCCACGGGTGTCCGGTGTACAGCGGCAGCGTGATGAGCCAGCCGTCCAGGCCACGGTCGGCGGCGGCTCCGGCAGCGGCGGACTTCGCGCCGTCGTCGAGCCCCTCGAGCTCGTCCTCGCTCGTCACGTGCACGGCGGAGTCGTTGGTGTCCTCGAGCAGGTTCCGCTCGAAGGTCGTCGTGAGGGTCGAGAGTTCCTGGTTGATCGCGGTCAGACGCTCCTTGCCCGCGTCGTCGAGCCCGGCGCCCGCCAGGGTCATCTCGGCGTGGGTCCGCTCGACCAGGCGGAGCGCTTCGCCCTCCAGACCCGCGGCGGAAGCGCCGTCGAGCACCTCCTGCACCCGGGCGTACAGGCGTGCGTCGAGCGTGATCGCGTCGCGGTGGGCGGCGAGGAGCGGTGAGATCTCGGCCTCGAGGTCGTGCAGCTCCGGGGTCGAGTCGGCCGACGACAGCGTGAAGAACACGTGGCTGACGCGGGCCAGCAGCTGCCCGGACCGCTCGAGTGCGATCAGGGTGTTCTCGACCGTCGGGGCGTGGGGGTCGGTGGCGATGGCCTCGACCTCGGCGCGCTGCTCGGCCATACCGGCTTCGAACGCCGGTCGGTAGTGCTCGAGTCGCACGTCGCCGAAGGGCGGCAGGGCGTAGGGGAGGGTGCTCGGGACGTCGAACGGGGTTGCCATCTGCCCACCCTATGCACCCGGCCGAGTAATCGGGACAGGCCCTCAAGTCGAAGTCGCCCGAGTAGGGGGTGAGCCAGGCTAAGATTGCAAAAACTTCTGAGCAGGGGGACACTTGACCGCGAACGGCGGGACGAAGGACGTCTTGAAGCGCGTCGGATTTCTCAGCGACCTCGGACTGTGGGCGGCGCTGCCTCGAGAAGCCGATCCCAGAGGATGGCTCTCGAACTTCGACGACTCGGAAGATCAGGCCATAGCCGTCGCTCTCCTTCGTTCTTTCATATACGTGAGCCGCGATCTCACCGATCAATTAGTGCTTTCTGCTATCCAAGGAGTCTACGGGGCAACGCCAGTGCGAACCCCACTCGACTGGGCCTCTTTTCTCAACACCACCTTGCTGACCTACCCGACAAGCAGGAAGTCCGATGCAGCAGCATCAGGTCATCTCTTTTTGCGCGCCGCCCGTGACCAAGTCGGATTCCGTGAGGATCAGCTAGTTGACCCCCGTGACCTCGTTAGCAGGATCGAGGCTGCCGACCACCCACAGTCGGTAGTGTTCGTTGACGACATCGCCGCAAGCGGCAGTCAATTCATAGACACTGTGGTGCGCAAAGAGGCGCCGGGAGCAAATTCGATAGCCGAGCTACTCACCGGGGGGCTGATATCCACCCTGGTGTACGCACCCGCCATAGCAACTTCCTATGCGCTCCGACAGATCCGTGAGTTGACCCCTATCCGGGACATCAAGCCAGCCCACATCTTGCCAGGAGATTACAGCGCGTCTGATCCACTTACGCGCCTCGTTCCGGAGGAGCGTCGGAACGCTCTCGAGTCGTTTCTTCAGCGATACGCCGACTCCGCCGGATACAACGAGACCGAACCATACGGCTATCACCGCCTTGGTCTCGCCATCGGTTTTGAACACAAAATCCCCGACGCGACCCTGCCGCTCTTCCGAAGCATCAAGAATGACTGGACCCCCTTGTTCCGATGACAGATTCAACTGAACGAGCACCCGAGGACTTTGCCCGTGAAATCGGCGAAGCCTTCGGGCAAGTGCGAACCGAACACCTTCGGGGCTCGGATGTTTTCAGCATGTTTACCACGCCGGTCTATTGGACTCAACTACGCGGTCTGAGGCCATGCTTCCTCATCGGCGGTAGGGGCACCGGTAAAACTACCACTTTGAGAAGTCTGTCCTATAAGGGCCAAGCTGCGCTCACCGGTAACACGATCGCTGATTGGGGGATGATCGGCGTATATTGGAGGGTCGATGCGAGTGTAGTGAATACGTTCAAAGGGCGCGGACTGGACGAAGACCAGTGGGAGGGCCTTTTCGCTCACTATCTCAATCTTCAACTAGTGCACCAAATCCTGGATTTCACGGCCTGGCGCCTCAAGGAGCTACAAGCGGAGACCTTGGTGGACCCCGAGGCCTTGATGCTGACCTGCGTCAGCTTAGGCCTGCCTGAGGTGGACAATGTAGCGGCGCTTCGTCCAGTCGTGCGCTTGGCGATTGCTCGTCTTCAAGGGGCCCTAAATGGTCCGAGCGCTGCTTTGCTTGAAGCTCCGCAGTCGATCGCTGGCGTACCTGTCGGCTATCTGGTCGAGGCTCTTCGCTTGGATCCAGTACTCGAACAAAGCTACTTCGCATTCTGTATTGACGAGTACGAGAACCTAAGTGCCCGTCAACAACGTACACTAAACACGCTCATCAAACATTCCGGGGACGGCGCGTTTACATTCAAAATCGGTTTGCGTGATTCAACGAGTCACTCATTTCCTACTGATGCCGAAGGGCAGCCACTTCAGGAGCCGGCCGATTACACCTCCGTCCGTATCGCCGATAACCTGGGAGCAGTCGGCTTTGCCGATTTCGCATTGCGAATATGCTCTGCCCGCCTCCAGAAGATTGCGCACGACGACGTGCTTGATTTACCAGCGCTATTCCCCGACCTCTCTCTGACTGAAGAAGCACGCTTGCTTGGGGGAGCTCGGAAGAGCGACTCGGTTCGTCGTAGCTTGCTGCAGACGGGCGCCACCAACGAGGAAATAAGAGGGTTCGATGGCCTACCACTCCTACAACAGCTCCTTGTAGGTTATTGGGCCGAATCGAAATCAGTTGTACCCTCGGCCGTGCTCCGCGAGGCGTTGAGTGGAGAAAGCCGCTGGCGGGGCAGAGTCAATAATTACGCATACGCAATGCTCTATACAATTGCCGGTCGAGGGGCGGGTCGTCGGAAGTACTACTCGGGCTGGAGCATTTTGGTACAAATGGCGGATGGGAATATTCGCTATGTGTTGCAACTTGTCGGCGAGTCGTTGATGAGGCATGTCGCGGAAGGCAACCGGCTTGATCGCGCTGTTTCTCCCGCAACTCAGAGCGATGCCGCCGCGCTCATCGGCGAGAGACTAGTGCGAGAGTTGTTAGGATTGTCTGAGGTCGGCGCGCAATTGATGCGTCTCGTTCTTGGAGTCGGGCGCGTATTCAATCTTATGGCTCGTAATCCGGAGGGTCATACCCCCGAGGTGAATCAGGTGCGCATATCAGACCCAGAGGCCCGCGAGTTTCGGGAAGCCCAATTACTCCTTGAAGAGGGTGTCAGCCAAGGATGCTTTGTCGCGTTCTCGGGTGACAAGAACGCACGGGAGTCGACGGCGGTGAAAGCACTTGACTTCCAGTTGCACCCAATCTACTCCGCTTTCTTCGAATTCAGCCACCGAAGCAAACGCCGCATGAATATCGATTCTAGGCAAATCCTTCGTCTGGCTACGGACGACGTATCAGGTGCTGTGAAGGACCTCGTGCGAAGACGAGATGCTCGCGCCGATATCGGTATGCCTGTGCAACTCGAGCTCTACAGCGAACTGTATGAACAGGCGTAGGCGGCCCTTGCCCACCCGGGAGATCGCGGTAGGCAAGCTAGAAATTCCGGACGCTTCACGTCTTATCTTTCGCGATAGCGGCCTTGAGGAGCGGGCGAGTGCGTCTTTCTCAAGAACCGATGACTCCTTGCGGGTGGATCAAAAGGTGGTTATTTCAGATGAGACGCCCGATGCCTTTGAGTACGTCAGTGAAAGTGGTGAGCAGCTGAAAGTAGATCTTCACTCGTTTGATGCGGTCGTAGAGTTCTTGGCGGCGGCCGGGGACAAGGCGTGGCTGGACATAACCGGTCTAGGCCACAATACTTGGGCACCTTTAGTTCGGACTAGTATCCAGGTTGGTAAGCCGTTAACCGTGATATACGCGCAGCCAGCCGAGTATGTTCGCACAGGAGAATTTTACGATTTGTCCGAACGTGTTGAAGGTATCCGACCGCTGCCTGGTTTTGTACGCCTCGGACTAAGCGACGAGCCGAGCATATTCCTTCCTCTTCTTGGTTTTGAGGGCTCGAGATTCGAATACATGGCAGACCGGTCCGATGTGGACTTGCAGGAAACTCATCCGGTAGTGGGTGCTCCTGGATTCTTCTTGGAGTACGTACACGAGGTATTCGCCGAGAATCGGCTCCTCTTCGAGCAAAACGCCGGACTTCACCGGCGAGTTGCTTACGCAAAAGCGAACTGTCCTTTCGATCTCTTCTGGCTCCTAGATGAGTTTAGTGCGATTGCAGGCGATAGTATTCTGAAGGTAGCGATGATCGGTACCAAACCTCACGCTCTTGGGGCCGTCCTATATGCCACACTGAACCCGGCGGCGGTGGAATTGCTCTACGACCATCCGATCAAATCGAAAGGGCGAACGACCGGAGCGTCGAAAGTTTGTGTTTATGATATTGCGTCACACCTGGCCTCTCTCAACGAATGAAAGCTAGGGACGCGTACTATACGCCTGATCATCTTGCCGATGTGGTTGCGGGTGCTTTCCCGGCAAGAGATGGGGGAGTGTATGTCGACCCGGCGGCTGGACATGGTAGTTTGCTGAGGGGGGTTCGTCGAAGGTTTTCGTCTGCGACCTTATGGGCTCTCGACGTCGATGGTTCCGCGGTTGATAGGCTGCGTAGTGACCCGGCGATAGATCTAGTTTCGCGGGCAGACTTCTTGAACCGAAGGTCGGTGTCTTCGTCGGTTGTCGGACGAGCTCGGATGAATGTTTCTGGCGTCGTCATCAATCCCCCGTTCTCTTATCGGGGTGGCAGTAAGGCGACGATGCCGTTCGGCGGTCATCTATGGGCTCTTCCGGTGGCGCTTCGATTTTTGGTTCGAGCAGTGGAACAATTTTCGCCGCATGACGGAATTGTCGCTGTGTTGCCGTTGGGGAGCTATGTTGGTGAGAAGTATCAGTCATTCTGGGAGCACTTGAGAAGTTTGTTTGAGGTCGTCGAGGTTGCCCGTCCGTCCACAGGAACCTTCTCAGGCACCAGGGCTTCTTCGGTTGTGGTACGCATTGGCGCTCACGCTCCGCGGGTTCACCGCTTGGGACAGGTGCAAGCATTCCATCGTGGCTGCGTTGAAGTTGTGCGAGGTCGAGTCCAAGTGCATGCCGTCAGGCGGTTAGGCGTCCTCGCCACATCAAGCGAGTCCGGAACTCGCTTCATCCATACGAGTGATTTGTCCCGAACTCGTGGCCGTTCAGCACGAGCAATCACGTCTGTGCCACTTGCTACGACTTTGGTCACTTTGGGTCCAATGGTTGTCGTCCATAGGGTCGGAAGTCCACGCTGGGGAGCCCCCTTGGTCGTTGAGAGCGAGGCCGTCCTGAGCGACTGTGTTTTTGCACTCAGGCCACGTGGAAACCTATCGGTTGAATCACTTCTCGCGATAATAACCGACGCATGGGCGTCGTTCGATGAGAGATTCGGAGGAACAGGGTCCCCTTACATCACGGTCAAAGGTTTGATCGCCTTTCTCGCTGATTTGGGGCTCCACGGGGAGCACCTTCGTGCGAGTGCCGCACCGTCCGTGTGCGCGGTTGGTTGCGAAAAGTCGTTCGGTTAGCGCATCGCGGCGTCGATCAGGGTCACCGCGGCGCGGCGCGCGTGCGCGGCGGGCACCGTGGTGCCCGCGATGGCGGCGGTGGTCTGCGCGCCCTCGGCGAGCAGCGCGAGCTGTGCGGCGAGTTCCTCGGCGTGCTCGGGGTCGGCGACGACCTCGGTGGTGAGCTGCTGCACGAACCGCTGGAACGAGTCCTTGTGCTCACGCGCGATCTCGGCGACTGCGGGCGAGGTCGCGCCGAGTTCACCGAAGGCGTTGATGAACCCGCAGCCGCGGAAGGTGTCGTCGCCGAACCACGACTCCAGGAAGTCGTAGACCGCGAGCAGCTTGTCGCGCGGGCTGGCCGCGGCCTCGACCGCACCGTGCACGCCCTGGTCCCACATGTCGTGCCGACCGGCGAGCACCGCGGCGATGAGCTGCTCCTTGCCGGGGAACGCCGCGTAGAGCTTCTTCAGCGAGACGCCTGCGCCCGTGCGGATCTCGTCCATCCCCACCGACTGGATCCCGCGCGTGTAGAACAGCTCGTCGGCGACCTCGACGATGTGCGCTCGGACGTCCGGTTCGACGGTGCTGGCGACCATGTGTACCCCGTTCCCTGAGTGTTCACCGTTCTCGAGTTGCGGCGGGAACGGGCGTTCTCTACTGTAGTCCACATCGGCAGAGAACGATCGTTCTCTGTGAAGTTCAGGGAAGGAACGACCATGGGTGCCATCACCGTCGGAACCGAGAACAGCGTCGACATCGAACTCCACTACGAGGACAAGGGCCAGGGGCAGCCGATCGTGCTGATCCACGGCTTCCCCCTCGACGGCAACTCGTGGGAGGGGCAGGTCCCGATGCTCCTCGAGGCCGGCTACCGCGTCATCACGTACGACCGCCGTGGCTTCGGCCGGTCCTCGCAGCCGTCCACCGGCTACGACTACGACACCTTCGCCGACGACCTGCACACCGTCCTCGAGACCCTCGACCTGCGCGACGTGATCCTGGTCGGCTTCTCGATGGGCACCGGCGAGATCGCCCGCTACATCGGCCGACACGGTGAGGACCGGATCGCCAAGGTCGCGTTCCTCGCCTCGCTCGAGCCGTTCCTCGCCATCACCGACGACAACCCCGACGGCGCCGGCCCGATGTCGTTCTTCGAGGGCATCGCCGCCGACGTGACGAAGGACCGCTACGCCTACTTCACGAACTTCTACCAGGACTTCTTCAACCTGTCGGAGAACCTCGGCACCCGCATCTCCGAGGAGCAGGTGCGGAACGCCTGGAACGTCGCGGCCGGTTCCGGTTCGATCGCGTCCGCGGCGGCACCCCTGACCTGGCCGACCGACTTCCGCCAGGACATCCCGAAGGTCACCGTCCCCGCCCTGATCGTGCACGGCACGTCGGACAACATCCTCCCGATCGACGCCACCGGCCGACGCTTCACGAAGGCCCTGCCCGCTGCGGAGTACGTCGAGATCGAGGGCGCCCCGCACGGCCTGCTCACCACGCACACCGCCGAGGTGAACGAGGTCCTCGCCACCTGGCTCGCCGAGTCCTGATCCCTCGGCGATCACGCGGGCGCTCCCCGGTGGGGGCGCCCGCATCGTGAGCAGAAATGGTCGGGTCCCCGGTGGGGACCCGACCATTCCTGCTCACCAAGCGAACCGCGGGCCGCGCAGCACGCGGCCGCGCTAGTCCTCTTCGCCCGCGTCGTCGGGGTTCGTGACCTGGGCGTGCCCGGCGTCGTCGAGGTGGATCGAGGTGCCGTCGTCGAGCTCGACGATCGGCTTGCCCTCCAGGAACGTCAGGGTCCACCCCCACGTCGCCGTGTCGACGGACTCCGCCGCCAGCTCGTCCTCGACGCCCCGCACGGCGACGACCATCGCCTCGGGCAGTCGCGCAGGCGGCTCCCCACCCACGTTCCAGCGTGTGCCCAACTGCATCCGTGCCTCCTGTCCGGTGGTGGACGGGCCGGGTCGCCGAGGCGACCCGACCCGGATGACCGACGTTACGCCTGCTGCTCCGCGAGCTCGATCTCAGTGACGGCGAGCTCGTCGCCGTCGACGAACGACAGGTTCTCGATGCGGCCGACGGCCGCCAGGTCGACCGCTGCGCGCTCGATGAGCACCCGCGTCTCGGCGGGCGCCGCGACGACGGCACGCGTCACGGGCGTCTTCTGGGACGCCTTCGCCGCCGTCTTCGCACCGCGGATCCCGATGAGCGCCTGTCCGACGGCCGCGAGCAGCCCGGTGGGGGCCGCGTCGGTGGGCAGGTCGGCAGCGGTCGGCCAGGAGGCCCGGTGCACGCTGGTGTCGTGGGTCCAGGCCCACACCTCTTCCGTCGCGTACGGCAGGAACGGTGCCAGCAGTCGGAGCAGCACGTCGATCGCGCCGCGCAGCGCCAGCACCGCGCTCGCCTGCGTCTCGTGCGTCGCGTCGGACGCGGTGCCGTAGGCGCGCTCCTTCACGAGCTCGAGGTAGTCGTCGCAGAACGTCCAGAAGAAGCGCTCGGTGATCTCGAGGGCACGGGCGTGGTCGAACCCGTCGAACGCGGCGGTGGCCTGCTCGACGACCGCGCCGAGCTCGGCGAGCATGTCGACGTCGAGGGCCTCGGTGACGCTCGTGGCGCCCTCGGGCAGCGGGAAGCCGTAGACGAACTTCGCCGCGTTGAGCACCTTGATCGCCAGACGACGACCGACCTTGATCTGCTTCGGGTTCTGCGGGTCGAACGCCGCGTCGGTGCCGAGCTTGGACGAGGCCGCCCAGTAGCGGACCGCGTCGGCACCGTGCTGCTCGAGGATGGACAGCGGCGTGACGACGTTGCCCTTCGACTTCGACATCTTCTTGCGGTCGGGGTCGACGATGAAGCCGGAGATGCTGGCGTGCTTCCACGGCACCACGTCGGCCTCGAGCTGGCTGCGGAGCACGGTCGTGAACAGCCACGTCCGGATGATGTCCTGCGCCTGCGGGCGGACGTCGTACGGGTACACCAGGTCGTAGAGCGCCGGGTCGGTCTCCCACTTGCCCGCGAGCTGCGGGGTCAGCGACGAGGTCGCCCAGGTGTCCATGACGTCGAGCTCGCCCTGGAACCCGCCGGCGACGCCGCGCTGGTCCTCGGTGAAGCCGGGGGCGGGCTCGGAGGCCGGATCGACGGGCAGCTGCGCCTCGGTCGGCACGATCGGCTGGTCGAACACCGGGTTGCCGTCGGCGTCGAGCGGGTACCAGACCGGCAGCGGCACGCCGAAGAAGCGCTGGCGCGAGATGAGCCAGTCACCGGACAGGCCGCCGACCCAGTTGTCGTAGCGGACGCGCATGAAGTCCGGGTGGAACGCGATCTCCTCGCCGCGCTGGCGGAGCGTGCTCTTCAGCTGCTCGTCGCGCGCACCGTTGACGATGTACCACTGGCGGGTCGACACGATCTCGAGGGGCTTGTCGCCCTTCTCGAAGAACTTCACCGGGTGCTGGATGGTCTTGACGTCACCGATCAGCTCGCCCGACTCGGTGAGCGCGTCGACGACGACCTTCTTGGCCGAGAACACGGTCTTGCCGGCCATCTCGGCGTAGAGCTCCTGGCCCTTCGCGGACTCGATCCATGCGGGCTCGTCGGAGCGCACGCGGCCGTCGAAGCCGATGATCGCGCGGTTCGGCAGCTGCAGCTCGCGCCACCACACGACGTCGGTGGTGTCACCGAAGGTGCAGACCATCGCGATGCCGGCGCCCTTGTCCTTCTGCGCCAGGTGGTGTGCGAGCACCGGGACCTCGACGTCGAACAGGGGGGAGCGGACCGTGGTGCCGAAGAGGTCCTGGAACCGCTCGTCGTCCGGGTGTGCCACCAGGGCGACGCAGGCCGGCAGGAGCTCCGGGCGGGTGGTCTGGATGACGACGTCGTCCCCACCGTCGGTGCGGTGGAAGGCGATGCCGTGGTACGCGCCGGGCATCTCCTTGTCCTCGAGCTCGGCCTGCGCGACCGCGGTGCGGAACGTGACGTCCCACAGGGTCGGGGCGTCGGCCTGGTAGGCCTCGCCGCGCTCGAGGTTGCGCAGGAAGGCGCGCTGGGCGCTCGCTCGTGAGGTGTCGTCGATGGTGCGGTACGACTGGGTCCAGTCGACCGACAGGCCGAGCGTGCGGAAGAGCTCCTCGAACTGCTGCTCGTCCTGCACGGTCAGGCGCTCGCACAGCTCGATGAAGTTGCGGCGCGACACGGGCAGCTGGTCGGCGGCCTTCGAGGACTTGCCGTCACCGCCCTCGAACGGCGGCGTGAAGTCGGGGTCGTACGGCAGGGTCGGGTCGCAGCGGACGCCGTAGTAGTTCTGCACGCGACGCTCGGTCGGCAGGCCGTTGTCGTCCCAGCCCATCGGGTAGAAGACGTGCTTGCCGCGCATCCGCTCGAACCGGGCCTTGAGGTCGGTGTGCGTGTACGAGAACACGTGCCCGATGTGCAGCGAACCGGAGGCGGTCGGCGGCGGGGTGTCGATCGACCAGACGGCGTCGCGGTGACCGGCGGCGTCGCGGTCGAAGCGGTACGTGCCGTCCTGCTCCCAGACGGGCCCCCAGACCTGCTCCAGTCCGTCGACGCTGGGCTTCTCGGGCATGGGTTTGGTCATGGTGCGCCTTCCGTCCGTGTGTGCGGCACCGAGTCCGTGATGAGGTGCCTGAGTGTTGCGCGCCTGACGCGCGGTGCCCCAATCGTAGCGGCCGCGCACGCGTCCTGAGCCGGGCAGTGGGGCGTCCGCGGCCCGCTGCCGACCGGGACTTACCACACCGACCTGTCGGACACGCCAAGAGCCTGCTAGTCTGTCGGAGTTTGTCCGGCGAACGCAGGGTTCGCAGGAGCTGCAACGTCGCCGTCCGCCGGACGCCCGAAGGAAGCACCGCACCCCGGAGGAACGACTTGGCACCGAACAACGCACCCCAACCGCACGGCGATCGGCCGTTGCGCACGAAGGGCGCCGTGAAGCGCGCTCGTCGCGATCTCACGAAGGACGACGTCACCGTCGTCGAGGAGTCGCTGCTCAAGCGTGCCGTCGCGGCTGCCGCGCTCGGCAACGCCATGGAGTGGTTCGACTTCGGCATCTTCGCGTACCTGACGGTCACCATCTCGCAGGTGTTCCTGCCGCAGGGCGACCCGGCCGCGAACATCGTCGCCACGTTCGGCTTCTTCGCCGCCGCGTTCATCGTGCGCCCGATCGGCGGTGCCGTGTTCGGCCCGATCGGCGACAAGATCGGCCGACAGAAGGTCCTCGCGCTGACGATGATCCTGATGGCCGCCGGCACGCTCATGATCGGCCTGATCCCGTCGTACGACACGATCGGCTTCTGGGCTCCCGTCCTGCTGCTCGTCGCCCGCTTCGTGCAGGGCTTCTCGACCGGTGGTGAGTACGGCGGCGCCGCGACCTTCATCGCCGAGTACTCGCCCGACAAGCGCCGCGGGTTCATGGGCTCGTGGCTCGAGTTCGGCACGCTCGCCGGCTACGTGCTCGGCGCCTCGATCGTCACCGGCCTGCAGTTCGGCCTGTCCGAGGACGCCCTGCTCAGCTGGGGCTGGCGCATCCCGTTCATCGTCGCGGGCCCGCTCGGCCTGATCGGTCTCTACCTGCGCCTCAAGCTGGAAGAGACCCCGGCGTTCCAGAAGCAGCAGGAGCAGGCCGCTGAGCGCGAGGGGCAGAAGACCCCGTTCCTCAAGCTCTTCGCCGAGAACTGGCGCTCGCTCATCATCTGCATCGGCCTGGTCCTGGTCTTCAACGTGACCGACTACATGCTGCTCTCGTACATGCCGACCTACCTCGAGCAGAACCTCGGCCAGAACGCCACGTTCGGCCTGATCCTCATCGTCATCGTCATGCTGCTCATGATGGTCGTCATCACCTTCGGCGGTCGCCTGTCCGACAAGTTCGGGCGCCGTCCGGTGCTCGCCGCCGGCTGCATCGGCTTCATCCTGCTGTCCTGGCCGGCCCTGAAACTCGTCCAGACCGGCACCGGCGTCGGCGTGTTCGCCGGCCTGCTGATCCTCGGCGTCGTGCTCGTCACGTTCACCTCGACCATGCCGTCGACGCTGCCCGCGCTGTTCCCGACGATCATCCGCTACGGCGCCCTGGCGATCGCGTTCAACGTGTCGGTGTCGCTCTTCGGTGGGACCACCCCGCTCGCCACCGCCGCGCTCATCAACGCCGCGAAGGACGCCGGGTACGGCTGGGCCGAGGACATCCCCGCGTTCTACCTGATGCTCGCCGCCGTCATCGGCCTGGTCGCGGTGTACTTCACCAAGGAGACCGCCGCGAGCCCGCTGATGGGCTCCGGTCCGACGGTCGGGTCCGAGGACGAGGTCGCCGGCGTGATCGAGGACTACAACGACCCGACGTCGGAGCTCGCGCAGTCCGACTGGGCGAAGGAGTTCTCGACGAGCGAGATCCCGATCATCTCGGCCGAGGCCGCATCGAAGGAGCCCTCCGGCTCCTGAGGACCCAGCCGCCCCGCGGCAACCCGGCCAGGAGGCCCGGCGCACGTTCCGTCTCGGAACGCGCGCCGGGCCTCCTGGCCGTTCCGAGCCGTTGGCGACGTCACGCGCGCAGTGACAGTCCGCGGGCGCGGCACCGTGTGGACTGTCGCTCAGCCCGTGGAGTCGGCTGCGGTCCCCGTGGCTGGATCCGCGGCGGGACCCGCTGCCAGCCGCTCCGCGGCGTGCAGCAGCCGCGCGGTCACCGGGTGGGCGGGGCGCGCGAAGACCTCGGCGGCGGGGCCGTGCTCGACGACCGCGCCGGCGTGCACCACGAGCACGTCGTCCGCCATCCGCCGGACCGCCCGCAGGTCGTGCGACACGAACACCATCGCCACCCCGGTCTCGTCGCGGAGTCGTTCGAGCAACCGGAGCACGGCGTGCTGCACCGTGGCGTCGAGGGCGGTCACCGGCTCGTCGAGCACGATCACCTCGGGGCTGGTCGCCAGCGCGCGGGCGATCGCGAGCCGCTGCCGTTGCCCGCCGGACAGGATGCGGGGGGAGCGGGACCGCAGCACGGGGTCGAGGTCGACCTGTCGCAGTGCTGCGTCGACCCGTTCGCCGAGCGCTCCGCGCGCCCGCCGTTCGTCACCGCGTGAGAACGCGTCCGCGAGGACCCGTTCGACGTTCCACCGTTCGTCGAACGTCGCGCCGGGGTCCTGCACGACGGCCGCGAGCCGGTGCCGTCGGGGGCGTCGCTCGTGCTCGGGCAGCGGGACCCAGGGGTCGCCGTCGAGCGTGACCGCGCCGGCGTCGGGCGTCTCGAGTCCCAGGAGCATCCGTGCCAGCGTCGTCTTGCCCGAGCCCGAGGCGCCGATCACCCCGAGCACCCGGCCCCGCTCGAGCCCGAACGACACGTCGTCCACCGCGAGCAGCCCGCCGTACCCCCGCGAGAGCCCCTGCGCCGCGAGCACGTCCCTCGCACCGTGCGAGGATGCGCGCTCGGTGTCGCGGTTGCCGATCGGCGCACGGTACGGAGTCGTGCGGCCGGTGCGAGGTCGGCCGCTCGGTGCATCGTCAGAGGACTGCACGGAGCCATCGACCTCGCACCGCCCGGCAAGATCGGCACCGTGCGGTGGCGCCGGCTCCGCCGCGGCAGCACCGGCAGCACCGGCAGCGCGCACCAGCGCCCGTGTCGAGGGGTGCTGCGGCGCCGTGAAGACCCCGGTGACCGCACCCTGCTCGACGATCCGGCCCTCGTGCACGACGGCGACCCGGTCGGCCCACCCCGCGACGAGCCCCAGGTCGTGCGTGATGACGAGCAGTCCGGCGCCCCGCCTCTGCGCTGCCCGCAACTGCTCCATCACGGTGACGGCGACCCCGGCGTCGAGCGCCGTCGTCGGTTCGTCGGCGACCAGCAGCGCGGGGGACCCGACGGTGGCCGCGGCGATGAGGGCACGCTGTCGCATCCCACCGGACAGTGTCCCGGCGAGCCGGCCGTCGGTCGCGGTGTCCGGGTCGAGGCCCACCGCGGCCAGGGCAGCACGCACGGCGTCCACGCGCTCGGCCGCACGCATCTCGGTGTGCAGGCGGAGGCTGTCGGCGACCTCGCGCCCGACGGGACGCAGCGGGTCCAACGCGCCCAGCGCCTCCTGGCCGACGTAGCCGATGCGCGATCCCCGCAGCCGGCGCCACCGCCGGTCCGTGTACCCGCCGACGTCGACACCGTCGACCGTGAACGTTTCGGCGTGCACGGCGGCGCCGGGCGCGGACAGGCCGAGCACGGCGCGTGCGGTGACGGTCTTGCCCGAGCCAGAGGCGCCGACCAGGGCGACGCACTCGCCGGCGTCGACGCGCAGGTCGACACCGTGCACGATCGGGGTCCCGCCGATGGCGACGGTGAGTCCGCGGACGTCGAGGACGGCGCTCACCGCGCGGCCCCGCTCCGTCGGATCGCCCGGCCGAGCACGGTGACGGCCGTCGCGAGCACGACGATCGCGAGTCCGGGGAAGGTGCTCATCCACGGCGCGGTCTGCAGGTAGGTCCGGCCGTCGGCGAGCATCGCGCCCCACTCCGGCGCGGGTGGGGGCGTGCCGACCCCGAGGTAGCTCAGCGCCGATGCCCACACGACCGCCTGCCCGACCCCGAGCGTGGCGACGGCGACGACGGGCCAGAGCGCCGTCGGCAGCACGTGCCGGACGACGGTGCGGGCTGGGGAGCGGCCGAGCAGCACGGCGGTCTCCACCACCTGCGAACCGCGGGCCGTCCGGACCAGGCCCCGCACGATCCGGGCGTAACCGGGAGCGGTCGCGAACCCGACGGCGAGCACCGCCGGCACCGGACCCGGACCGGTCACGGCGATGACGACCAGGGCGACGAGCAGCAGCGGCAGGGCGAACGCGACCTCGGTGACACGGCCGATGACGGCGTCGAGCAGACGGCCGAGCCGTCCGGCCCCGGCGCCGAGCCCGGCGACGACACCGAGCAGGACGCCCGCTCCGCCGCCGATCAGGGTGGCGGCGACGCCGACGACGAGCGAGGCGCGGGTCCCCGCGACCACCCGTGCCAGGACGTCGCGGCCGGACTCGTCGGTGCCGAACGGGTGTGCGCCGCTCGGGGCGGTCAGTGCCTGGGTCGGGTGCACCGCGAGCGGATCGCCGCCGCCCAGCAGCGCTGGCCAGGCCGCCGCGACGACGGCGACCAGGACGACCACCGCCGCGGCGGTGCCGCCGACGCCGAGCGTCCCCCCACGGACGCGCTCGGTGCCGACGGCGGTCTGGTGGGCGGACGCACCGGTCTGGAGGCCCGGGTCGGCGATCCCGCTCACCGCGCGCCCGCCGGACGGCCGGGCCCACGGCGTCGCGCGGTGCCGGGGCGCGCGGTCGCGTTCCGTGCGGTGCTGCGCGGGTCGACCACACGCTCGACCAGATCGGCGACGGCCAGCACGACCACGTACGCGGCCGCCGAGACCATCGCGATGCCGGCGACGAGGGGCATGTCCCGCTGGGTGACGGCGGTGACCAGCGCGCGGCCGATGCCGGGCAGGGCGAACACGGACTCGACGACCACGGCCCCGGAGACGAGCGATCCGAAGGCCCACGCGGACAGTGCGATCCCGGGCAGGGCGGCGTGCCGGAGCAGATGCCGTCCGAACAGTCCGAGGCGGGTCTCGCCCCGGCCCCGGGCGGCGAGCGCGAAGGCCGAGCGCTGCGCGTCCACCACGCCGTCGCGCACGGTCTCGGCCAGGTACCCGGCGACCGGCACGGCCACGGTCAGCACCGGCAGCACCCAGCCGCGTGCGGTGCCGTCACTGACCGCCGGCACCCACCCCAGGGACGAGGCGAACACCACGATGAGCACGCTGCCGAGCCAGAAGTGCGGCATCACGCTCGCGGTGACGCTGAGGGCGCTGGTGAGCCCGGCGGCGATGCGGCCGCGCTGCGTCGAGGCCCAAGCGGCGACGATCGCCAGCACCCAGGCGACGACGAGCCCGGCGACCGCGAGCGTCAGCGTGACGGGCAGCTGCTGGCCGAGGAGCGTCGCGACCGGGGTGCGGAACGCGTAGGAGTCACCGAGCTGCCCGGTCGCGAGGCGGCCGAGGAACACCGCGTACTGCACCAGGACCGGCTGGTCGAGGCCGTACTCGTGGCGGACCTGGGTGACGGCCTCGGCCGAGGCCTGCGACCCCGGGCCACCGAGGATCGCGAGCGCCGGGTCACCGGGGATGAGCCGGATCGCGACGAAGACGATCGTCGCGACGGCCCAGAGCACGCCGATGCCCCCGGCGAGCCGCCGGACGGCCCACCAGACCCACCGCATCCGTGTCAGCGGTCGATCCAGGCGGTGCCGAACCAGGGCGTCGAGACCGGGGTGGTCCGGATGCCGTGCACGGCCGAGCGCACCAGGAAGTGGTTCTGCTGGTCGTACAGGGGGAGCACGGTGTCGCTCGCCAGGATCGCCTTCTGCGCCTGCTCGTACAGGTCGGCGCGCTCGTCGGCGTCCGAGGTACGGGCGGCCTGCTCGAGCAGCCGGTCGAGCGCGGGGTCGTCGAGCTGGGCCAGGTTCGCGAAGTAGCCGGACGGTGCCGGTTCGATGCTCGCGCTGTCGTACAGGATCCGCAGGACGTCGGGGCCGACCTTCGTGTACGGGGCGCTCACGACGTCGTACTCGTTCGCGGCCAGGGCGGCGTACCAGCTGGACAGGTCGAGCTCGTCGAGCACGACCTTGAACCCGACGGCCTTCTCGGACGCCTGGATCTGCTGGAACAGGCTGCGCTCGGCCGGCACCGACTGGTTCGTCGAGACGGGGAACGTCACGGTGAGCTGCTGGCCGTCCTTCTCGCGGATGCCGTCCGAGCCGACCTTCCACCCGGCGTCGTCGAGCAGCTGCTTCGCCTTCGACGGCGAGTAGTCGAAGCGGCTCTTGTCGGAGTACGCGAGCGGCTCAGCGCTCGAGAGCACCGAGTACGAGCGCTTCGCGGTGCCGAGGAACAGCGACTGCAGGCCCGGGTCGATCTCGGCGCCGGCGATGAAGGCCTGGCGGACTGCCTGGTCGCGGAACACGCCGTGCCCGGAGTTCAGTTCGAGCCGGTTCGAGGCGCCGGGGCGGGGGGCGTCGAGGTCGCGGATCGCGCCCTTCGCCGACGCGGCCTTGAGCTGGTCGGGCTGGGCGTTGTCGATCACGTCGACCTGGCCGGACTGCAGCGCGGCGTAGCGCGAGGTCGAGTCCGGCAGGAACCGCCACGTGATGCCCGACAGGCGCGGCTTCGTCTTGCCCCAGTAGTCGGTGTTCTTCGTCAGGGTGACGCGGTCGCCGTGCTTCCAGCCGGTGACCCGGAACGGGCCGGTGCCGACGGGGGACTCACAGTTCGTCGCCTGCTTCCGTTCGAGCGCATGCGGGGACTCCATACCGACCCAGGGCTGCGAGAGGGACTCGAGCAGCGCACTGTCCGGCCGGCTCAGCGAGAGCGTCACGGTGTGGTCGTCGGTGGCGGTCGCCTTCGTGATGGACTGCAGCGCCAGGTACCCGGTGCTCGAGGCGGTGGCCGGGTCCTGCACGTGCTCGATGTTCGCCACGACGGCGGCGGCGTCGAACGGGGTGCCGTCGGTGAAGGTGACGTCGTCGCGCAGGGTGAGCGTCAGGGTCTTCCCGTCGTCACCCGTGGTCCACTTCGTCGCGAGTTCCGGCGTCGGCTTGCCGTCCTCGAGCCCGACGAGCTCCTCGATGTACTGCGTCGCCAGGAGCGCCTGCGGGTAGTTGCCGCCGACGTGCGGGTCGAGGCAGGTCGGTTCGGCGTCACCGGAGGCGTAGGTGAGCGTGCCGCCCGCGACCGGGGTGCTGCTCCCGGTGCTCGTGCCCGGTCCGCTGCAGGCAGCCAGGACGAGCAGGACCGCCGAGGCGCCCGCGACTGCGGTGAGGGTTTTCTGTACTGAGTCCAAGATCATGGCTGACCGAGTCTAACGGTTTACTGGGGCCCATGGACGAACCGATCCGCCGCGGTGGCCGCCCCCGACGCTCGAGCGCCGAGGTCCTCGCGGACGCCGCTGCCGAGCTGTTCCTCGAGCAGGGGTACGGGCGCACCACGGTCGACCAGATCGCCGCCCGCGCCGGGGTCAGCCGCGCGACGTTCTTCAACTACTTCCCGGCGAAGGCCGACGTGATGTGGCTCGAACTCGACGCCGCCGTCGCCGGGCTGCCCGGGTACCTCGCAGCGTCCACCGAGTCGAGTGCCGTACGGGCCGTCGAACAGGCGCTCCTCGACGCCGCTCGCGCCCACGACCCCGAGCGGGTGCCGTGGGCGGTCGCGCAGGCCGAGGTCATGGGCATCGGGCCCGAGCTGGTGGCCGGCGTCGCGGTCCGGGTGACGGCGCAGCACGAGGCCGTCGCCGCCTTCGTCGCGGGCCGCACGGGGGAGCAGCCGCGAGCGCTCTGGCCGCAGACGGTGTCCGGTGCGATGCTCGGGGCCGCCGCCGCCGCGTTCGGGGTGTGGGTCACCGACGGGGTCGGGCGCCGAGCGCTCGTCGAGTACGTCGCGGCGGCGCTCACACCGGTGGTCGCGGGCCTCGACGCTCGCTGACACGCCGGCGTCTTCCGCCCCCGGACACGCCGTCGTCCTCGTACGACGCCGCCTCGTCGCCGAGACGCCGCCGATTCCGGCGGCGTCTCGAGCACATGGCGGCGTCTTGCTGACACACCGGCGTCTTCCTCCAGCGTGTGGGCGGTGGACGCGACGGCAAGACGGACGGGAGGCCCGTGGCGGCCCGGCACCGCGCCTCCCGTCCGCCGCGCGGTCGCTCACGGAACACGCCGTCGTCTTTCTACGACGCCGCCTCACCGGCGAGACGCCGCCGAATCCGGCGGCGTCTCGAGCACATGGCGGCGTCTTGCCGACACACCGGCGTCTCGCGACCCGAGCCCTGCCGCCACGCCGCCCCGCGACCCGGCCCGCGCTCACTCCGTGCGCAGGGTCCCCGCGCCACCGGCCGCCACGTCCGACGCGGTGCCGTCCCGCACGACCTCGGGGACAGCGCCGTCGGTCGGCACCAGGGACTCGTCGCCCGGGTAGCTCAGGGTGAGGACGGCCTCCTCGATGTACTGGCTGTCCTCGAGTGACTGCTCGACGTCGCGCAACCGCACCGCGACGTGCTCCTCGGTCTCGTTGCCCGTCAGGTCGACGGCCGCGACGAGGTACACCCGCGACGGCCCCACGAACTCCAGGTGCAGGTAGGTGACGCGCTCGACCTGCGACCGGCCCAGCAGCTCGACGAGCACCGCGTTCTCGAGCTCCGGCGACGTGCTCTCGCCGAGCAGGAACCGGCGGTTGCGGTCGATCAGGACGATCGCCACGACACCGAGCAGCACACCGATCGCGATGGAGCCGAGTGCGTCGAAGACCGCCAGCCCGGTGACCTGGTGCAGGAACACCCCGAGGAACGCCACGACCAGGCCGATCAGCGCCGCCGCGTCCTCGGCGAACACCGCACGGAGCGTCGGGTTCGACGACTGCAGCACGTGCCGCAGCACCGGGACCTTCCGCTTCGTCGCGGCACCGTGCGCCTGTCGGTACGCCTGCAGGAAGCTCGTGCCCTCGAGCACGAACGCGAGCCCGAGCACGACGTAGTTGAGCACGACGTCCTCGGCCGGCCCGGTCTCCCCGAACTCCGAGATGCCGTGGTAGATCGAGACGATCGCACCGGCCGTGAACAGGCCGAACGCGGCGAACATCGACCAGATGTACGTCTCGCGTCCGTACCCGAGCGGGTGCGCGGCGTCCCGCTTCTTGCCGCCCCGGCGTTCGGCGATGAGCAGGAACACCTCGTTGCCGGTGTCCGCCCACGAGTGCGCCGCCTCGGCCACCATCGACGCCGAACCCGACACGAGCGAGGCGATCGTCTTCGCGATCGCGACGAGCAGGTTCGCCCCGAACGCGATCAGGACGGTGACGAGTGACTCGGGGCGATCTTCTGCGGGCATCGCTCAAGCATGCTCCCGTCCGGTAAAGTCGTGTTCCACGAGCATCGATCCGGCCATCACCGGGGAGCTTCCGGAAGAACACGGGGCGCACCAGCGCCTCCGTCAGTAGAACCGGGCGGGTTCGGGACCGTCACCATCCCCGACACAGAGTGGTCGCACAGCGGACGTTGGGCGGCAAACGAGGTGGTACCGCGGAGCCTGGCTCCGTCCTCGTGGAGATCGAGCGAACCCACAAGGAGTCCCGGTGCCGTACCCGTTGAACGCCGATGCCGATGGTGTCGTCCCCTCGCCGAGCTTCCCCGCCGTCGAGCGGGGCATCCTCGCCTTCTGGAAGCGCGACGACACGTTCCAGGCGTCCATCGACGCGCGCCAGGGCTGCCCGGAGTGGACCTTCTACGACGGCCCGCCCTTCGCCAACGGCCTGCCGCACTACGGGCACCTGCTGACCGGGTACGCCAAGGACGTCTTCCCGCGCTACCAGACCATGCGCGGCAAGCAGGTGCACCGCCGCTTCGGCTGGGACACCCACGGCCTGCCCGCCGAGCTCGAGGCGATGCGCCAGCTCGGCATCACCGAGAAGCACGAGATCGACGCCATGGGCATCGACGTCTTCAACGCCGCCGCCAAGAAGTCGGTGCTGCAGTACACCGACGAGTGGCAGGAGTACGTCACCCGCCAGGCGCGCTGGGTCGACTTCGAGGACGACTACAAGACCCTCGACGTCACCTTCATGGAGAGCGTGCTCTGGGCGTGGAAGCAGCTCTGGGACAAGGGGCTGGCGTACGAGGGCTTCCGGGTCCTGCCGTACTGCTGGAACGACCAGACGCCGCTGTCCAACCACGAGCTGCGCATGGACGACGACGTCTACAAGATGCGCCAGGACCAGTCCGTCACCGTCTCGTTCCCGCTGCACGGCGACCGCGCTTCCGCGCTCGACCTGACCGGTGTGCGGGCGCTCGCCTGGACGACGACCCCCTGGACCCTGCCGACGAACGCCGCCCTGGCGGTCGGTCCGGAGATCGCGTACGCGGTCGTCCCGGCAGGGCCTGGAGGCGCGGCTGACGGTGCCGACGCCGGTTCCGTCTCCTACCTGCTCGCGTCCGACACCGTGGCCGCGCACGCGAAGGAGCTCGGCTACGCCTCGGGTGACGAGGCGCTCGCCGCCGTCGCGCGCACGCTGACGGGCGCCGAGCTCGACGGCGTCGAGTACGAGCGGCTGTTCGACCACCTGGCCGATGCCGAGGGCTACGAGAACGCGTGGCGCATCCTGGTCGCCGAGTACGTCGAGACCGGTGAGGGCACCGGCATCGTGCACCAGGCCCCGGCCTACGGTGCCGACGACCAGGAGGTCTGCGCCGCCGCCGGCATCCCGGTGGTGCTGTCCCTCGACGAGGGCGGCGTCTTCACGTCGCAGTTCGGCGAGGTCGCCGGCATGCTCTGGTCGGACGCGAACAAGCCGCTGACCAAGGCCGTCCGCGACGCCGGGCGACTGCTCCGCCAGGCATCCTACGAGCACAGCTACCCGCACTGCTGGCGGTGCCGGAAGCCCCTCATCTACAAGGCCGTCTCGTCGTGGTTCGTCCGCGTCACCGAGCTCCGCGACCGCATGGGCCAGCTCAACCAGGACATCAACTGGGTGCCGGACAACGTCAAGGACGGCCAGTTCGGCAAGTGGGTCGGCAACGCCATCGACTGGTCGGTCTCGCGCAACCGCTACTTCGGCACGCCGATCCCGGTGTGGCAGTCCGACGACCCCGAGTACCCGCGCACCGACGTGTACGGCTCGCTCGCCGACATCGAGCGCGACTTCGGTCGCCTGCCGGTGAACGCCGAGGGCGAAGTCGACCTGCACCGCCCGTTCATCGACGACCTGACGCGGCCGAACCCCGACGACCCCACGGGCACCTCGACGATGCGCCGGATCACCGACGTGTTCGACGTGTGGTTCGACTCCGGGTCGATGCCGTACGCCCAGGTGCACTACCCGTTCGAGAACCGTGAGTGGTTCGAGTCGCACAACCCGGCCGACTTCATCGTCGAGTACATCGGGCAGACGCGCGGCTGGTTCTACGTCATGCACGTGCTCTCCACTGCGCTGTTCGACCGACCCGCCTTCCAGAACGTCATCAGCCACGGCATCGTCCTCGGCTCGGACGGCCAGAAGATGTCGAAGTCGCTCCGGAACTACCCGGACGTCTCCGAGGTCTTCGACCGCGACGGCGCCGACGCCATGCGCTGGTTCCTGATGTCCTCGTCGGTGATCCGCGGCGGCAACCTCGTCGTCACCGAAGAGGGGATCCGGCAGGGCGTCCGCGAGTTCATGCTGCCGCTGTGGTCGACGTACTACTTCTTCACCCTGTACGCGAACGCCTCCGGGGAGTCGGGCTACCAGGCCACCCGGAGCACCGCGAGCACCGACGTGCTCGACCGGTACCTGCTCGCGAAGACCCGGGTGCTCGTCACCGACGTCACCGCGCACCTCGACGCGCTCGACACCCCGCTGGCGGCCCAGGCCGTCCGTGACTTCGCCGACGTGCTCACGAACTGGTACGTCCGTCGCTCGCGCGACAAGTTCTGGACCGGGGCCGACGCGGCCGCCGGCGCCGAGACCCGCGCGGCGTTCGACACGCTGTACACCGTGCTCGAGACCCTGACCCGGGTCGCCGCCCCGCTCGCGCCGCTCGTCACCGAGGAGATCTGGAAGGGCCTGACCGGCGGGCGCAGCGTCCACCTGACGGACTTCCCGGACCCCGACGAGTTCCCCGCCGACGACGCCCTGGTCGATGCGATGGACCGCGTGCGCGACGTCGCCTCGAAGGGCCTGGCGCTCCGCAAGGCCACGGGCAAGCGCGTCCGCCTGCCCCTCGCCACGCTGACCCTGGTGGTGCCGGACCCGGCTGCGGTCGAACCGTTCGCCGACATCCTGCGTGACGAGCTCAACGTCAAGCGCGTGGTGCTCGAGGCGCAGGCCGAGGAGTCCCTGGCGCAGTACGGCATCGAGCGGAAGCTCACCGTGAACGCCCGCGTCGCCGGCCCCCGCATCGGCAAGCAGGTGCAGCAGGTCATCCCGGCCGCCAAGAAGGGCGACTGGACCGCCACCGACTCCGGCGTGACCGTCGGCGGCATCGACCTGATCGAGGGCGAGTACTCGCTCGACCTCACCGTCGCCGACACCTCGGTGGCCGTGGCGTTCCTCGACGAGGGTGGCTTCGTGGTGCTCGACACCGTGACCACGCCCGAGCTCGAGGCCGAGGGGCTCGCCCGCGACGTCGTCCGCGCCGTCCAGCAGGCCCGCCGCGACGCCGACCTCGACGTCAGCGACCGCATCGCCCTGACCCTGCGGGTGGACGACACCGCCGACGGCGCGGTCCGTGCACACCAGGACCTCATCGCCGGTGAGACCCTGGCGACGAGCGTCGAGATCGTGCCCCTCGGGGCGAGTGACACCACCACCGACGTCGGTGACGGTGCGAAGGTTTCCGTGGAGGTGGCACGCGCATGAGCGACGACGACCAGTACGACGACCACGAGGCGAACGAGGAGTTCGTCGGACACGACGAGTTCGACGGCCGCGACGAAGACGGCATCCGGATCCCGGTCGGCCCGGCCGGTGACGGCCCTGCCGACGCCGTGCCCTACGGGGGCGACGACGACGAGGTCCGCCGTGTCGAGGCCGCCCTGTACGCCCGGATCGGTGAACAGGCCCCCGAGCGACGGCTGACCGCAACGCGCCGTGCCGTCGAGCTGCTCGGCGACCCGCACCTGGCGTACCCGGTGATCCACGTGACCGGGACGAACGGCAAGACGTCCACCAGCCGCACCATCGAGAGCATCGTCCGTGCCCACGGTCTGCGCACCGGCCTGATGACGAGCCCGCACCTGGTGTCCATCCGGGAGCGCATCGTGATCGACGGCCAGCCGATCGCAGCGGACCGGTTCACCTCGAACTGGGACGACATCGCCCCGGTGCTCGAGATCACCGACCGGGAGCTCGCCGACAAGGGCGAACTCCCGCTGACCTTCTTCGAGGCGCTCACCGTGCTCGCCCTGGCGTGCTTCGCCGAGGCGCCGGTGGACGTCGCCGTGATCGAGGTCGGCATGGGCGGCGAGTGGGACTCCACCAACGTCGTGCAGAGCCAGGTGTCGGTATTCACGCCGATCGCCATCGACCACGCGAAGCAGCTCGGCGCCACCGTCGCCGAGATCGCCCGCACGAAGTCGGGCATCGTCAAGCCGTCGTCCGCCGTGGTGTCGAGCCGGCAGGTCCCCGAGGCCCTCGCCGAACTCGAGCGCGCCGCCGAGCTCACCGAGTCCACCCTGGCCGTCGAGGGCACGGGCCCCTTCGAGCCGGTCACTGACCGTCGCGGAGCGGCGGGCAGTCCGAGCTTGCAGGGAGGGTTCAGCGTCGTCGACGTCACCCCGGCCGTGGGCGGACAGCTCATCACCGTGCAGGGCATCGCCGGTCGCTACGACGACCTGTTCCTGCCGCTGTTCGGCCGGCACCAGGCCGAGAACGCCGCCGTGGCGATCGCGGCGGTCGAGTCGTTCCTCGGCCGTGGGGCCCAGGCCCTCGACGAGGACGTCCTGTCCGAGGGAATCGCCGGCACGACCAGCCCCGGTCGACTGCAGCCGATCGCCACGGACCCGACCGTCGTCGTCGACGCCGCGCACAACCCGCACGGTGCGAAGGCCCTGGCCGAGGCACTGCCGGTCGCGTTCCCGTCGGAGCACGTCGTCGGCGTCGTCGGGATCCTCGGCGACAAGGACGCCCGCGGGTTCGTCCGCGCGCTCAAGGACACCGTCGCCACCTTCGTGGTCACGCAGCCGCCGGGGGAGCGTGCGCTCGACGCCGATGCCTTCGCCAAGGTGGTCGTGGACGAGATCGGCGCTGACCGCGTCGTCGTCGAGCCGTCCCTGGCGTCCGCCCTGCAGCAGGCACGCGACCTGGCCGACGAGGCGGACGCCGAGGACGCCCTCGTGCTCGTCGCGGGCTCCATCGTGATGGTGGGCGCGGTCATGGACCTCGTGCACCGCGAAGGCGAGACGAAGTGACGGACGCACCAGGGGCCTCCCGGCCGGGCCGCGCACCGCGCACCCGGAAGCCGCGCCGCGAACGCGGAGCGCAGGAGAGCCTGCTCTCGATCACGCTCGTGCTCGAGGCGATCATGTTCTTCTTCCCCATGCTCGTCGTGTTCGGCAAGGGCACGCTGCCGCCCGCAGCGGCCTTCGGCGGCGGCGTCGGCGCGATCATCGTCCTCGCAGCTGCCTCACGTCTGACGGGCAAGCGGGCCGGTGTATGGTTCGGGTGGCTGCTGCAGGCGGCCATCCTCGCCACCGGGTTCATCGAACCGTTCATGTTCGCGGTCGCCGTGGTGTTCCTGGCGCTGTGGGTCTTCTGCTTCGTCAAGGGCGGTCAGCTGGACCGTCAGAACGCCGCGCGCCGAGCGGCCATGGGCGAGGACTGACCACCACATTCGACCCCGAACACAGGGAGTACTGCGTGTCCGACTTCGAAGAGACCCTCGTCCTCGTCAAGCCCGACGGTGTGGCCCGCCAGCTCACCGGTGAGATCCTCCGCCGGATCGAGGCGAAGGGCTACGAGCTCGTCGACCTGAAGATGCTCACGGCGCCGCGCGACCTGCTCGACGCACACTACGAGGAGCACCAGGGCAAGCCGTTCTTCGAGCCGCTCGTCGAGTTCATGCAGTCCGGTCCGGTCGTCGCCGTGCGCGTCGCCGGCAACGGTGCGATCGCGGGCTTCCGCTCGCTCGCCGGCACCACCGACCCCACCTCGGCTGCGCCCGGCACCATCCGTGGTGACCTGGGCCGCGACTGGGGCCTCAAGGTGCAGCAGAACCTGGTCCACGGTTCGGACAGCCCCGAGTCGGCCGCGCGCGAGCTCGCGCTCTGGTTCGCCTGAGCGGCGGGGACGACATGACGAACAACGACCGACCCACCAAGAACGAGCGGCGTCAGCACGCGCGCGAGGTCGCACGCCAGCGTGCCGACGCCGAGAAGCGCCGCAAGCGCCGCAACAAGTGGTTCCTGCAGGGCGGCATCGGCCTGGGCATCGTGGCGATCGCCGCGATCATCACCATCGTCGTGGTGAACGTGAACAACGCACCGGTGCTGTCCGCCGCCGGGCCGAAGAACATGGCCACCGGCGCGATCCAGTTCACCGGCAAGGACGGCAAGGTCACCCCCGTGACCACGCCGGCCGTGGCCGCGACGGGTTCGGCGTCGCCGGCCCCCACGGCGAACAGTGACGGTGCCGTCGCGGTCACCGAGTACGTCGACTGGGCCTGCCCCGTCTGCAAGCAGTTCGAGGGCGCCTACGCCGACCAGATCCTCGACAAGGTGAAGTCGGGCGACGCGACGCTGGCGATCCAGCCGGTGTCGATCCTCGACCGCAGCTACCCGGGCTCCCGGTACGCCAGCCGTGCTGCGAACGCCGCCATGTGCGTGGCGAACTACGACCCGGACAAGTTCCTCGACGTGCAGACGCAGTTCTTCGACAACCAGCCGGCCGAGGGCACCAAGGGCCTGACCAACTCCGAGATCGCGAAGCTCGTCAAGGCGGGCGGCGCGACGGGTTCGGACCTGTCCCAGTGCCTGTCGACCGAGCGGTTCAAGGGCTGGGTGACGAAGTCGACGCAGGCCGTCACCTCGAACGAGGCACTCGCGGGTCCGCAGGGGTTCGGCACGCCGACGGTCGTGGTCGACGGCAAGCGCCTCGACGACCTGAGCACGGTCATCACCGCGATCGACGCCGCGGCGAAGTAACACCTCGGCACGACGAACGGCCCCCGCTCCCGATGGGAAGCGGGGGCCGTTCCACGTTGCTCCTCGGGCTAGGACGCGCGGTCGTGCCGCCGGACGAACGACGCGAACGCCTCGGGGTCAGCGAGGGACGTCGAGCCGTCCGGGTCGTACTGCTCGCCGTCGACGAGGATCGTGGGCGTGCTCGTGATCCCGTCGAGCGTCGAGTTCGGCACCGGGTCCTGCACCGCCCGGTTCGTGGCGTCGGCGACCCACCCGGCGAAGCGCTGCCCGGTGATGCACGAGGCGACCTCGGGGGCCCTCGCCCCGGCTCCGCGGGCGAGGGACGCCAACTCGTCGTTGGTCAGCCCGCGGGTGTTCTCGGACGGCTGGTGCCCGGAGAGCGACGCGTTGTAGGCCAGGAACGCGTCCGGGTCGTGGTCGGCGACGCAGGCAGCAGCCGCCGCAGAGCGGGTGGAGTACCGCGAGCCGAGCGACAGCCGGTCGAGCAGCCCGAGCGGGTGCAGCTCGAGGGTGGCGGTCCCGTCCTCGACCCACTGCCGGATCTGGGGCATCTGGGCCGTCTCGAACTGGTTGCAGTACGGGCACATGTAGTCCGCGTAGACCACGATGGCGGTCTTCGAGCCGTCCTGGTCGGTCGGTGTCGGCGTCCCGCCGGCGGGGACCGCGCGCGTCTCGACGGGCACGATCCTGCCGTGCACACCGGTCAGCAGGACGCCGTCGCTCGCCGCGTTGCGTGGGCCGGGACCCGCGGGCTGCACCGATCCCGCCACCAGGACGACGACCACCGCGACGACCGCGAGCCCACCGATGACGGCTCCGCTGATGCCCAGCGTGCGGAGGCGACGGCGGCGCGACTGCTCCTTCGCCCGTGTCGCCCGCGCGCGTTCCCGTACGGCGTCCCGACGCGCCCTGCTGGTCTCCTGCTCGCTCATCGATCCCGAGCGTAGGGGCAGTCCGGACGGCTCAGAAGACGGTCAGGACCGCCGGGAACATGATGATGATCGTGACGATGATGACCAGGTAGTTGGCCAGCGGGAACGTCCAGCAGAAGGGCAGGAGCGTGCGCCCGACGCGCTGTGCTCCGGCGCCGAAGCGTCCCTGCGCCATGTTCCAGATCGTGAAGACCCAGAACATCGGGATCGTCATCGACCAGACGAGCATGCACCACGGGCACAGGGCGCCGATGACGAAGACGGTCTGCGTGAACAGCCAGGTCACGAACACCCACGCCAGGAACACGCCGGCGTTGAACGCGATCCAGAACCAGCGCGAGCCGTTCCGGAACCCGGCCAGCATCAGCACCGCGACGGCGATCGGGGCGACGAACCCCATGACGCCGAGCAGCGGGTTCGGGAACCCGAACAGGTGGCCCTGCCAGCTGGCCATCACGTCGGAGCAGTTGATGAACGGATTGACGTCACAGCTCAGGACGGCCTTGGGGTTCTCGTACTTCGCGAACTCGTCGAGGACGAGCCGGAACGCTGCGTACAGGCCGACGAGCCCGGTGACGAGCAGGAAGACCGCCATCGCGATCGGACGACGGGGGGCAGGTGCAGACGCGGTCACGCGGTCATCATCGCACGCGGGTTCCGGTGCTTTCCGGGTGTGGCATGCGATAATGCCTGGAGGTCGTGCGGCCAACCGCACACCGAAGAGAGCTTTCCGAGCGACGCCCCACCGGGCAGACCTCGGACGATCAGGTGCGGTGAGAGCGCACTGTGGTCGGGCAGCGTCACTCCGACGACGAGCCGACCCGGGCCGGGTGCCCGGACCGGAACGGGCGCGGACGCAACGAGAAGTTGACGCGGACCGGTCACGAGACAGCGAGCGCGGGGGCGTCGACGCCGCCCGCCACGACACAGAATTCCCGCCACCCGAAAGGGTGCGAGTGGGGCCGAGGAGTGCACCAGTCCATGGTGGAGCAGAACAACGACAACACGACCAACGACGAGAACGCGCCGAAGCGCCGGAGCCGCCTGTTCGGCGGTCGCCGCGCCCGGTCGTCCGGCCAGGAGGCCCGTGGGAGCGCCGAGCAGGCACCCCACGCCGACGAGACCCTCGCGCTGACGGGCGGCGCTGACGCCCGTCCCGCGGCCAGCGTCGAGTCGCCCGGTTCGCCGGACTCTCCCGATTCGCCGGACTCGCCCGACTCCCCGGCATCGCCGGCTTCGCCCGTCGAGCCGACCGACACCGGGGCGGTCTCCGTCGCGGTCGAGGCCGTCGCCGACAGCGGTGCCGAGCCGCACGACGTGAGCACGCTGACCGGTGACCTGCCGGTCGTGACGGGCGACCAGTCAGGCACCGTGACCGACGGGGCGGACGCGGACCGCGCCTCCCGTCCGACCGAGGCCGCGCCCACGGCCGAGGCGAGCGACGACGCGGCACCAGCCGACGAGCCGTTCGTGCCGAAGGCCACGAGCACGCTCAGCCTGATCTTCCACGCCCCGGTGCTGCCGGAGCTGCCGCAGCGCGCGCCCCGGTTCGAGCGCGACCGCGATCGTGACCGCGACCGCGACCGCGACCGCGACGAGGACGACCGCTACGACCGCGAAGACCGCTTCGACCGCGATCGCGACCGTGACGACCGCGACGACCAGGGCGGTTCCCGCCGTCGCTCGCGTCGCCGTGGCTCGAGCGCCGACCGCGAGGCCCGCGAGCCGCGCGACCACCAGGAGCCGCGCCGTCGTGAGCCGGAGCTCATCACCGAGCCGCAGCGCATCAAGGGTTCGACCCGTCTCGAGGCGAAGAAGCAGCGTCGTCGCGACGGTCGCGACGCCGGACGCCGCCGCCAGGTGGTCAGCGAGGACGAGTTCCTCGCGCGCCGCGAGAGCGTCGACCGCCAGATGATCGTCCGCTCCAGCTCGTCGACGATCGAGATCGGCGTGCTCGAGGACGGCATCCTCGCCGAGCACTACATCACCAAGTCCGAGAACGTGTCGCTCATCGGCAACGTCTACCTCGGCAAGGTGCAGAACGTCCTGCCCTCGATGGAGGCCGCGTTCGTCGACATCGGCCGTGGCCGGAACGCCGTGCTCTACGCCGGCGAGGTCGACTGGAACTCGGTCGACACCAGCCACGGTCGCCGCATCGAGGCAGCCCTCAAGCCGGGCGACAAGGTCCTGGTGCAGGTCACGAAGGACCCGGTCGGCCACAAGGGCGCCCGTCTGACCAGCCAGGTCTCGCTGCCCGGTCGCTACCTGGTCTACGTGCCGAACGGCTCGATGAACGGGATCTCGCGCAAGCTGCCGGACACCGAGCGTGCCCGCCTGAAGAAGATCCTGAAGGAGGTCCTGCCGGAGCACGCGGGCGTCATCGTGCGCACCGCTGCCGAGGGAGCGACCGAGGAGCAGCTCACCCGCGACGTGCAGCGCCTGACCAGCCAGTGGGAGGCCATCCAGAAGAAGGTCGCCGGTGGCCAGGCCCCGGTGATGCTGCACTCGGAGCCCGACCTGCTGATCAAGATCGTCCGCGACGTCTTCAACGAGGACTTCACGAAGCTGATCATCGACGGCGAGGCCGCCGGCGGCACCATCGACGAGTACCTGACGGCCGTCGCCCCGGACCTGAAGGACCGCGTCGTCCGCTACGACGGCCCCGACTCCTTCGAGGAGTTCCGCCTCAACGAGCAGATCGACAAGGCGCTCGACCGCAAGGTCTGGCTGCCCTCCGGTGGTTCGCTCGTCATCGACCGCACCGAGGCCATGACGGTCGTCGACGTCAACACCGGCAAGTTCGTCGGTTCCGGCGGCAACCTCGAAGAGACGGTCACGAAGAACAACCTCGAGGCCGCCGAGGAGATCGTCCGGCAGCTGCGCCTGCGTGACATCGGCGGCATCATCGTCGTCGACTTCATCGACATGGTGCTCGAGGAGAACCGCGACCTCGTGCTCCGCCGTCTGGTCGAGTGCCTGAGCCGCGACCGCACGAAGCACCAGGTCGCCGAGATCACCTCGCTCGGCCTGGTGCAGATGACCCGCAAGAAGATCGGTGTCGGTCTGCGCGAGTCGCTCGACGAGGTCAACGCCAAGATCAACGACAACAACGCCGACCCGGGTCCGAGCAAGGGCCGTCGCAAGGGTCGTGGCGGGAACGGCAACGAGAACGGCCGCTCCGGCAACGGCACCGGGAACTCCGGTTCGTCGGGTTCGTCGGGTTCGTCGAACGGTGGGTCGAGCCAGGCGCACCAGATCACCGACGACGTGAAGAACGCGCTGTCCCGGATCGCCGCCTCGACCCTGTCGCACGACGAGCAGGAGGCCGCGGCCGCCGCGACCGAAGCCGAGGCGCCGTCCTCGGCGGACGCATCGACCAGCACGGACAGTGCGGGCGGCGAGCAGCCCACCGGTTCGAAGCGCCGTCGCCGGGGCCGTGGTGGGCGCGGGGGAGACCGGCAGACCGCTGCCACCCCGGAGACCCCGGAGGCCCCCGAGGCCACCGAGGCACCGGAGGCACCCGCCGCCGAGCCCGTCGTCGAACCCGAGGCGCGCGCGCCGAAGGCCAGTGCGACGAAGGGCAGCGCCCCGAAGGCCGCCGCGCCGTCCGTCACCGAGCCCGAGGTCGCGAGCGCACCGAAGGCGAAGGCCCCGGCCCGTCGTCGCGTGAGCTCGAGTGCCACGGTGACCCCGACCGACAACTCGGTGGCGATCCTGGACATCCCGATCGCCGCAGCGCCCAAGCGCGAGCCCCGCGCGGTCGCCCCGGACGCCGAGTCCCTGCTCGACTCGGTGCTCCAGGCGCTCCCTGAGCCGAAGCAGCCCGGACAGGGGCGCTCGCGTTCCCGCCGGGTCTCGTCGCCGAGCATCAGTGCGCCGGCCACGCCGACGGAGGAGCCGGCCGACGACGCCGACGGCACCGACGGCGCTGTGATCCTGGGGAGCTGACGTGACGAACCCGGGCGACCCGCAGCAGCAGCGTGGGTACTACGGTGCGGGCTGGTCCCAGCCCGCACCGCCCGGCCCGGGTGGTCAGCAGCCGGGTGGGCAGCAGCCGCGTGGTCCGGTGCCGCCGCAGCAGGGTGGTGTGCCGCAGTACGGCCGCCAGCCCGGTGCGGGTGCGCCGTACGCCCCGCCGCGACCGCCCCGTGCCCCTGCCGACCCGCGGCGGGCCTTCGCGCCCGGTGCCTCGGTGACGAACACGGCCGGGGCGCTCATCGCGGTGGTCGCCCTGGTGCTCGTCGAATTCGTTTCCGGGCTCTTCGGCCTGCTCGGCACCTCGCTCGTGGTCAGCCCGTTCCAGCACTACGGCGCGGGGACGAGCCTGCTCGGCAGCTTCACGACCAGTGTCTTCGTGGCGCCGTTCCCGTACTACGCCGGGGCGTTCCTGGCCCTGGCCTTCCTGACGCCGATCGACCGCCGCAGCCCGCTGCCGAGGCTCCTGCTCCGCGTCGTGCTCGCCGGCGCCGCGGGCACGGTGGCCCTGATGCTGGTCGGCGTCTTCACCGGGTCCTTCGGCGCGGCCACCGCCGGCGGCTCCAAGCTCGTCATCGACGTGCTCACGCGTCCGCTGCAGAACGGGCTGCCGTTCACCGTGATGCTCCTGGCGACCGCCACGGCCGCCTGGCTCTGGCTCGGTCGCCCGCGCCGCGCCCGAGGCTCGTCGACGACCTCGGGCAGGCCGGGCACCGTCCGACCCGCCGACGCGGTCCCGCCGTCGACGATCCAGCAGCAGCCACAGCAGCAGCCGCCCGCACCCTACGGGCAGGGACGCGTCCAGCCCGACCCGCACGGCCAGTACGGCGGGCAGTACGGCGCCGGGCCGCGCTCCGACCAGCAGCAGCCCCCAGCGAACCCCTGGGGCGGCCCAGCGCCCCGCTGAGCCCGCTCGCGGGCCCTGTGAGCCGGCTGCGCACCGTGCGAGGTGCGGGCCGGGCAGACCCGCACCGCGCCTCCTGGCGGGCGCTCAGAGGCCGCGCTTGTCCCGCTGCGCCACGCGCAGCCCACTGCGGATCAACCGCAGCACGAGCTCGCGACCGGTGACGGCCGAGGCGCCGGCGGCCACCAGTTCGTCGTACCGCGAGAGCGGGACGTCGTAGTGGTCGTGGTCGAACGCGCGGGGCGGCACGCCGGCCCGCGCAGCGAACGCGTGGAGTTCCGCGTAGGATTCATCACTGACGAGGTGCGACCACAGTGTGTCGTGGGCGGGCCACGTCGGTGGGTCGATCAACACGGTCACCGTGCAATCGTACGGGTGTCGCCGTTTGACCGGACCCAGGGTGATCGAGTATTCTCGGTCCCTGGTGTCAGCGGGCCGTTCTGCCTGCGTCGCCGATCGGGCCCGGCCTTCCGGGAGCCGCTCGTGCAGAAGTGGGCACCCGAGACTTCCCTCAAGCAGAGTTACGTAAGGATTTCCACGTGGTTTACGCAGTAGTGCGCGCCGGCGGCCGTCAGGAGAAGGTCGAGGTCGGCACCATCCTGACCATCGACCGTGCCAAGGCGGACGACAAGGGCAACATCGACCTCGCCCCCGTGCTCCTCGTGGACGGTGACAAGATCACGTCGGCGGCTTCCGAGCTCGCGAACGTGACCGTCACCGCCGAGGTGCTCGACGACCTCCGTGGTCCCAAGGTCATCATCCAGAAGTTCAAGAACAAGACCGGGTACAAGAAGCGCCAGGGTTTCCGCGCTGAGCTGACCCGCGTCAAGATCACCAAGATCGCGTAAGGGAGTCAACTCATGGCACACAAGAAGGGTGCGAGTTCCACTCGCAACGGTCGTGACTCGAACGCACAGCGCCTCGGCGTGAAGCGCTTCGGTGGCGAGGTCGTCAACGCCGGCGAGATCATCGTCCGCCAGCGCGGCACCCACTTCCACCCCGGCGCCAACGTCGGCCGTGGTGGCGACGACACGCTGTTCGCCCTCTCGTCCGGTTCGGTCGAGTTCGGCACCAAGGGTGGCCGCAAGGTCATCAACATCGTCAACGCGTAGTCGTTCGAACGACTGCAGCTGGAGGGGCGGGCCGAGTGCCCGCCCCTCCTTCGCTTTTCCCGCCGACGATCCCGTCGGCACAACGAAACACCTGGAGTGGACCCATGGCGACCTTCGTCGACCGCGTGACCCTGCACCTCAGCGCGGGGCACGGCGGCAACGGCTGCGTGTCGGTCCGCCGTGAGAAGTTCAAGCCCCTGGCCGGGCCCGACGGCGGCAACGGCGGTGACGGCGGCGACATCGTGCTCGTGGCCGACCCGCAGGTGACGACGCTGCTCGGCTACCACCGCTCCCCGCACCGCTCGTCGAAGAACGGCCAGCCCGGCATGGGCGATCACCGCAGCGGTGTCAGCGGCGAGGTCCTCGAGCTCCCGATGCCCGTCGGCACCGTGGTGTACGACGAGTCCGGCGAAGTGATCGCCGACCTCACCGAGCCCGGCATGCGCGTCGTCGTGGCCCCCGGTGGACAGGGCGGCCTCGGCAACGCGGCGCTCTCCACCACGAAGCGCAAGGCCCCCGGCTTCGCGCTGCTCGGCACCGAGGGCTGGGCGGGGGACATCAGTCTCGAGCTGAAGACCATCGCCGACGTGGCCCTCGTCGGGTTCCCGAGCGCCGGCAAGTCCTCGCTGATCGCGGCGGTCTCGGCCGCCAAGCCGAAGATCGCGGACTACCCGTTCACCACCCTCACCCCGAACCTGGGCGTCGTCGAGTCCGGCGACACCCGCTTCACCGTCGCCGACGTCCCCGGTCTGATCGAGGGCGCGTCCGAGGGCAAGGGCCTCGGCCTGGAGTTCCTGCGGCACGTCGAGCGGTGCGAGGCGCTGCTCCACGTCATCGACTGCGCCACGCTCGACCCGGGCCGCGACCCGATCAGCGACCTCGACGTCATCCTCGGCGAACTCGAGCGCTACCCGGTCCCCGAGGGCCAGGTGCCGCTGCTCGAGCGCCCGCAGCTCATCGCCCTGAACAAGATCGACGTGCCCGAGGCGCAGGAACTCGCAGAGTTCGTCACCGCCGAGCTCGAGGGCCGCGGCTACCGCGTCTTCTCGATCTCCACGGCGTCCCGCAAGGGGCTCCGCGAGCTGACGTTCGCCCTGGCGGACGTGGTCGAGCAGGCCCGCGCCGCCCGTGCGGCCGAGCCGGTGCCGGAGCGCATCGTCCTGCGCCCCCGCTCGGTCAACGAGAAGCCCTTCACCGTGCGCGCCGAGGGCGGCGAGGAGCACCGCTTCTACCGTGTCCGCGGCGCCAAGCCGGAGCGCTGGGTCCAGCAGACCGACTTCACCAACGAAGAGGCGATCGGCTACCTGGCCGACCGGCTCGCGAAGCTCGGCGTCGAGGACGGTCTGTTCAAGGCCGGAGCCGTCGCCGGGTCGACGGTCGTCATCGGTGGCGACGGCGGCATGGTGTTCGACTGGGAGCCCACGCTCACATCGACCGCGGAGCTCATCACGAGTGCCCGTGGCACCGACGCCCGCATCGGTGCGACCTCGCGTCCGACCCGCAACGAGCGGCGCGAGGAGTACTTCGAGCGGATGGACGCCAAGGCCGCCGCCCGTGCCGAGCTCGAGCAGGAGCGCGTCTCCGGGCTCTGGGTGGACGACGACGTCGTGACCAGTGACCAGCTCGGCACCGGCGACCAGTTCGACGGCGACCAGGTCGAGACCAGCGACCAGAAGGACTGACCGCGGCATGACCGACACGACCGCCCGTACCGACCTCGGACCCGTCACCCGGCGCGAGGACATCCCGCGTGCGCGGCGGATCGTGGTCAAGGTCGGCTCGTCGTCGGTCAGCGGTGACGCCGCCGGGCAGATCGGCCCGCTGGTGGACGCCCTGGCGGCGGCTTACGGGCGGGGCACCGAGGTGGTGCTCGTGTCGTCCGGTGCGATCGCGACCGGGTTCCCGTTCCTCGGGCTCCAGGGGCGGCCGGACGACCTGGCCACGCAGCAGGCGGCGGCGGCCACCGGGCAGAACGTCCTGATGTTCCGGTACCAGAAGGAACTCGACCGGCACGGTGTCGTCGCGGCGCAGATCCTGCTCACGGCGGGCGACCTGCAGAACCCCACGCACCGGGTGAACGCCCAGCGCGCCATCGACCGGTTGCTCGCGCTGCGAGTGCTGCCGATCGTGAACGAGAACGACACCGTCGCTACCCACGAGATCCGCTTCGGCGACAACGACCGGCTCGCGGCCCTGGTGGCTCGGCTGCTCGGTGCCGATGCCCTGGTGCTGCTCTCCGATGTCGAGGCGCTCTACACGGCACCCCCGGAGCAGCCCGGTGCGACCCGCATCGACGAGGTGCCGTTCGGCGACGAGCTGGCCGGGGTCACCTTCGGGTCGATCGGCACGGCCGGCGTCGGTACCGGGGGAGCGGGGACCAAGGTCGCCGCTGCGCGGCTCGCGGCCGAGGCGGGCACCGCGGTGCTTGTGACCGACACGGCGCTGGTATACCGCGCCCTGGCGGGCGAACACGTCGGCACCTGGTTCCACGCCGCGCCGCGCCGCTGAGGGCGGGCCGGGCCGCGCGACTGGCAGCGACTGGTCACGGCTCCCCGTTGTGACGGCGCCGACTGGTCGGGGACCGTCGGCGCGGGCGTCGCGGAGCGACGGTCTGCGACCGCTCGGCGGGCGTGACGCGACGTGTCGTGACCGGCGGGTCCAGGCAGTCGACGGGGTGGACGCGACCGCCTGGAGGGCCGGTGCGGGTCCCGGGACCGGTGGCGGGCCTCCGGGCGGTCACGACTCTCTGTCGGGTCACCGGTGCGTGGTCGGGACTCGTCGCTTCGGTCGCCGCTGGGCGACGTTCTGTGACCACTCGGAGGGCGGGGGACGACGTGTCGTGACCGGTCGGCGGGGTGGACGCGACCGCCTGGAGGCCCGGTGCGGGTCCCGGGACCGGTGGCGGGCCTCCAGGCGGTCACGGCTCCCCGTCGGGACGGCGCTGACTGGTCGGGGACCGTCGGCGCGGGCGTCGCGGAGCGACGGTCTGCGACCGCTCGGCGGGCGTGACGCGACGTGTCGTGACCTGCGGGTCCAGGCAGTCGACGGGGTGGACGCGACCGCCTGGAGGGCCGGTGCGGGTGTCGGGACCGGTGGCGGGCCTCCGGGCGGTCACGACTCCCCGTCGGGTCACCGGCGTGTGGTCGGGAACCGTCGTTGCGGTCGCCGCTGGGCGACGGTCTGCGACCGCTCGGCGAGCGGGGACGACGTGTCGTGACCGACAGGAACGGCGGACCGGGCCTGGAGGCGCGGCGAGCGTCCGGCTCGCCCGTCACGACCCGGGTGGCGGACCTACAATCGGTCCATGTCGTCGATCGCGCCCGCCCCGACCCTGACCGACAAGCTCGTGGCGGCACGCGCCGCCTCGTCGGCGCTCGCGACCGCCACGACCGCGGTCAAGGACGCGGCCCTCGCGGCGATCGCCTCGGCGGTGCGTGCAGCGACGGACGAGATCGTCCGCGCCAACCACGACGACCTCGTCGCGGGTGAGGACGGCGGCCTGTCGTCGGGGCTGCTCGACCGGCTGCGGCTCGACCGGGTCCGGATCGAGGCCCTGGCTGCCGCGGTCGAGCACGTCGTCGGGCTCACCGACCCCGTGGGGGAGCACGTGCGCGGGTCGCAGCTGCCGAACGGGCTCCAGCTCACCCAGGTGCGTGTGCCGTTCGGTGTCGTCGGGGCCATCTACGAGGCACGCCCGAACGTCACCGTCGACATCGCTTCGCTCGCACTCAAGTCGGGCAACGCCGTCGTGCTCCGCGGTGGATCGGCGGCCCAGCACACGAACGCCGTGCTCGTCGCCCGGATCCAGGACGCGGTCGAGTCGGTCGGACTGCCCCGCGACCTGGTGCAGACCATCGACGAGTTCGGCCGCGCCGGCGCCACCGAGCTCATGCGCGCCCGCGGGCTGGTCGACGTGCTGATCCCACGGGGGAGCGCCGCGCTCATCCAGACCGTCGTCACCGAGTCGCAGGTGCCCGTCATCGAGACCGGGGCAGGCGTCGTGCACGTGTTCCTCGACGCGTCCGCGCCGGAGCAGCGTGCGGTCGACATCGTGCTGAACAGCAAGGTGCAGCGACCGAGCGTGTGCAACGCCCTCGAGACCCTGCTGGTGCACGAGGCGGCGGCCGAGCGACTCCTGCCGGTGCTGGCGGACCGGCTGCGGGCATCCGGCGTCACGCTGCGCGGCGACGACGCCACCCGGGCGATCGTGCCCGGGGTGCTCCGAGCCACCGACGCCGACTGGGCGACCGAGTCGATGGACCTCGACCTGTCGATCCGCGTCGTGCCCGACGTCGACGCGGCGATGGCGCACATCGCCCGGTGGTCCACGCACCACACGGAGTCGATCGTCACGAACGACGTCGACACCGCCGAGCGGTTCCTGGCGAGCGTCGACTCGGCGGTGGTGATGGTGAACGCCTCCACTCGGTTCACCGACGGCGGTGCGTTCGGCTTCGGGGCCGAGGTCGGCATCTCGACGCAGAAGCTGCACGCGCGCGGTCCGATGGGGCTGCCGGAGCTCACGAGCACGAAGTGGATCGTGCGCGGCTCCGGGCAGATCCGCGGCTAGACTGAACGGCGTCTTTCCCCGACCGAACGGAGCACGAACGATGACCCTCCTCGCAGAAGCTGCTGAGCACGCCTCCGGGGCGCCCGCGTTCGTGTTCCCCATGGTCGGCGCCCTCTTCTTCATCTTCCTCGGCTTCGTGACCTGGAGCTTCCGCGACGTGGCGTACCGTCACTCCCAGAAGTTCGAGGCCACCCGCCACAACGAGTCGGGTGTCGACGAGTTCGGTCACACCAAGATCTGACCGACCACTCGATGCTCGAGACCACCGGACGGCCACGCATCGGCGTGATGGGTGGCACGTTCGACCCCATCCACCACGGGCACCTGGTCGCGGCGTCCGAGGTGGCGCGGGCGTTCGACCTCGACGAGGTCGTCTTCGTCCCCACCGGGCAGCCGTACATGAAGTCCGACGTCACCGACGCCGAGCACCGGTACCTGATGACCGTCATCGCCACCGCGTCGAACCCGATGTTCACCGTCAGCCGCGTGGACATCGACCGTCCGGGGCCGACGTACACCGTCGACACGCTGCAGGACCTGCACGAACAACGACCGGATGCCCAGCTCGTCTTCATCTCGGGCGCAGACGCCGTTCAGCAGATCGTCGACTGGAAAGACCATGATGGACTCTGGGACCTGGCACACTTCGTCGCCGTGACGCGTCCGGGACACGCCTTGAGCATCACCGGATTGCCCGAGCGGGACGTAAGCTTGCTCGAGGTCCCTGCACTGGCCATATCGTCGACGGATTGCCGTGACCGGGTTCGACGGGGTTCCCCCGTCTGGTACTTGGTTCCCGACGGTGTCGTCCAGTACATCTCCAAGCACCATCTGTATCGGAGCGTTGCATGAGTTCGTCCGACGCGCAGCCGCCCCTGTCGCGGCGCCAGGCGCGCGAGCGGGAGCGTGCCGCCGCGGCCGGTTCGCAGCCCGCGACGCCGCCCCCGACCGTCGCCACGCCCGCGGCCGAGACCCCCGAGTCCCGTCGTCGCCCCGGGTCGCACGTTGCCCCCGCACCAGGCGGCCCTGCCCAGTCGTCCACGCCGGGTTCGGCGCAGGATGCCCCGGGCTCCGCGCCGTCCGTCCCGGTGTCGGCGCCCGCGGCCGGTGTGCCGCCGTTCCCGCCGGCGTCCGCGACCGAGATCGTCCCCGGCAGCGGTGGACTCACCCGTCGGCAGATCCGGCAGCTCCGCGCCGCCGAGCGCCAGGCGGTCCTGCCGGTCCCGCTGCAGAACCCCACGCCGCAGTCCTCCGACCGCACCGTCGAGGACGTCATCGGCTCGGTCGACACGATCGACCCCGCCGCGGCGCAGCAGGGCACTCCGGATGCCGAGGCCGAGCGCGACGAGCAGTCCGCTGCGCCGACGGTCCTCGACCAGGCCGCGGTCGCGCAGGCCACCGAGGCCGACGGGTCCCCGGACGCGATCGAGGCCCTCGACGAGGCCGCTGCGCACGCCGAGGAGCCCCGCCGCCACCGCTCGACGTGGTCGCCGCCCGCCGACTCCGACTCGGACGGCACCCACTCGGACCGCACCGAATCGGACGCCACCGAATCGGACGCCACCGACTCGGACGCCACCGACCCGGACGCCACCGCACCCGAGGCGTCGGTCCTCGACGCCCCGGCGGACGACGCGACCGACGATGCCCAGGCCGACGAGACGCCCGCCGACGCTCCGGCCGGGTCGGCCGACACCGCGCCCGGGTCGCGGCCCGCCGTCACGCCCGTCCCGATCCCGACGAACGCCGCAGCAGCGACCCCCGCGGTGTTCCCGCTGTCGCTCGACGCCGAGGACGACGACACGAACGAGGTCCCGCTGCCCGGCGCCGTGACCGAGGCCCCGAAGGCCACCGCCGCGTTCCAGCGGCCCACCGAGCCGAAGCCGGTGACCACGGCCTTCGCGCCGCCCGCCGGCCACTGGTCGCAGCAGGCGCACGACTCGAACGACTCCGAGGTGCACGACGCCGAGACCGGCACCCGCCGCGTCGCCGTGACGAACACCAACGCGATCATCCTGCCGAACTCGGCCCTGGCCGACCCGACGGGTGCCCTCAACGCGACGGGCGAGGTGATCCTCACCGGATCGATCGACCTGCCGGCGTCGCTGTCGTCGACCGGGTCGCACCGTCCGATCGACGGGGCCGAGGTCGACCGCCTGCTCGAGCAGCAGGACGAGCAGCCCGAGACCGACGCCAGTCCGGTGCGGGCGAGCCGTGCGGTGTCCAGTCACACCTCGACCCGTCAGGTCGTGCTCGCCGCCGCCAAGCCGAAGGAGTCGCGAACGCCGCTCATCCTCGGTGTCGCGCTCGGCTCGGTCGGCATCGCCGCAGCGGCGGTCATCGTCGTCGCCCTCGTCACCACCCATGCGTTCGGCGGCTGACCGCTGCCGTCCCCGACGACCGTTCTCCACCACCCCGCCGACCCCGGCCTGGCCGCTGTCGGCGGGGTGGCTTATGATCGTGACCCATCAAGCGAACCGGCTGTCCGTCGGTTCGACGACCGGAAGGAATCCGTGACCGCCTCCACTCGCGCACTGGAACTCGCGCAGGCCGCAGCACTCGCGGCTGACGCCAAGCAGGCCGAGGACCTCGTCGCTCTCGACGTGACCGGGCCGTTGCAGCTCACGGACGTGTTCCTGCTCGCAACCGGTCGGAACGAGCGCAACGTGCAGTCCATCGCCGATGCCGTCGAGGAGCGCCTCCTCGAGCTCGGTGCCAAGACGCTCCGCCGCGAAGGCCGTGCCGAGGGCCGCTGGGTCCTCATCGACTTCGGCGACGTCATCGTGCACGTCTTCCACGACGAAGACCGCCAGTACTACTCGCTCGAGCGTCTCTGGGCCGACTGCCCGACCATCCCGCTCGAGCTCCCGGTGGACCACACCGCCTGATCAGCGACGCGCCCGGGTGGCGGCTTCGATTTCGTTGCCCGGCGTTCGCATGGTGTACGCTTCTATGGTGCCTCCGGGGAACCGGTTGGTGCAGAAGCAACACGATCTGGGTCTGTGGCGCAGCTGGTAGCGCACCTGCATGGCATGCAGGGGGTCAGGGGTTCGAGTCCCCTCAGATCCACCCGAAACCCCCGTCGTTCCTCGGAACGGCGGGGGTTTTCTCGTGCGCCGATCGCCACCCGGTGGCCCGATACGCTGAGCGCATGAGCAACGACGCGCCGCTGTCCGGGTCCCCACTGACGATCGCCTCCGCCGGCTACACGGCCGACATCGCCACGGTCGGAGCGACGCTGCGGACGCTGCGGCACGAGGGTCGTGACCTGGTCGTGCCGTTCGACGCCGACCAGGTCCGTCCGGTCTTCCGCGGCGCCGTCCTGGCTCCGTGGCCGAACCGGATCGTCGACGGCGAGTACTCCTTCGGCGGCGTCGACCACGAGCTGGCCCTCACCGAGCCGGCACGGCACCACGCCCTGCACGGACTCGTCGCGTGGACCGACTTCCGGGTGCAGGAGCAGGCGGACGACCGGGTCGTGCTCGCCACGACCGTGCAGGCGCAGGAAGGCTACCCGTACCGCGTCGAGGTCACCGTGGAGTACCGGCTCGACGCCGAGGGGCTGCACACGACGATCACCGGGACGAACACCGGGGCCCAGGCCGCGCCGTGGGGCACCGGCCCGCACCCGTACCTCGTGGCGGGTGCCGGCACCGTCGACGACTGGACCCTGACGCTCCCCGCCGCCCAGGTGCTCGAGGTGACGCCGGACCGGCTCATCCCGACCGACCTGGTCCCCGTCCACGACGAGTTCGACCTGCGCACGCCCACGCTGATCGGCGACCGGTTCATCGACCACGCCTTCACCGGGTTCGACCGCGACGCCGGCGGACTCGCCACGATCGCCGTCACGGCGGCGGACGGTCACGGGGTCCGTGCGACCTTCGGGCCGGAGTGCGGATGGGCCCAGGTGCACACCGCCGACCACGTCGTGCCCGAGTACCACCGCGCGGGTCTCGCCGTCGAGCCGATGACCTGCGCGCCCGACGCCTTCAACGACGGCGAGGACCGCGGCCTCGTGGTGCTCGTCCCCGGTGCCTCGCACACCGCCGCATGGACGATCGCCGCGGTCTGACCGGTCCCGACCCCGGCGTCCGCGTCGAGGTCCGCCGACTCGACCCCGTCCCCGACCTGGCGGCCCTGGCGGCGCGGGTCTCGGGGGACCTGGTGTGGCTCGACTCCGGGCTGCCGGACGGTGCCCCCGCCACGGCCCGGCCCCGGGCGCGCTGGTCCGTGCTGGCCTGGACGGACGGGCCGTTCGCCGCTCGGTTCCGACACCAGGGCCGCCGTGCGCACCTGACGGTCGCCGCGCCCGCCGAGGGGTGGTTCGGGCGGGTTCGTTCCGAGGGCCGTCCTGCCTTCGCGGTGCTCGCGGACCTGCTCCGACGCACGCCCCGTCTGCCCGAGCCGGTCGTCGGGTGCGGGTTCGCGCTCGGGTGGGTCGGGTTCCTCGGGTACGAGCTCGGCCGCGAGTCCGACGGCCCGGACCGCACCGCCGACGGGCACGCCGACGCGGACCTGCGGTTCGTCGACCGTGCCCTCGTCGTCGACCACACCGGTGACGCGTGGGCGCTGGCGCTCGTCGCCGACGCCGAACCGGAGGCCAGTGCGCACAACCGTGCGTGGCTCGAGGACGCGACCGCCCGCATGCCGTCGGCCGATGTCGGCGACGCGGCCACGGGCCTCCCGGCCGGGGTGTCCGCGGCGACCGGACGCGTGTCGCGCGCCGCCTACGAGCAGGCGGTCGACGTGTGCCGTGCGGAGATCCGCGAGGGGAACGCGTTCCAGGTCTGCCTCACCACCGCCTTCGCGGTCGGCCAGGAGGCCCGTGGCGGCCCCGGTACGGACCCGCACCTGGACGAGTACCTGCGGATGCGGGCGTCGGACCCCGTGCCGTTCGGCGCGTACCTGCGGCTCGGCCCGCTGCGCGTGGCGAGCCGGTCGCCGGAACGGTTCCTGCGGATCGACGCGGCCGGAGCGGTGCTCGCGGAGCCGATCAAGGGCACCCGACGGCGACTCGCCGACGCGGCGGCGGACGCGGCTGCGCGGGACGACCTGGCGACGAGTCCGAAGGACCGCGCCGAGAACGTGATGATCGTCGACCTGCTGCGGAACGACCTGCTGCGGACGGCGGTGCCCGGGTCGGTGCACGTCGAGCGGTTGTGCGAGGTCGAGACGTACGCCAGCGTGCACCAGCTGGTGTCGACGATCGGGGCGGTGCTGCCGCCGGGGGCGTCACGGGCCGACGTGGTGCACGCGGCGTTCCCACCGGGGTCGATGACGGGTGCGCCGAAGCGCAGCGCCACGGCGATCGCGGACCGGCTCGAGGGGGCGCCGCGCGGGGTGTACTCCGGCGCGATCGGGTACTTCTCGGCCAGTGGGGCGGTCGATCTGTCGGTGGCGATCCGTAGCCTCGTGACCGTGCTCGACGCGTCGGGGGCGGTGCGTTCCCGGACGCTGGGAGCCGGGGGAGCGGTGACGTGGTCCTCGGTGGCAGCGGACGAGGCGGACGAGGTCGAGACGAAGACGCGGTCGGTGCTCGGTGCAGTGGGGGCGGCCGTCGGCTGGTGACCTGCCGCGTTTCGAACACGTGTTCGACACGGACTGTCCACAGATGTCGGACGCGATTGACATCATCGAACACATGTTCGAATATGAGGGCATGCAGACGGCGGCGGCACTCCGGTCGCCCACCCCGGACCGGGGCGGGCGGAGCGGTGCTGCACGCGGCGGCGGTGCGGCCGGTGGCGGTGTGCGTCGCGGGTCCGATCACCTGGGCGACGCGCGGGCCGCGCTCGACCGCATCACGTCCCTGCGGTCCCGGGTGGCCGACATGGAGTCCACCCGGGTCGACACCGCCGGGCTCCCCACCGCCCCGGCGCTCGAACCCCTGCTGCCCGGCGGCGCGATCCGGGTCGGTGGCACCTACGCCGTCCCCGAGTCGGTGCTGCTCGCGATCACGATGCTGCAGGCGGCCTCGGCGGCCGGCGCGTGGTGCGCGGTCGTCGGGGTGCCGTCCTTCGGGATCGAAGCCGCCGCAGCCGCGGGGATCGACCTGGAGCGGCTCGTGCTCGTCCCCGATCCGGGCGACCAGTGGCTCGCCGTGACGGCGGCGATGGCCGACGTCGCGCAGATCGTCCTCACCCGACCGCTCGGCCGGGTCGTGCCGGGCGACGTGGCACGGCTCTCGGCCCGACTGCGACAGCGTGGTGGGGCGCTCGTCGCGCTCGGGTCCTGGCCCGGAGCGGACGTCACGCTGCGGGTCACGTCGTCGACGTGGAGCGGCATCGGACAGGGCCACGGCCACCTGACGGAGCGCCGGGCCACCGTGACCGCGACCGGGCGTGCCGGTGCGGTGCGTCCGGCGACCGCAGAGCTCCTCCTGCCCGCGGCCGACGGCGCGGTCCGGGCCGCGACGCCCGTGCCGACGGTGGGCTCCGGGGACACCCGTGTGCTGCGGCCCGTGGCGGTGGCGTCGTGATCGCCCCGGGGCGCGTCCGGACCGACGCGATCACCCGTGGGGCAGCACTGCCCGAACCACCCCCGACCCGGACCATCGTGCTCTGGTGCCCGGACTGGCCGGTCATCGCGGCTGCTCGGGCCGGTGGGACCCCGCCGGAGCAGCCCCTCGCCCTGACCGCGAAGGGGCTCGTGTTCGCGAGTTCGGCGTCCGCGCGAGAACAGGGCGTCGTGCGGGGACTCCGCGTGCGGGAGGCGCAGGCGCGGTGCCCCGAGCTCCTCGTGCAGCCCTACGACGACGCCCTCGACCACCGCGCGTTCGAGCCCGTCATCCGTGCGGTCGAGGCAGCGGTCCCCGGGGTAGAGGTGCTGCGGCCGGGCACCCTCGCGCTCCGCGCCCGCGGGCCGGCCCGGTACTACGGCGGTGAGCGAGCGGCGGCGGCGACCCTGGCCGGCATCGCGGCCGACCACGGCGCCCCCGCGGTGCGGGCCGGGGTGGCCGACACCCCGTTCGCGGCGGACCAGGCAGCCCGGGCGCGCCCGGTGCGTCCCGGTGAACGCGTGCGGCTCGTGCCCGTCGGGGGATCGGCGGACTTCCTCGCGCACCTGCCGCTCGGCGTGCTCGGCGACCCCGACCTCGCGACGGTGCTCGACCGGCTCGGCATCACCACGCTCGGCGACTTCGCGGCACTCGGCGACGAGCAGGTCCGCGACCGCTTCGGTGTGGCCGGAGCGTTCCTGCACCGGTTGGCCGCGGGCCGAGACCCGCGCGAGATCGCGGCGCGGGAGATCCCACCGGAACTCCGGGTCGAGGCGTCGTTCGAACCCCCGCTGGACCGTGCCGACCAGATCGCGTTCGCGTTCCGACGCTCCGCCGACGACTTCGCCGAGCGACTCCGGGCCGCGGGGCTCGTGGCGACGACCATCCGGGTGGGGATCGTCGACGAGCGTGACATCCTGCTCGAACGGACCTGGGCACACCCGCGCTGGTTCGACGCCGCCGACGTGGTCGACCGGGTGCGGTGGCAGCTCGCCGGCGGGGTGGACCCCAGCGGGCTCGAGGCACCGGTCACCTCGGTCGTGCTCGAGCCGGTCGCCGTCGACGACATGGCGAACCACGAGCGCGGGCTGTGGGGCTCCGGCCCGGACGAGCGCGTGCACCACGGCCTCGCCCGGATCCAGGGCATGGTCGGCCACGACGGTGTGGTGAGTCCGCGCGTCGGCGGTGGCCGCACCCTGTCCGAGCGCGTGGTGCTCGTGCCGTGGGGCGACGCACCCGCGGGTGGTGAGCGCGCCCTGGCGACCGTCCGCGACCGTCCGTGGCCCGGCAAGCTCCCCGGTCCGCCGCCCGCCACCGTGCTCGAGCGCCCCCGACCGGTCGACGTGGTCGCTGCCGGTGGTGCGAGCGTCGACGTCGACGAGCGCGGCGTGCTGTCCGGCGCTCCCGAACGGTTCCGTGCCGAGGGCGACCGGGGCGGCGGCTTCTCTGCCGTGACGGCCTGGGCGGGTCCGTGGCCACTCGTCGTCCGGTGGTGGGAGTCCGGCGGCCGACGCCTGCACCGGCTGCAGCTCGTCGACGCCGAGGGGCGTGCCTGGTACCTGATGCTCGCGGACCACCGCTGGTGGGCGGAGGCGATCGCGACGTGACCCCGACCCCCACCACCACCAACAGGAGCGTGTCCTGATGGGCTACAGCAACCCACCCGTCCCGTGGTCGCAGTTCGAGCGCGCGCTGTCCGACAAACGGAGCCCGGGCACCGCGCACGACGGCGACGGCGGCGACAGCCCGGCGTGGTCGCGGAAGCGCGAGCCGTACGTCCCGTCGCCGATCGACACCGACGGCGGCCCGGTCGTGCCGTACGCCGAACTGCACGCGCACTCGGCCTTCAGCTTCCTCGACGGCGCCAGTCAGCCCGAGCACCTGTTCGAAGAAGCCGCCCGGCTCCGGCTGCACGCCCTCGCGCTCACCGACCACGACGGCTTCTACGGGGCAGCCCGGATGGCCGAGGTCGCCGAGTCCTACCCGCAGGTGGGCACCGTCTTCGGCACCGAGCTGTCCCTGGGGCTGACCGAACCGCAGAACGGTGTGCCCGACCCCGAGGGCTCGCACCTGCTCCTGCTCGCCGACGGGCAGGACGGCTACCACCGCTTGGCCGGCGCGGTCACGAGCGCGCACCTGGCCGCCGGATCCGAGAAGGGCAGCCCGCAGTACGACCTCGACGACCTCGCCGCACGCGCGGACGGCCACTGGCGTGTCCTGACCGGGTGCCGGAAGGGCACCGTGCGGCAGGCCCTCGAGCAGGGTGGGGAATCCGCCGCCCACACCGCGCTCCGGGTGCTGCTCGACCGGTTCGGCAGCCGCAACGTCGTGGTGGAGCTGCTCGACCACGGCGACCCGCTCGACAGCGCCCGCAACGACGCCCTGGCCGCCCTGGCCACGAAGCACGCACTGCCCCTGGTCGCCACCGGCAACGTGCACTACGCCACCCCGGACCGGTTCCCGGTGGCCACCGCGCTCGCGGCGGTCCGTGCCCGCCGCAGCCTCGACGAGATCGACGGCTGGCTGCCCGCAGCCGACACCGCCCACCTGCGCTCCGGCGCCGAGATGGCCAGACGGTTCGGGCGCTACCCCGGCGCGGTCGAACGGACCGTGGAGCTCGCCGACGAACTCGGGTTCCGGCTGAAGACGGTCAAGCCCGGGCTGCCCGACCTCGACGTCCCGGACGGACACACCGCGATGTCGTGGCTGCGCGAGCTCACCTGGACCGGTGCCCGGCGGTTCTACCCGGGCAGCGCCGACGGCGTCGAGCCCCGCAAGCGGGAGCGCATCGAACGCGAGCTGTCCGTGATCGAGGAGAAGAACTTCCCCGGGTACTTCCTGATCGTGCGCGACATGGTGCAGTACGCCCGCGGCCGGGGCATCCTCTGTCAGGGGCGGGGTTCGGCGGCGAACTCGGCGGTCTGCTACCTGCTCGAGATCACCGCGGTGGACTCGATCCGCTACGGGCTGCCGTTCGAGCGGTTCCTGTCGGCGATGCGCGACGAGGAGCCCGACATCGACGTCGACTTCGACTCGGACCGCCGCGAAGAGGTGATCCAGTACGTCTACGCCAAGTACGGCCGGCACAACGCCGCCCAGGTCGCGAACGTGATCACCTACCGGCCCAAGGGCGCGGTGCGCGACATGGCGAAGGCGCTCGGCCACAGCCCCGGACAGCAGGACGCCTGGTCGAAGCAGGTCGAACGGTGGGGTTCGGTGACCGAGAGCCAGGACCACGACATCCCACCGGCGGTCGTCGGACTCGCGAGCGACGTCCTCGGGTTCCCGCGGCACCTCGGCATCCACTCCGGCGGCATGGTGCTGACCGACCGCCCGGTGGGCGAGGTCGTGCCGATCGAACACGCCCGGATGGACGGCCGCACCGTGCTGCAGTGGGACAAGGACGACTGCGCCTACATGGGGCTCGTGAAGTTCGACATGCTCGGGCTCGGCATGCTCGCCGCGTTGCAGTACTCGTTCGACCTGGCGGCAGAGCACTGCGGTGAGCGCTGGGAGATGCACTCCATCCCGAAGGAGGAACAGGGTGTCTACGACCAGCTCTGCCGCGCGGACACGATCGGGGTGTTCCAGGTGGAGTCCCGCGCGCAGATGGGCACCCTGCCCCGACTGCTCCCACGGCGGTTCTACGACCTGGTGATCGAGGTCGCACTCGTCCGCCCCGGGCCGATCCAGGGCGGCGCAGTGCACCCGTACATCCGACGGCGCACCGGCGAGGAACCGATCACCTACATGCACCCGGCGCTCGAACCCGTGCTCGAACGCACCCTCGGGGTCCCGCTGTTCCAGGAACAACTCATGCAGATGGCGATCGCGGTCGGCAACTGCTCCGGGGACGACGCCGACCTGCTGCGGCGGGCGATGGGGTCGAAGCGCGGACACGAGAAGATCGACCGGCTGCGGGACAAGCTCTACGCGGGGATGGCGGACAACGGCATCCACGGCGCCGACGCCGACGCGATCTACGCGAAGATCCAGGCCTTCGCGAACTTCGGCTTCGCGGAGAGCCACTCGATCAGCTTCGCCCTCATCGTCTACGCGAGCGCGTGGATGCGGCTGCACTACCCGGGGGCGTTCCTGGCAGCGCTGCTCCGGGCGCAGCCGATGGGGTTCTACTCACCGCAGACCCTGGTCGCCGACGCCCGGCGGCACGGTGTCCGCGTGCTGCGACCGGACATCCTGCGGTCCGGGGTGGACGCCACGCTCGAACCGCTGCCGGACGGGGACGCCCCGGTCGGTGCCGACGCCTGCCTGGCTGCCGAGCAGCCCCCGGTACTGCCGTTCGACAAGGCGCTCCCCGACGACACCGCGAGCCACCGTCGCGACGGTGCCTTCGCCGTGCGGCTCGGGCTCGCCGAGGTCGCGTCGCTCAGCCGGAAGAGCGCCGAGAAGATCGTCGCCGAGCGGGACGCCAACGGCCCCTTCCGCGACATGTCGGACCTGGCCCGCCGGGTCGGACTCACGACGCCGCAGCTCGAGGCCCTCGCTGCCGCCGACGCCTTCGCCCCGTTCGACATCGACCGCCGCGGTGCGATGTGGTCGGCTGCGCAGGCCGCGGCCGAGCGTCCGGACCAGCTGCCGGACACGCAGGTGTTCGTGCAGCCGCCGTTGTTCGGTCAGATGACGAGCGGGGACGTGCTCATCGCGGACATGTGGTCGACGGGCATGACGACCGACGACCACCCCGTCCGGCACGTGCGCGACCGGCTCGCAGCCCGCCGGGTGCTCAGCGTGCAGGACACCGCGACCGCCGAGACCGGACGACGGGTCGAGGTCGGCGGGATCGTGACGCACCGGCAGCGTCCGGCGACCGCGTCCGGCATCACGTTCCTGAACGTCGAGGACGAGACCGGGCTGGTCAACGTCATCTGCAGCGTCGGGGTGTGGGGGCGCTACCGCCGGGTGGCGCGGGAGTCCCCGGCGGTGATCGTCCGGGGCATCCTCGAGCGGTCACCCGACGGCGTGGTCAACCTGGTGGCGGACCGCATCGAGCACCTGTCGCTGTCCGTCCGCACCCGGTCGCGCGACTTCCAGTGAGCGGTCCTGCGCCGGTGATCGGTCGAGCTCAGCGCACCTCGGGCAGGGTGATCGTGACCTCGAGCCCACCGGCGGGCACGTTGCGGAGCGACGCCGTGCCCCCGGCGCGTTCCGCCACCGCGCGGACGATCGCGAGTCCCAGACCGGAGCCGCCCGGCAGGGCGCCGGCGCCCGTGGAGGGGTCGGGGTTCGGGCGGGACGTCCGTGCCTCGTCCGGACGCGTGAACCGGTCGAAGGCCACGGGGATGAACGACTCGGGTACACCGGGGCCGTCGTCGGTGATCTGCAGCACGCCCTGGCCGCCGGTGCTCCGCCAGGACACGAAGATGCCGCCACCGCGGGGGAGTGCGGCCACGGCGTTGCCCGCGATGTTCGTGACGAGCTGGGCCATCCCACCCGTGTCGATCCGGTAGCGCGGTTCCACGGTGCCGCCGCCGATGCCCGGGCCGGACCCGCCGACGGCGACCGGCGGCTCCAGGTCGAAGTCGACGGTGACGTCCTTCGCCGACGCGATGAGCCGGACGCGGTCGACCGCTGCCATCACCTCGTCGCCGAGGTCCGACCAGGCGGTCTCCGGCCGTCGGTCGCCGTCCTGTTCACGTTGCTCAGACTCCTCGATCCGCGACAGTGCGAGCAGGTCGTTGGCGAGCCGGGACAACCGCGCGACGCTGTGCTTGGCGCGTTCGATGTGGGCGGCGAGGGCGGCGGCGTCGTTGCCGTCGAGCGAGGCGAGGTCGAGCTGGGTCGTCAGGATGGCCAGGGGCGTCCGGAGCTCGTGGCTGGCGTCCGACACCATCTGGCGTTCACGCTCGGTCGCCTGCCGGGTCCGGGCCAGGAAGGCGTTGAGCGTCGTCGCCAGGGATGCCAGCTCGTCCCGGGCGGGGCCCACCGGCAGTTCGGCGCGCTCCGGGGCGACGGAGAGCCGTTCGGCCTCGCGGCGCATCCGGTTCACCGGACGCAACGCGGTGGTCGCGAGCACCCAGGACGCCACGCCGAAGGCGAGCAGGATCGCCAGGCCGGTCAACGACAGGGTCGTCGTGAGGTCGTCGACGACGATGGCCTCGGCCTGCGAGTTACGGGCGGCGACGACCGTCCACCGGCCGGCCTCGTTGACGGGGTGCTCCACGACGACGCGGTACTCCGAGCCGGATGCCGTGATGATCGAGGTGCCGGCAGGGGTGGACCGCAGACTGCCGAGCGCCTGCTCGACGCGGTCCGGCATCGTCGAGAGCACGATCTCGCCGGACGGGGACACGACGGCGACGAGCTGCGCGTTGCCCGGTGACGACAGGTCGGGGTCGCTGTCGACCTCGAGCGTGGCGACGTAGGGGTCGGCATCGGCGTCGAGCAGCGTGCGGGTCGCACTCGCGACGACGCTCACCACCTGGAACCGCATCACCAGGACGAGCAGCAGGATCACGATCGCCGCGATCGCCGTCGAACCGATCGTGATCCGGGCACGCAGCGACAGCAGACCCAGCGGCCGGATCGGACCACCGCGTCGGTGGTCCGATCGTGGGGCGTCGTCGGCCCCGCTCACGCCCCGAGCAGATCCAGGCGGTACCCGCGACCGCGGACCGTGGCGATGGCGACGGTGGCCTCGTGCGCGGTGAGCTTCTTGCGGAGGTACGAGATGTACTGCTCGACCACGTTCGGGTCGACGTGCTGCGAACCGTCCCAGACCTCTTCGAGGATCTTCGGGCGGTCGACGACACTGCCGGCGGACCGGGCGAGCAGGCGGAGCAGGGCGAACTCCGTGGGGCTCACGGCGACGCGCTGGCCCTTGATCGAGATGCGGCGTGCCTCGGAGTCGATGGAGACGTCGCCGACCTCGATCGTGCGGGGAGCCCCGGCGGACTCACGACGGCCGAGCGCACGCAGCCGAGCGGTGAGCTCGGCGAAGGCGAAGGGCTTGGTGAGGTAGTCGTCCGCACCGGCGTCGAGCCCGAACACACGGTCATCCACGGCGTCGCGCGCCGTCACGAGCAGGATCCGCACGGGGTCCTCGCGCTCACGGATCCGCCGGGCGAGCTCGAAGCCGGACATGCCGGGCATCATCACGTCCACGACCGCAAGGTCGAACGCCTGCTCGCCGAGCGCGATGAGCGCCTCGACACCGTTCTCGACCGCCGTCACGCGGTACCCCTCGGCCGCGAGTCCGCGCTCCATCAGGGCCCGCATCTCGTCGTCGTCCTCGACCACCAACAGCCGCATAGTGGACCTCCTCGGACCCATCGTGGCATCGAACCGTCGCCGAGGGCCGTTCTCAGGCCGAACTCGCTGAATCTCGTCACAGGACAGGGCGGAACGGTCTGTCCCACGTTCTAGGGACGTGAGCGTCGCTTGCTTCGTTGCTAGGCTCCGGCAGCGGACAGCGCGACCCGATGCGCCGCCCGCACTGGGGGATCATGAACGACTCGATCGACCACCCGGCAATCGTGCGCCTGCGCGCCGAACTGGACGCCGCGTGGAAGGGGATCGGCACGCTCGCACAGCTGGAGGACGTACCGCGCGATCGCGTGGTCGCAGAGCTGCGGACGGCGGTGCCGGACGTGGCGAGCCGTGCCGCACGCGAGGTCGGCATCGAGGTCGTCGTCGCCGAGATCAACCGGTACGCCGACACCGGGGTCCCCGGTGCGACCGACGTCGTGCCGACCGAGGTGATCTGGTCCGACGTGGTGCGGACGGCGTCGGAGGCGGCCTGCGCGGCACGCTGAGGTGGACCCGGCACAACGCCTGCGCGGCACGCTGAGGTGGACCCGGCACAACGCCTGCGCGGCACGCTGAGCAGACCCGGCACCGCGCGAACGCGACGCGCCTAGTCGTCCTCGCCGAGCAGTTCCCCGCGCACCCGTCGGATGTCCTCGAGCAGCGCCCCGATGAGCACCCAGTGCCGGGAGTTCGGACGCACCACCTCGAGTGGCGCGGTGAGTGCCGGCTCCGAGGCCTCCGCCCACGGCTCGGCGTCCGGTCCGAGCGCAGCAGCGTCCGCCCCACCGGCCCCGGGTGCCGGGTCGAGCCGCGTCGACTCGACCCGCGCACTGAGCGCCCGCACGTCCGCCCCGATCCGCGCCACCTCGGTCGCGATGCCGTGCACCACCGGATCGTCCCGCAGGTCCGGGGCGGTGTTGTCGCGGATCGCCCGGGTCATGCCGGTGACCCGGGTCACCAGGATGCGCAGGTGGTCGGTGACCACCACGTCGCGGTCGAGGATCGTCCGGTGCCGGCCGCTGCGCGGGTTCATCGTCAGGGACTCGCGGGCCGACCCCAGGGACGCCTCGGCCTTGGCGTGCTGCTGCCGGAGGGCCCGGGCCGCGACGAGGGCCTCGTCCCAGCGTGCGCGGTCCCACCCCTCGGTCAGGCCGATCGCGATCCGCTCGAACGCCACCGCGGTGTCGCGGGCGAGCCGGGCGACGGCGAGGTGCGCCGGCTCGAGCAGGACGGGCGGCACGATGAGCGCGTTCACGACCAGGGCGACGATCGCACCGATCACGGTCTCGAGGATCCGGTCGGCGGAGTAGTTCGGCGTCACGACCCCGGCGGTGAGCACGAGCATCCCGCTGATCCCCACCTGGGTGGCCGAGGTCGGCGTGAGCCGGAGCGCCCACGCGATCAGGATCGCGAGCACGATGACGAGCAGCACCACGAACACGCCGTCGCCGAGCAGCAGGTGGAACCCGGTGGCCAGCACGACGCCGATGACGACGCCCGCGCTCCGCTCGAGCCCCTTCACGAACGACTGGTTGATGCTCGGCTGCACCACGAGCAGGGCCGCGATGGCCGCGAAGGTGGGGAACGGCCCCTGGATCACCAGACGGCAGAGGAGCACGGCGGCCACCACCGCGACGGCGGTCTTCACGACCTGCAGGAACGGCGTGCGACTGGAGCTGCGGAGACGCGCGACCGGGTTCACACCGACCACGGTAGCCACCGGCCGCGCGCCGAGCCGTGCACGAACGCGACGAAACCCGTGCGACGCGGTTGACTGATGTCGTGTGGCCCAACCATGAGCGCGTCATCCCGCAGGCCTTCGCCGGCTCCGGGACCTCCGTGGTGGCCGCTCGGGCGCACTCCGTCGAACCGTCGGGCAACGGCTACCTGTACGGCTACGAGGTCGACACACTGGACCGCAACGGCCAGCGCGCCACGGTCCTGACCTACGTCGACACCGGCGGCACCCACGACCAGAACAGCGCCATCGTCACGGACCCGGGGACGGGCGAACCGGTGTCGGTCTGGGCGTACCCGAACGACCCAGGCCTGCCGGTGCTGCCGCAGGTCACCTACCGCGATGCCGTCGCCGAGCTGCTGACCACCCTCGGCATGCCCGTCACCGACCCGGTGCTCACCGTCGCCGCGTACCGGCCCGGCAAACGTGCGGTGGTGCGCGTCGACGCCCCCGAGCGCACCCTGTTCCTGAAGATCGTCCGTCCGCACCGGGTCGCGCCGATCGTGCAGTCGCACGAGCAGTTCGTCGCTGCCGGTCTGCCGGTGCCGCGCGTGCTGTCCAGCCGTGGCGACGGCCTGCTCGTGCTCGAGCGCATCCGCGGCGTGCCGGCCGGCAGCCGCATCCTCGACATCGCCGACGACCCGCGCTTCGTGGCGTCGCTCGCGGCGTTGAGCGGCCGCGTCGCCACCGTGCCGATGACCCAGCAGGCCCGTGCCGACGCGATGGACCACGCCGACTGGCACCGTCGCACGCTCATCGCCGCCCTGCCGCGCGACGCCGAGGAGATCGACCGCCTGTACGACGCCATCGGCCGCCGTTCCATCGGTTGGTCGAGCTCGACCAAGCAGGTCGTGCACGGCGACCTGCACCTGGAGCAGGTGTTCGTCGACGAGGACGAGCCGTGGCGCATCTCGGGCCTGCTCGACATCGACACCGCGGGCTGGGGGTTCCCGGTCCGTGACGTCGGAGCCGTCGTCGCCCACCTCGTGGTGACCGGGCTGTGGCACCGGTCCCGAGGTGACGCGGAGCGCGGCGCCGCCGCCGAGCGCCTCGCGGACGCGATCGCCCGCGACTGGGTCGCGCGCAACCCGCGCGAGACCGACCGCATCGGGCCCGCCATCGGCGCGCAGCTGCTCGCCCACGCCGGCGGCCAGGCGACCACCGGTTCCGCCAACGGGATCCAGACCGCCCAGCAGCTCCTCGCCGCGACGCAGGCCGCCCTGGCGGACGCGGCCCCGAGCCTCCCGACCGGCGCATCGACCCGCCCGCGGTCCGCACCGCAGGCCTGACGGCTCGCAGCCCCGTCGCTTCGGCGGTTTGGAGGCGACTGCAGGACGGACGGGAGGCGCGGGTCGGGCCCGCAACGGGCCTCCCGTCCGCCGTCGCGACGCGCGCGGGCAACGCGGCGGTCGCCTCCGTCGGTGGTCCGGGAGTAAACTGAGCGCGCACGCACCGTGTTCCCGCGTGCCGCGTCGATTCCGGACGCAGCCGTCGATCACTTGATCGACGCGGGGACCGGGCCGTGAGCGCCCCGAGGGGGCACCACGTGCGTGTGACGACGCCGGATCCCGGCGCGGACCGTCCGAACCTGCTCCCGGCAGGTGCTCGTGTGGAACGGCTCGCGGGAGTCCACCGGACGTCCCGATGCGGGGACCGGCGATGCGGTGGGCCACGGTGGCCCGCGGCCGAACCGGAGCCGCGCCAGGCCCCGGTGCAGGACTTCCCGCCCCACGGGCGGATCGCCCCGACGTGTGGGCGGAACAGGAGGAGCGTTGGCTCGATCAGGCACCCGGCGTGCTGCCGGCGGGACGCGGACCGCGTCACGTCGCACCAGGCCGCTGGACAACGACGGCGTCATCCCCGTCCTCGCCCGCGCTGTGCGCGAGGTCGAGGCCGCGGCGCAGCGCGGACCACTCAAGGCGTCGAACCGGACGAAGTTCCAGGCGGTCGCCCTGCTGATGCGCGAAGAGCGCGCGCGGGTGAAGGCCGACACGGAGCTCACCGACGCGCAGCGCGCCGAACAGCTCAAGCGGCTCGACGGCGTGGCCACGATCCTGGCGAAGACGGCGGCGCGGGACACCAGCGTCATCCAGCTCCTCGCCGAAGAGGTGCAGGTGCCCGAGGCGACGCGCGCGGTCAAGCGCGACATGATGATCGCCGGTGGCGTCGAGCTCCAGCCGGAGGACCTCGTCATCGCGTCCGAGCCCGCCGCGGTGGTCGAGACCCCGGTGCGTGCCGTCGTGCCGCAGTCCGTCGTCCAGCGCCAGCTCGCGAACCCGTTCATGCCGCCGGACTTCGCCCTCGCCGACCAGCCCGTCGCGCACCCGCGCCGCCTGGCGAACTGGGAACTGTTCGGACCGCTGTTCAAGTCGTTCGAGTACGGCGCGGGCGGCGGAGCGGCGACGATGCCGCTGCCGGAGCCCCCGACGCTGCACTCGCGCTCGGGCACCACGCTCATGAAGCACCAGGCGGAGCTCATCACCGCCGCAGCGCAGGGGCACCGTACCTTCCTGCTCGCCGACGAACCCGGCCTCGGCAAGACCGCGCAGTCGCTGCTCGCCGCCGACGCCGCGAACGCGTTCCCGCTGCTCGTCGTCGTGCCGAACGTCGTCAAGACGAACTGGGCACGTGAGGCCGAGCGCTGGGTGCCGAACCGCCGCGCCACGGTGATCCACGGGGACGGCAACGACCTCGACGGGTTCGCCGACATCGTCATCGTGAACTACGAGATCCTCGACCGGCACGCCGGGTGGCTCGGCAACTTCGGGTTCAAGGGGATGGTCGTCGACGAGGCGCACTTCATCAAGAACAAGGACTCGCAGCGCGCCCGGTTCGTGCTGCAGATCGCCGAGCGCATCCGGCAGCGCACCGCCACCCCGCTGCTCATGGCGCTGACCGGTACCCCGCTCATCAACTCGGTCGAGGACTTCCGCACCATCTGGGAGTACCTCGGATGGATCGACGACAAGAAGCCGCGCGCCAAGCTCATGAACGAGCTCGAGGAGATCGGCCTGACGCCGGCCGACCCCGGGTTCTTCGTCGAGGCCCGCCGTGCCGTCATCGACCAGGGCATCGTCCGACGCCGCAAGGTCGACGTCGCCGCGGACATCCCCGCACGCCGGATCGCCGACATCCCCGTCGAGCTCGACGGCGACGAGGGCCGCTCCATCCGCGACGCCGAGCGCGAGCTCACCGCGAAGCTGGTCCGCCGGTACCACCAGGCGCTCGACGCCCGCACCGGGCAGGACCCGGTCGTCGGCATCGACCACAAGCTGGTCCGCCAGGTCGCGCGCTGGGAGCTCGAGGACCAGGACGCCTCGTCGACCGGCGAGAACGTGTTCTCGATGGTCCGCCGCATCGGCCGGGCCAAGGCCCAGCTCGCGGCCGACTACGCCGCGCAGCTCGCCTCGAACGTCGGCAAGGTCGTGTTCTTCGCGAAGCACCTCGACGTGATGGACCAGGCGGAAGAGGTGTTCGCCCGTCGTGGGCTGCGCACCGCCACGATCCGCGGCGACCAGACCCCCACGCAGCGCACGGCCGAGATCGACTCGTTCGTGAACGACCCCGACGTCGCCGTCATCGTCTGCTCGCTGACCGCGGCCGGCGTCGGCCTGAACCTGCAGGTGTCGTCGAACGTCGTGCTCGCCGAGCTGTCGTGGACGAGCGCCGAGCAGACCCAGGCGATCGACCGCGTGCACCGCATCGGACAGGAAGAGCCCGTCACCGCGTGGCGCATCATCGCCGCGCAGACGATCGACACCAAGATCGCCGAGCTCATCGACTCGAAGGCGTCCCTGGCCGCCCGTGCGCTCGACGGTTCGGACGAAGCGGTCGTCGACTCCGGCGACATCCAGCTCGACGCGATGGCCGCGCTGCTGACCGAGGCGCTCGGCGGCTAGCACAGGCGCGTCCGGACAGCAAAACACCGGTGTTTGCACTCTGAACCGCGTCATGCGCGTGTTCGGAGCGTGAACGCCGGTGTCTTGCGAGGCGCCGCCGCTCAGATGCGGGACTGCACCTCGGCCAGGGACGGGTTCGTCGCCGTCGTGCCGTCGGGGAACACCAGCGTCGGCACGGTCTGGTTGCCGCCGTTGACCTCGGCGACGAGTTCCGCGGTACCGGGGGTCTGCTCGATGTCGACCTCGGTGAAGGGGACCCCGGCCTTGGACATCTGGTTCTTCAGCCGGGCGCAGTAGCCGCACCACGTGGTGGTGAACATCGTGACGCCGCCGGCTTCGGGCGTGAACTGCTCGCGGGTGATCGTGTCGCTCATCCCTGCAGGCTAACCCCGGGTGCGGGGAATCCGCGCAGTGCCTGGTAGACAAGACCGTGTGAGCCACACGCACCTCGAGATCGAGCGCACCTACGACCTGCCCGAGGGCGGTGCCCTCCCCGACCTCGTCGGCGCGGGCGGCATCCTCCGCACCGAGCACCAGGAGCCGTTCGAACTGGACGCGACCTACTGGGACACCGAGCGGTACGACCTGGTGGCCGCGCGGGTGACGGTCCGCCGTCGCACCGGTGGCCCCGACGCCGGTTGGCACATCAAGCGCTCCGAGTCGGACACGGTCCGCCACGAGCAGCAGTTCCCCCTGACCGACGACGCCGACTCGGTGCCCGACGAGGTCCTCGCCGCACTCTTCACCGAGCGTCGCGGCCGCGGGCTGCGTCCGGTCGTCCGGATCACCACCACCCGGACCGTCACCCGACTGCTCGACGAGGACGGCGACCAGATCGCCGAGCTCGCCGACGACCAGGTCACCGCCCAGCGCCTCGACGACGACGCCCCGGAGACCCCGCGCACCTGGCGTGAGGTCGAGGTCGAGACCGTCGACGGCGTCGACCCGCAGATCGCCCACGAGCTGTTCGCGGCCCTCGACGGACGCTTCGCGGCCGTCGGCGCCGGCCCCGCCGCAGTCGCGTCCAAGCTGGCACGCGGGCTGGCAGGAGCACCGGCACCGCGCCTCCAGACCGAGGAGAAGCCGGCCAAGGGCACGACCGCACGCATCCTGGCGAAGCGGGTGCGCAAGCTGCGCATCGCGCTGCTCGGCCAGGAGGCCCGGCTCCGCTCCGGCGACACGGCCGACCTCCGGCAAGCGGCCGACACCACCCTCGAGATCGCCGCGATCCTGGGCGCCTACCGCCCGGCGTTCCGCGACGGCGAGGCCGTCGACCGCGCCGCCGAGGCGGCGGACGGCCTGGCGGGCGTCACCGCCCGTGCGGCGCTGGCCGAGTACCTGATCGACCGGCTGCCGCGGGCGTCGTCGCCGGCGCAGGACGACCTGGTCGACGCGTTGACCCGTGAGCGGATCCTGGCCTCGACCCGTGAGCGTCGCGACCAGGCGGTGCGCGACGTCGTCGCGTTCCTGCACGGCGAGCCGTTCCTCGAGCTGCTCGACGCCCTCGACGACGCAGCCGAGCGTCCGGTGCCGACCGCGTGGTCGCTCCGCTCGCCGAAGCAGGTCGCCCAGGACGTCGGCGCCGACGTGAAGCCGCGCGTGCGCGAGCTCGTCCGGGCCGCCGTGGCCGACGACACCTCGGACACCGCCGCCGAGCGGGAGGCCGCCGACCGGAGCACCACCGAGGCCGCGTGGCAGGAGACGATGCGGGCCCGGATGGCGATGGACGTGCTCGGCGACGACGCGTTCCCGCACGCGCTGTGGAAGCGGATCGGCACCGCCGCCGACGTGCTGACGGAGCGAGTGCGGTCGCTGCACGCCCTCGACATCCTGCGGGCGAACGCGGCGATCGCGGAGCGTGGCGGTGAGGGCACGTTCGGGTACGGGGTGCTCGCGGGGGACCGGGTGCGCCTGGCCGAGGAGTCCTACGACGAGGCGGTGCACGCGCTCAACCGCGTGTGAGCGGAGTGCGCGCGTTGCGTGCGCCGCTGTTCGCTTGGTGAGCAGAAGAGGTCGGGTCCCGCGTTCGGACCCGACCTCTTCTGCTCACGAAGTGCGCGGCGCTGCTCAGCCCGCGGCGATCGGGGTGGCGGTCGCCGCGGCGGGCGTCTCGTCGGCGAGCCCGAGCACGTCGAGCAGCCAGGCGAGTTCGAACGCCCGCTCCTTCCACGACGCGTAGCGACCGCTGACACCACCGTGGCCGGCGGACATCTCGGTCTTCAGCAGCACGGGCGCGCCGACCTCGCGGAGCTTCGCGGTCCACTTCGCGGGCTCGACGTAGAGCACGCGGGTGTCGTTGATCGAGGTCACGGCGAGGATCTGCGGGTACTGGACGTCGTCGCGGACGTTCTCGTACGGCGTGTACTCGCTCATGTAGCGGTAGACCTCGGCGTCGTGCAGCGGGTCGCCCCACTCGTCCCACTCGATGACGGTGAGGGGCAGGTCCGGGTCGAGGATGCTCGTCAGCGCGTCGACGAACGGCACGGCCGCCAGGATGCCGGCGAACCGTTCGGGTGCGAGGTTCGCGACGGCGCCCATCAGGAGCCCACCCGCACTGCCGCCCTCGGCCACGAGCCGGTCGGCGCTCGTCCGGCCGGACTCGATCAGGTGCTCGGCGACCGCGACGAAGTCGGTGAAGGTGTTCTTCTTCGTCAGGGTCTTGCCGTTCTCGTACCAGTGCCGGCCGAGTTCACCGCCACCACGGACGTGCGCGACCGCGAAGACGACACCGCGGTCGAGCATCGACAGGCGCATGACGCTGAAGCCGGGGTCGATCGAGTGTTCGTACGAGCCGTAGCCGTACAGGTGCAGCGGCGACGGCGAGTCCTGGTCGACGGCGTCACGGCGCCAGACGAGCGAGATCGGCACGCGGGTGCCGTCGGCCGCGGTGGCCCAGTCGCGTTCCTGCACGTAGTCGGCCGGGTCGTAGCCACCGAGCACGGGCTGGCGCTTCAGGACGGTGACCTCGCCGGTGGCCAGGTCGAGGTCGCTGACCTCGGAGGGGGTGACGAACGACGTGTACCCGATGCGGAGTGTCGGCTGCTCCCACTCCGGGTTGCCGCCGAGCCCCGCGGAGAACAGGGCTTCGTCGAAGGGGACCTCGTGCGCGTCGCCGTAGCCGTCGCCCTCGATCGGGATGATCGCGACGCGGGGGAGCGCCTCGGACCGGTACTCCAGCGCGAGGTGCCCGGCGAAGGCGTCGACCGACTCGATGCGGCGCTCGGTGTGGTGCGCCACGACGACGCGGCGGTCACGCTCGGACGTCGGGTCGTCGGCGGGGACGTCGACGAGCTCGAAGTTCTCGGCGCCGTCGTTGTGCAGCACCAGGAACCGGTCGCTGCCACCGACGATGGCGTGCTCGATCTCGTACTCGACGCCCTCGCGGCGGGGCCAGACGACCTGGAACTCACCGGTCGGGTCCGCAGCATCGAGGACGTGCGCTTCGGACGTGATCTTCGAGCCGAGCTCGATGACGATGTACTGCGACGAGCGGGTGACGCCGACGCCGACCCAGTAGCGGTCGTCGGGTTCCTCGAACACCAGGACGTCCTCGGACGCCGCGGTGCCGACGGTGTGCCGCCAGATCTTGTCCGGACGCCAGGACTCGTCGACCGTGGGGTAGAAGACGTAGCGGCCCGCCGGGTCGAACGTGGCGCCGGCCCCGGTGTTCGGGATGGCGTCGCCGAGGTCGGTCCCCGACGCCAGGTCGCGCACGTGCAGGGTGTACCGCTCGTCGCCCTCGACGTCGATGCCGTACACCAGGCGGGTGCCGTCGTCGCTGATGTCGTAGGTCCCGAGGGAGAAGAACTCGTGGCCGTCAGCCAGGGCGTTGCCGTCGAGCACCACCTGCTCACCGGGCAGGGTGGACTCGCCCTCGACCACGGCGGGCGGCGTCCAGTCGTCGGGGCCCGCAACGGGCACGCGGCAGTGCACGCCGTACTGGCTGCCCTCGGCGGTGCGGGTGAAGTACCACCAGTCGCCCATGCGCACCGGTACCGAGAGGTCGGTCTCCTGCACGCGGCTCTTCACCTCGGCGAAGATGCGGTCCCGCAGCGGCGCGAGGTGCGCGGTCGCGGCGTCGGTGTGGGCGTTCTCGGCTTCGAGGTACGCCAGGGTGTCGGGGGATTCCTTGTCCCGCAGCCACTCGTAGTCGTCGACGAAGTCGATGCCGTGGTGGGTCCGTGTCACGGGCCGCTTGGCGGCGCTGGGCGGGGTGGATGCGGTGTGCTCGTTGCTCACCGTCCCACCCTATTCGCCCGCACCCCCGGTCAGGCCGCGGTCCGCTCGTGGCCGCCCACAGCGGCGTGCACCCGCTGCTCGAACGCCTCGAGCTCGGCGACCACGGCGGGTGCCACCCAGGCGCGGTCACGGCGGCGACGGGTGACCGGACGGAGCACGCCCGCCAGCACCAGGTCGAGCGTGACGCGCTCGACCTGGTCGGCGGTGAGCAGGGTTCCCAGGTGCGCTTCGGTCAGGACGGGGTCGTCGGCGAGCGCACGGCCGACGACGGCGTGCGGGCCCGTGGCGCAGGGACCGGTGGACCGGTCGGCGTCGTGCTCGGCGAGCAGCAGGGCGCCGAGCGTCGCCTCGTCGCAGACCGTCCCGATCGCCAGGGCCAGATCGGCCACGAACCCGGTGACCTGGCCGTCGCGGTACCGCTCCAGGTGCCGGAAGTACCGCGGTCGGTCCGCCGCGAGTGCGGTGGCCACGGGCGCGGTCACCGTCGTCGTGACCCCGCGGCGCCGCAGCACGGCCCCGATCAGCGCCCGCCCGGTCCGACCGTTGCCGTCGGTGAAGGGGTGGATCGACTCGAACTGCGCGTGCGCGATGGCCGCCTGGGCGATCGGGTGCAGGTCCACACGGTGCACGAACGCGAGCAGGTCGGCCATCAGCGGTGCCACGAGCTCCGGCGGCGGTGGGACGTACCGGGCGTCGCGGGGTGTGGCGCCGCCACCGATCCAGTTCTGCACGTCGCGGTACCGGCCTGCGGACCGTCCGTCGACCGGGTCGTCGCGCATCAGCAGACGGTGCGCCTCGAGCAGAGACGACTCCGTGACGATGCCCGAGTCCGCCGCGGAGACCAGGTGCTCGACGGCGCCGCCGGCCCGGACCACCGCGGTGGCACCCGGGTTCGCCCTGATGCCGACGAGCGCGCGCGCCAGGTCGTCGATCGAGGCGGGCTCGTCCTCGATCCGCGACGACGCCACGGCTTCGGTCCGGCCGAGCACGGACCCGAGCGGTGCGAGCCGGGAGCCGTGGTGGACGTCGAGGGTGCGCAGGGCCGTGGCGCTCCGGTCGAGCAGTGCGACGGTGTCGTCGTCGGGTGTCCACCGAGCCCTGGCGATGGACGGGGGCACCGACACCCGCACGGTGGTCACCAGCCGGTCGTCACGGCACCCGCGGACTGCGCTGCGCCAGGGTCGTTCGGCGCTGTGGTGCGTGGGCCAGGTCTCGCTCCGGTGTGCCATCCCGCGACGGTAGGGCCGCCGGGACGTCCGGCGCCAGGAATCGGTATTTCGCCCGCACGCCGCCGCCCGCCCGCACGCCGCCCGCGCGCCGCCGCCCGCACGCCCCGCCCGCACGCCCCCGCGTACCGTTGGTGCCATGAGCAACTCCTTCGCGATCACCGGTGCCCACGTCGTCCCCGTCTCCGCCCCCGCCTTCGACGGCGGCGCGGTCATCGTCGAGGACGGCCGGATCACCGCGGTCGGACCCGACGTCACCCCGCCCGACGGCATGACGGTCATCGACGCCGCGGGTTCGTGGCTCGTCCCCGGGTTCGTCGAGGCGCACGGCCACGTCGGCATCCACGAAGAAGCCAACGGCGAGGCCGGCAACGACACGAACGAGATGACCGCCCCGAACATGGCGGGCGTCCGCGCGATCGACGCGATCGACATCGACGACGAGGGCTTCCGGGACGCGCTCGCCGGCGGGATCACGAGCATCGTCGTCAAGCCCGGCTCGGGCAACCCGATCGGCGGCCAGAGCGTCGCCATCAAGACCTGGGGCGGCCGGACGATCGACGAGCAGCTCATCTCCGACTCGGTGAGCGTGAAGAGCGCCCTCGGCGAGAACCCGAAGCGGGTCTACGGCGGCAAGGGCCAGACCCCCTCCACCCGGCTCGGTGTCGCCAAGATCATCCGTGACGCCTTCGTCGACGCGCAGAACTACAAGGCCGCCCGCGATGCCGCCGCCGCGAAGGACGAGCCGTTCGCCCGCGACCTGACGAAGGAGACGCTCGTCCGGGTGCTCGACGGCGAACTCGTCTGGGACCAGCACACCCACCGCCACGACGACATCGCCACCGCCATCCGCCTGTCCGAGGAGTTCGGCTACCGGCTCGTCGTGAACCACGGCACCGAGGCGCACAAGATCGCCGACGTGCTGGCCGCGAAGGACATCCCGGTCATCTACGGCCCGCTCTTCACCAGCCGCTCGAAGGTCGAACTCCGCGACCGCGGCATCCCGAACCTCGCCACCATCGCGGCGGCCGGGGTCCGGGTCGCCATCACGACGGACGCGCCGGTCGTGCCGATCAACATGCTCGTCGACCAGGCGACCGCCGCCGTGAAGGAGGGCCTGCCCGCCCAGACCGCACTCGAGGCGCTCACGGTCAACCCGGCCGAGTTCCTGGGCTTCGGCGACCGTGTCGGTCGCCTGGCCGAGGGCTACGACGCCGACCTCGTGCTCTGGGACGGCGACCCGCTCGACGCGACCAGCCGCGCGACGCGCGTCTGGATCGACGGCAAGACCGTCTTCGCGTGGGCCGACGGAGCCGGCGTGACCACCCCGCGCTGGTAGCGGCCACGAGACGCCGGCGTCTCGCGTGACGCGGTGGGCTCAGCCACAGGCGGACGGGAGGCCCGTGGCGAGCCCGCCACGGGCCTCCCGTCCGTCAGGTGTCCGGTCGCGAGACGCCGTCGTTTCGGCACGACGCCGTCACACCCGCGAGACGCCGCCCAATTCCGCGGCGTCTCGCGGACACGACGGCGTCTTCCGGGTCGAGCGGTCAGACCGTGCTCAGACCTCGCGCGCCAGCAGGAAGTCGTTGATGCGCGTCGTCAGGTCCGCGTCGATCGCGCGGGCGTCGCCGTTCACCGAACGGATCGGCGCCGCCTGCCGCACGCTCGACACGAGCCAGAGCGCGTCCGCGGCTGCAAGATCGGCGAGGGTGACGAGCTCGTAGGCGGTCTCGATGCCCTCCTGCTCAGCGAAGCGGAACACGTCGGCCTGCGTCGTGCCCGCCAGGATCCCGATGTCGGTGCGGGGCGTGACCAGCCGGTCGCCGACCTTCATGATCAGGTTCGCGCGCGTGCCCTCGAGCACGTAGCCGTCGCTCGAGACGAACAGGGCGTCGTCGGCGCCGCGGCGGACGGCCTCGCGCAGGGCGGCCATGTTGACGCCGTACGACAGCGTCTTCGCGCCCTGCAGCAGCCAGGGCGAGGTGCGCTCGACGTCGTGCCGGTAGCCGCGGTCGAGGACGACGACGGAGATCCCCTCGGTGCGGGCGGCCGTGGAGTCGCCAGACGGCGCGGCGTAGACCCAGCCGGTCGGACGGTCGGTGCCCTCGACGCCGCGGGTCAGGACGGTCTTGGCGAAGGCCTCGCGCACCGGGTCGAGGCGCGCGCAGACGGCCTCGATGGCCTGGCGCCACGCCTCGGGGTCGGGGGCGGGCAGGTCGAGCATCGCGGCGGAGCGACCGAAACGGGCGAGGTGCGCCTCGAGGGCCTGGGGCCGACCGTCGATCACCGTGATCGTCTCGAACACGCCGTCACCGCGCGTGACGCCGAGGTCCTGCACCTGGACGTGCTCTTCGAGCGGCTTCGCCCACGTGAAGGCGTCGGCCGCGGGGTCGTGCGGCGCGGCGTCGCGGGAGGGCTGGTTGAGGACGGCGAGCACGGTTTCGGTCATGCGTCCATCCAACCGCAGCTCAGCCCGCTTCGGGCAGGGCGCCGAGCAGCTTCCACACGGCGGGCGTCAGCTCGGGGTGCTGCAGCGCGATCCGGCGCAGCCGGTGGTACTCCTCTCCCAGCTTGGTGCCCTGCCCGGACGCCGGGTGGCTCGACCACTGTGCGTGCCGCTTGCCGATCGCCTCGTCCAGGTCGACGGCGTCCGCGCGCAGGATCAGCACGACCTGCTCGTCGACGGTGGGGAGCGTCGGCATGAACTCCCACGGGTCCTCGCCCTGACGGCTCCGGTGCTCGACGAGCATCGAGATCTCCTCGGCGGCCTCGGCGCGCAGCACTTCGAGGCTGCGCCCGGTCCTGCGGGGCTCAGCCATGGTGCCCCCGCAGCACGCCTGCCATGGGAAGAGCGTACGACACTCCATCGGTCACACTGGACGCGTGAGCCTTCGCGACGAGAGCAAGTCCCAGCATCCCCGGGTGGTGGTCGTGTACCTGCTGCGCGACGGCGAGGCAGGGCCCGAGGTGCTGCTGGGGGAGAAGCGCCGCGGCCTCGGCACCGGCCGTCTGGTCGGCCCCGGCGGCAAGCGCGAGTCCGGCGAGACGGCGGTCGAGACCGCCGTGCGCGAGGTGCGTGAAGAGGTCGGCCTGCGGGTCGACGCGGTCGACCTGGAGGCCCGTGGCACGTTGGACTACCGGTTCCCGTACCGACCGTCCTGGTCCCAGGTCTCGGACGTCTTCGTCTGCCGCCGCTGGCAGGGGGACCCGTCGGGCTCGGACGAACTGGAGCCGCGCTGGATCCCGGTCGACGCCGTGCCCTACGACGCGATGTGGGACGACGCCCGGTACTGGTTGCCGGGGGTGCTCGCTGGCGGCAACGTCCGGGCGCGGTTCACGTTCGCCGAGGACGACGCGACGGTGTCCGGGTTCACCGGCACGGGTGTGGCCTAGTTCTTCCGCTGGGGCGGGTCTCGCTCAGGGCGTCTGCTGGGTGCGCGTGCCGCTAGCGCGTCTGCTGCGTGCGGGTGCTGCCGGTCCGGGCCTCTTCGGCGGCGGCCATGACGTCGGCGTCGCCGCTCCGGCCGCCCAGAGGCCGCACGAAGAAGTCGATGACACCGACGACGATCGCACCGATCATCGAGAACATCGCCCACCCGACGAACAGCCCGGCGGTGCCGCGCCCGTCGGCTGGGGCGAGCAGGACGCTCGCGGCGTAGAAGCCCAGCGTCAGCACGAGGAACACGACGACGACGGTGACGAGGACGCGGTGCCAGGTGATTCGGGGGTTCATGCCCCTCAGGATACGCGTCAGCGGTCGGCGTGCTTGCCGTGCGGAGCCGCCGCCGGTCGCGGCTCCTTCCGGTTCGCGGGGCGCTGCACGGCGATGCGACCGGTCGGGGTCGCGCCCGGTTCGAGGCCGTCGCGCGCGCCGGTGAAGACGTCGCCACCGGTGCGTTCGTCCTCCCAGTCGTCGTCCCGCAGCACGCTCAGGGTGCCGGTCTCGGTGGAGGTCAGCCCGTGGCGCTCCAGCTCGGCGTCGCGCTGCCCGCCGAGGAACTCGCGGTTGGCCGTGTTCGCGTCCTGGAACATCGTCGTGCGGCCGGTGACGATCGCGCGGATCCGTTTGCGCTCCCACCACTGCTTGCCGAAGTACATGAGCACGAGGCCGGCCGCCGCGTAGCACGCCATCGTGATCAGGCCTCGGGCCGGACCGGGGCCGACGCCGTAGACCTGGTGCTTGATCATGTCGACCATGCTCGAGCCGACCACGACGTTGTTGAGCCACGCGAACGGCTCGGGCATGAACCACTTCGGGTAGGCGCCGCCGGACGACGGCATGGACAGGAAGACGAAGCAGATCATCGCCGGGGCGGCGATGAAGCGGCCGACGAAGTAGCTCAGACCGTTCACCGCCAGGCCGATCGCCACGATCCAGCCCCAGGCGATGAGCACCAGCTGGATCCAGTGGCCGTGGATGGCACCGAGCACCGGGCCGGCGAGCGTGTTCGTGATGAGCGAGATGACCAGGCCGCCGACCGCGATGACCGTCATGCGGGTGCGGTGCCGGAGCGGGCCGCCCATGATGCCGATGAACATCGCGACCATGTAGCCGCCGATGCACCACGCGAGCATCACGTACATCGCCACGGTGCCGTACTCGTCCCACGCCGGCAGGGGCGCGAGCTCGGTCACCTTCGGGGTCGCGACGCCCAGGCCGGTGAGCACCGCGCTGAGGGTGGCCGGCACGAGGCTCGCGACCTGGAACTGGTGCGCGCTCGCCTTGAAGAACTCGTTCGCGGCCGGGTCGTACGCGACCGCCATCGAGCCGTCGACCACGTCGCGCTTCGCCTGGGCGAGCGAGTCGTAGGAGTGGAACACGAACTCGCCCGGCAACGCCCGCTGCACGGCCTGCACGAAGGACGGGTCGCTGCCGATCAGGGCGATCGGCACGTCGTGCGGGTGCGGGGCGTGGAACGCGAACACGTAGCACAGGCAGAACCCGACGATGAAGAACAGCGGCATCCACAGCTGCAGGCCGATGAGCTGGAGCGACGGGTGCAGTGTCGAGTACCAGCGGCGGTACGCGCTGTACTGCTGCGGGGCGGGGACGGGGGCCTGCCGCCGGGGTGCTGACCGGCTGGCGTGTCCCGCGACCTTGGCACCGCGACGCGGCTTCGTCCCCTGGGCGGACGGCCGGCTCCCGCGCGACTTCGAGGGCGTCGGACGCGAACCGCCGGGGCGCTCCGGTCCGTCGTCGTTCCTGGGGACGTCGTTCCGCGGCGTGCTCACTCGGCGCTCTGCTCCTGCTCTCGATCGGAGCGCCAGGATACGCCCGAGGTGCTCAGGAGCGACTGCGCGATGCCTGCGCCGAGTCCATTGCGAGCTCCTCGGCGTCGAGGGTCACGAGCACGCGGCGCATGACCTCCTCGTCGAGGTTCCCCTTCTCCCGCTCCTCGAGCACGATCTCGCGGCGGCGGTCGAGCAGCTCGCGCCGGATGTCCTGGATCTGCGAGCCACGCAGGCGCAGTGCGACGTTCCGCTCCTCGTCCTCTTCTTCCTCGGCGTCCTGGCGGAAGGTCTCGGCCTGACGCTCGAGTCGTGCCTTCAGCCGGTTCACCACCGAGTCGACGGCGTCCGAGCCGTACTGCTTCGCCCACGCCGGACGTCGCTTCTCGAGCAGCTCGATCGCGGCCTCGGTGGTGCGCTGGTTGAGTCGCATCTCGCTGCGCACGTCCTCTTCGCCCTCGGCCGGGTCCTGCACCTTGAGCGCGCGGATGACGAAGGGCAGCGTGAGCCCCTGCAACAGCAGGGTGCCGACGGTGACGAAGAAGGCGATGATGAAGATCGTGTCCTGCGCCGGGATCTGCGTCGGGCTCGCGACGACGGAGACCGCTGCCGCCAGGGTCACCACGCCACGCATGCCCGTCCACGAGATGACGGTGAGCTCCCGCCAGTTGAGCTTCGGCTCCGCGGAACCGCGCATCCACCGCAGTGAGGGGTGCCCGCGGGACAGCTTGATCCGCAGCGGCCGGAGCCACTTCCCGTTGAACCGGTTGCGCACGTACGACTCGAACACGAACAGCGGCCGCACCAGGATCACCACCGCGAGCACGACAGCCGCCGCGGTGAGCGTCTGCCCGAGGCTGCGCTTGCTCTCCACCAGGTCCTGCACGACGGTGTTGAGCTGCAGGCCGATGAGCGCGAACACGAAGCCCTCCAGGATGACGTCGATGCTCGTCCAGAGCGGACGCTCCTGCAGGCGGGTGGCGTAGCCCTCCTTCGGCGAGTTGTAGCCGATGTACAGGCCGGCCGTGACGACCGCGATGACGCCGGAGCCGGACAGGTCCTCGGCGAGGATGTACGCGACGAACGGCAGCAGGATGCTCATGATCGTCTCGACCACGGGGTCGTTGATGCGCATCCGGATCCAGTGCACGACGACGCCGAGCACGATGCCGACGACCAGGCCGACGCCGATCGCGAGCCCGAAGATGCCGAGGTCCTGCCAGACCGTCAGCGACGTGCCGGCGATGATGAGCGTGAACACGCGCACCAGGGTCAGCGAGGCCGCGTCGTTGATGAGGCTCTCGCCGGACAGCACGGTCATGACACGCCGGGGGAGTCCGAGCTTCCGGCCGATCGCGGCGGCGGACACCGCGTCCGGCGGGGCGACGATCGCGCCGAGCAGGATCGCCGCAGGCAGCGTCATGTCCGGGATGAGCAGGTACGCCACTCCGCCGACGACCAGGGCCGTCACGATCACCAGGAAGATGCCGAGTCGTCGGATCTGCTTGATCGAGCCGCGGAAGCTCTGCCACGACACGTCGAGCGCGGCGGAGTAGAGCAGCGGCGGCAGGATCACCGTGAGGATGACCTCGGAGTCGATCTCCATCGGGGGCAGCCCGGGCAGGAACGACGCCGCCAGGGCGACCGCTGTGACGAGCAGGGGAGCGGGGAGCCCCTTGGCGCGGGCGAACCCGGTCACCGCGAGCGATCCGATCAACAGGATGAGGAGCTCAGCGGTGTCCATGGACCCATTCTTCCATCGGCATGGTTCCGAACCTGAACGAGTGTGAAGCGACGGTGAACAACAGGTTGCCGATCAGGTTTGCTCGAAGGGCCGACGCCTGGGACACTTGCCCGCGGTGGACATCACACTCATAGTCGTCCTGGTCATCGCGTTGGCCCTCTTCTTCGACTTCACAAACGGTTTTCACGACACCGCCAACGCGATGGCGACCCCGATCGCGACCGGCGCCATGAAGCCCAAGGTGGCGGTCACCGTCGCTGCGGTGCTCAACCTGGTCGGTGCGTTCCTCAGCACCGCCGTGGCGACGTCGATCTCGCACGGGCTGATCAACGAGGGCCCCGGTGGCGTCGCGATCAGCCCCGAGATGATCTTCGCGGGCTTGATCGGGGCAGTCGTCTGGAACATGATCACGTGGCTCCGCGGGCTGCCGTCGTCGTCCTCGCACGCGTTGTTCGGCGGGCTCATCGGTGCCGCGATCGTCGGTGCCGGGTTCCAGTCGGTCAACTACGTCGCGCTGCTGACGGTCGTGATCATCCCGGCGTTCGCCTCGCCCGTGATCGCGGCGCTCGTGTCGTTCCTGTCGACGCGCATCGCGTACCGGATCACCAAGCGGCCGGTGTTCCCGAACGAGCGCGGCGGGTTCCGGATCGGGCAGGTCTTCACCAGCTCGATGGTGTCCCTGGCGCACGGCACCAACGACGCGCAGAAGACGATGGGCGTCATCACGCTGACCCTCATCGCCTCGGGCGCGCAGTCGTCGAACCAGGGCGTGCAGTTCTGGGTCGTCGTGGCCTGTGCCCTCGCGATCGCGCTCGGTACCTACACGGGTGGCTGGCGGATCATCCGCACGCTCGGCTCGGGCATCACCGAGATCCGGGCGACCCAGGGCTTCGCGGCCGAGGCCTCGACCGCGGCGACGATCCTCGCCTCCAGCCACCTCGGCTTCGCGCTGTCCACGACGCAGGTGTCCTCGGGTTCCATCATCGGTGCCGGGCTCGGCCGCCGGGGCTCGAAGATCCAGTGGTCGACCGCCGGCAAGATCGTCATCGCCTGGTTCATCACCCTGCCTGCCGCTGCTGCGGTCGGTGCCGTCGCCTCCGGGATCGCCCGTCTCGGCGTCATCGGGCTCGTGATCGACGCCGTGGTCGGTGCCGCCGTCATCCTCGGCCTGTACCTCTGGTCGCTCCGCAAGCCGCACGAGCAGGCCTCGGCCATCGAGGTCGACGTCGCCGCGAACGCGGTCCTGACCCGCAAGGAGCTGCGCGACATGCAGCGCAAGAAGCGCGCCGACGCGGTCGCCGAGCGTCGCGCCGAACTGAGCCGCGAGCGGACGCTCCGTCGCATGGCGGCCCGCAAGGGAGGCCGTCGCTGATGGGCATCGACTGGTTTGCATTCCTCACCGTGGCGCTCGTCGCCGTGGTCTCGTCGTGCTTCGTCGTCGCCGTGTACTCGGTCGGCCTCCGTCTCTGGAGCGCCGCCGACACCCGCGCCGGCAAGTTCACCGTGAAGGACGACGGCACGATCGGTCCGGCCACCGCGGGCTTCCCGAACCCGGCCGGCGCCTCGACGGCTACACGTGCACTCCGTGCCGCTGCCGTCGCGTGCTTCGTCGTGTGCGGCGCCGTCGTGCTCTACGGCATCTACCTCATCGTTCCGCAGTTCCACTGACGGGCGCGCTCACCGAGTGAGCAGAAGACGCCGGGTCGCCCTTCGCGACCCGGCGTCTTCTGCTCACTCGTCGTGTGTTCGCCGCGCCCGCGGCGCGGACGGGAGGCCCGTGGCGGCCTGGCGCCGCGCCTCCCGTCCGCCCCGGGCGAGCGGGCGAAATGCCGGCGTGCGTTGCCGAGGCGACCGCGGCATTCCGCCCGCTCGCGTGGGCGGCGCGCTTGGTGAGCAGAAGATGTCGGCTCGGGGTGCGCGACTCGACATCTTCTGCTCACGAAGTGCACGGCGGGCGCTCGCCGGACGAGCGGGCGAAATGCCGGCGTGCGTTACCGAAGCGACCGCGGCATTCCGCCCGCTCGCGCAGGAACGCGCCGCTCTGCACAGTCCCGGCGCGTTCCCGGACCGGCTGGACGGACCGGACTAGCCTCGACGTGTGACCGGCAACGAGGAGGCACCTGTGACGACGACGCGGACCGAGAGCGACTCGCTGGGATCACGGGAGGTCCCGAACGACGCCTACTGGGGCATCAACACGTTGCGGGCGCTGGAGAACTTCCCGATCACCTCCGTGCCGATCGCCGTGTACCCGGACCTCATCGAGGCGCTCGTCACCGTGAAGCAGGCGGCGGCGCGGGCGAACCGGGCGATCGGTGTCCTCGACGAGGAGCGCGCCGACGCGATCGACCGCGCGGCGCAGGAAGTGCGCGACGGGGCGCTCCGCGAGCAGTTCGTCGTCGACGTCGTGCAGGGCGGCGCGGGCACGAGCACGAACATGAACACGAACGAGGTGCTCGCCAACCGGGCACTCGAACTCCTGGGCCGTGCGCGGGGCGACTACGCGTACCTGCACCCGATCGACCACGTGAACCGCAGCCAGTCGACGAACGACACCTACCCGACGAGCATCAAGATCGCGATGATCTTCGGCGTCCGGCGGCTGATCGTGCAGCTCGAGGAACTCTCCGCCGCGTTCGCCGAGCGGGGCCGCGCCTTCGCCGACGTGCTCAAGGTCGGCCGGACGCAGCTGCAGGACGCCGTGCCGATGACCCTCGGGCAGGAGTTCACCGGCTTCTCGCACACCATCCAGGAGGACGCGGAGATGCTCCGCAAGGTGATGCCGCTGCTCGCCGAGATGAACCTCGGCGCGACGGCCATCGGCACCGGGATCACCGCGGATCCGCTCTACCGCGACGAGGTCCGCCGGCAGCTGCAGGAGGCGAGCGGGATCGACGTCGTCACCGCCCCCGACCTCATCGAGGCGACGAGCGACGCCGGCGCCTTCATGACCCTGTCCGGCACGGTCAAGCGCAGCGCCGCGAAGCTTTCGAAGATCTGCAACGACCTGCGGCTGCTGTCGTCCGGCCCGCAGGCGGGCCTCGGCGAGATCACCCTGCCCGCTCGCCAGGCCGGTTCGTCGATCATGCCGGGCAAGGTGAACCCGGTGATCCCCGAGGTCGTGAACCAGATCGCCTACGCGGTCGCCGGAGCCGACACCACGGTGACCATGGCGGCGGAGAGCGGCCAGCTCCAGCTCAACGCCTTCGAGCCGATCATCGCCCACTCGATCCTGCAGTCCCTGCAGTGGATGTCCCGTGGCTGTGCGACCCTCCGCGAGCACTGCGTCGTCGGCATCGAAGCGAACGAGGCGAAGCTCGCCGCCCAGGTCGACACGAACGTCGGCGTCGTCACCGCGCTGACGCCGTACATCGGGTACGCGGCCGCGGCGTCGATCGCGCACACGGCGTTGACCACTTCGACGCCGATCTCGACGCTCGTCGTGGCCGCGGGCCTGATGGACGAGGACCAGGTCATGCGGGTGCTCAGCCCGGCACGGCTGTCGGGGATCGAGCTGGCGACCGGCGCCATCCCGATCGTCACCGAGGAGATGCTGGACGCCGAGGCGCGCAAGCGCTGACGCGGGGCGTCCGCGGCAACGAGCGCGCGCACGCCACCCGTCAGGGCAGCGGCCGCTCGCCCACCCGCACCTGCTGCGCCATCGCCCGCAGCTGCTCCTCGCCCGGGGTCAGCTCGGCGTCCTCGTCCTCGGCCACCCGAGCGGCCTCGGCCCGGACGTGCTGCGCTGCAGCCATGTCCTGGTCCCGCCAGCGCGCGAGCGTGAAGTTCCGGGTGACGTCCCGCAGCGGCAGCCGGATCGACTCGTCCGCTTCGATGCCGGCCATCAGCTGCCGCATCCGGATCACCTCGGAGTCGAGCTCCCCGCCGACCACGAGCACGAAGTTCGAGATGTACAGGTACACGAGCAGCAGGATCGCGCCGCCGAGCCACCCGTAGGCACGGTTCCCGCCGCCGAGGGTCTCCACGTAGAGCGCGAACCCGAGGGTGGCGATGGCCCAGGTGACGATCGCGAACGCGGCACCGGCCGACACCCACCGCAGCTGCGGGGTCTTCACGTTCGGCGTCGCGTAGTACAGCACCGCCACCATCACGACCAGGTCGACCGCGAGCACCGGCCACTTCGCCACGTTCCACACGTCGTCGATCCAGGGCGCCCACCCGAGCTGCCGGATGACGGCCTCGGAGATCGTCGGGGTGCCGAGCAGGATGACGATCGCGACGGCACCGCCGACCATGACGAGCAGCGTGACGAGGAGCATCATGCTGCGGAACTTCCAGATCCGCCGACCCTCCTCGACCTCGTACGCGGTGTTCATCGCCCGCCCGAACGCCGTCGCGTAGCCGGACAGCGACCAGAGCGTCAGCACGACGCCGATCGTGAACCCGAGCCACGGGTTGTCCAGGGTCAGCAGCTGCCGGAGCGGGCCCTCGAGGTGCGACGCGGTCTCGGGCCGGACGATGAACCCGAGGACCTCGACGATGTCGGTCAGGCTGTCGCCCTTGCGGTCCACGATGGACAGGGCCGACACCACCGCCAGCGCGGTCGGGAAGACGGTCAGCAGGGCGAAGAACGTCAGCGACGCGGCCGCGTCGACGACGCGGTGCCGGATGACGGAGTGGTAGGTGCGCCGGACGACGGCGCGGACTCCCGTCCGCTGGAGATCGCGCGATGCGCTGTCCGGCATGTGTCGTACGGTACCCGACACGTGCGGCCCTGGAGGCCCGTGGCGGGCCCGCCCCGCGCCTCCCGACCGCCTGTTGGTCGCGCTGGTGCGCCTGCAAGACACCGGTGTCACGCTCCGCACCGCGGAACGCGGGTGTTCCACGCGCGAACACCGGTGTTATGCGCACCAGGACCGACCGGTCAGTTGGCGTGGGGGTGCAGGGCGTCGTAGCGGCGGAACGACGGGACCATCCGGACGAGGAGCGCGACGAGGCCGATGATCAGCACGCCGCCGATGACCGGCGGGTACGCGATGCCGGCCGCGACGACCAGGCCGGCGTACAGGTCGCCGAGCCGCGGACCGCCCGTGACCACCACGATGAAGATGCCCTGCAGCCGACCACGCATGCCGTCCGGCGACGCTGCCTGCAGGATCGTGTTCCGGAACACCGAGCTGACGTTGTCCGCGCCGCCGGCCATCGCCAGGAACAGCGCCGCGAGCCCGAGCGCGGGCAGGATCTCGACCCCGAACGCCTCACCCGAGCGACCGCCCAGGACGTGCGCCAGCGCGATCACCACACCGAACGCCGCGATCGCCCCGCCGTACGCCGTGATGGCCCAGCCGACGGCCTCACCCTGGCGTCGGACGTGCCCGAGCGGCCCGGAGAACACGCTCGACAGCAGCGCTCCGATCGCGTACGCGGCGGTCAGGGTGCCGACCGTGATCGACCCGCCGCCGATGACGAGCGCCCCGATCGCGGGGAACAGCACGCGCGGCTGCCCGAACGTCATCGCGACGATGTCGAGCACGAAGGTCATCGTGATGTTGCGCGACCGCCGCAGGAACCTCGCACCCTCGATGAGCGAGCCGAGCCCCGGCCGCAGCGCGTCGTGGTCGGCAGCCATCCGCGGCAGCGTGAACACCCCGAGGAACGCGAACGTGAACAGCACGACGTCGATCGTGTACGTCGGCGCGAACCCGACGGTCGCGATGAGCACTCCGGCGATCGCCGGGCCCACCGTGACCTGGAACCCCGACGCGATCCCGCCCAGGGCGCTCGCCGCGGGCAGCAGGTCGGTGCCGACGAGCCGCGGGACGATGGCCGAGCGGGACGCGTTGCTGACGGTGGCGGCGACGGCGTTCACCGTGGCGAGCACGTAGAGCAAGAGGACGCTGTGCAGGTCGAGCCAGGCGTGGGTGGCGATCAGGGCGACCGCGACCCACGCGATGATCGAGGACACGAGCGCGACGAGGCGCCGGTCGAAGGCATCCGCGAGCATCCCGCCGTACAGACCCGCGACGATCATCGGTACGAGCGCGATGACACCCACCAGGGCCACGGCGAAGGTCGAGCGGGTGATCTCGTAGACCTCGAGCCCGACGGCCACGGTCGTCATCTGGGTGCCGATGCCGGCGATCGCGGTGCCCGCCCAGAGCCGGGCGAAGGCGGGGGAGCGGCGGAGCGGGGTCAGGTCGGCGAGCAGACGGCGGCGCGGCGGTGCGGGAGTCGATGGTGTCACGGTGGAACCATTCTGCGGGCTGGACGCTCGTTGCGCGTGCCCGGTGCGCCCTCTGGTTGACTGATCAGCATGACTGACCTGAACAGCAAGCCCGAGTTCGACGCCCCCGAGGGCCCCGCCCCCACCGAGCTCGTCGTCACCGACATCGTCGAGGGCTCCGGCGAAGAAGCGTCCGCCGGCTCGACCGTCAAGGTCCACTACGCCGGCGTCGAGTACGAGACCGGCGAGGAGTTCGACAGCTCCTGGAACCGCGGCGAGCCCATCGACTTCCCGCTCGCGGCGCTGGTGCGCGGCTGGCAGGAGGGCATCCCCGGCATGAAGGTCGGCGGCCGCCGCAAGCTCGTCGTCCCGCCGGAGCTCGCCTACGGCCCCGCCGGTGGCGGCCACTTCCTGTCCGGCAAGACCCTCATCTTCGTGATCGACCTGCTCGGGGTCCGCTGATGCAGGTCGGTGCCCCGACGATCGAGCTGAACGACGGCCACCGGTTCCCGGAACTCGGCCTCGGCACCTACGGGCTGAACGGCGACGAGGGTGCGGCCGCGGTCGGCACCGCGATCGCGGGCGGTTACCGGCTGCTCGACACGGCGCTGAACTACGGCAACGAGGACGCCGTCGGCAGGGCCGTCCGCGAGTCCGAGGTGGCGCGCGAGGACCTCGTCGTCACGTCGAAGCTCCCCGGCCGCCACCACGGCTACGACGAGGCGCACCGCTCGATCGACGAGACCCTCGGCAACCTGGGGCTCGACCACGTCGACCTGTACCTGATCCACTGGCCGAACCCGTCGGTGGACAAGTTCGTCGACACCTGGAAGGCGTTCGTCGACCTGCGCGACAGCGGCAAGGTCCGCTCGATCGGCGTCTCGAACTTCACGCCGGAGCACCTCCGCCGCATCGTCGACGCCACCGGGGTCGCCCCGGCCGTCAACCAGGTCGAGCTGCACCCGTACTTCCCCCAGGCGGAACTGCGCAAGGTGCACCAGGAGCTCGGCATCGTGACCGAGAGCTGGAGCCCGCTCGCGAAGCGGTCGGAACTGCTCACCGAGCAGCCGATCGTCGACGCCGCCGCCGCACACGGGGTGGCCCCCGGCCAGGTCGTCCTGCGCTGGCACGTCCAGCTCGGTGCCGTGCCGGTGCCGAAGTCGGGCGACGCCGCCCGCCAGAAGGAGAACCTCGACGTCTTCGGCTTCGAGCTGACCGACGACGAGGTGCAGGCGATCTCCGCGCTCGAGCGCGGCCGCCTGTGGGACGGCGATCCGGACACGCACGAAGAGATGTAGACGGGTCGCGGACACGCGGACACGCGGACACGCGGACGCGCGGACGCGCGGACGCGCTGCCGTCCGGACCGGAGGCGCGGTGCCAGCTGGCACCGCGCCTCCAGTCATCCGTGTCGGTGCGCCGGGACTACACTGGACACCCCTCTTTCCCGAAGGGTTGTGTGTGTCCGAACCGACCGAGATCGACCGTGAGCGCGGCTACGTCGACGGCCTCTTCCGTCGTCTCGACGAGCTGACCGCCGAGGCCGAACAGCGCCTCGCCGAGACCCGCCGACAGGCGGTCGGCGGGAACCACCAGAGCCGCAGCGAGCGCGACGCGTACGCCCGGCTCTACGAGGACACCGTCGCGACGCTCGAGCGGGTGGGGGACCGTCTGGTCTTCGGCCGGCTCGAGGTCGCCGAGCCCGACAACCCCGACGACACCTTCCGGTACATCGGCCGTGTGGGGCTGCGCGACGCCGAGCACCGGCCGCTGCTGCTCGACTGGCGCGTCCCCGGTGCGAGCGCCTTCTACCAGGCCACCGCGGCGCACCCCATGGGCATGCGCTCCCGCCGGCACCTGTCCCTGCAGGGCCGTCGCGTGGTCGGCGTCGAGGACGAGGTGTTCGACGCCTCGCTCTACGACGACGAGCGCACCCACCTGCAGGGCGAAGGGGCGCTGCTCGCCGCGGTGACCGCCGAGCGCACCGGCCGGATGACCGACATCGTCGCGACGATCCAGGGCGAGCAGGACCGCATCATCCGCTCCCCGCTCGAGGGCGTGCTCATCGTGCAGGGCGGCCCCGGCACCGGCAAGACCGCCGTGGCGCTGCACCGGGCCGCCTACCTGCTGTACTCGTACCGCGAACGGCTGCGGGGCTCCGGCGTGCTCATGGTCGGCCCGTCCCCGGCGTTCCTGACGTACATCGAGCAGGTGCTCCCGTCGCTCGGCGAGACCGGTGTCGTGATGGCGTCGCTCGGCTCGCTCTACCCGGGCGTGCACGCGACGACGCACGACACCCGCGACGTCGCCGCCGTGAAGGGCGCCGCGCAGATGGCGTCACTGCTGCGCCGGGCCGTGCGCTCGCGCCAGGTCGTGCCGACCGAGTCGGTCACGCTCGACATCGAGGGCGAGCGGCTCGTCGTCCCGCCGCAGCTCGTCGCCGACGCCATGAAGCGCGCGCAGGACCGCGGCAAGCCGCACAACGCCGCCCGCGTCACGTTCAACAAGACCGCCCTCGACGCGATGACCCGCCTGCTCGCCGAGCAGCTGCGGGAGCGCGGCACCACGGTGGACGAGGCCGACGAGAAGGTCCTGCGCGAGGACATCCGGAGCTCGTACGACGCCCGCGTGCTGCTCAACACCGCGTGGCTGCCGCTGCCGCCGGAGAAGTTCCTCGAGGACCTCTACGCCCGGCCGAACTGGCTCGCCTCGCTCACCCCCGACTGGACCCCGGAGCGCCGAGCCCTGCTGCAGCGCGCCCGCGGGACGGCCTGGACCGTCGAGGACGTCCCTCTGCTCGACGAGGCCGCTGAACTCCTCGGCCCGTTCGACCCGACCGGCGGCGCCGCCAAGCGCGCGGCGAAGGCCAGCCGGAACCGTGACATCGAGAACGCCCGCCAGGCCATCGAGAACATGGGCGTCGAGGGCATCGTCAGCGCCGAGCAGGTCGCCGGCTCGTTCGCCGAGGGCGGCGACCCCCGCTCCACCGCCGAGCGCGCCGCCGACGACCGCGAGTGGACCTACGGGCACATCGTCGTCGACGAGGCGCAGGAGCTCTCGCCGATGCAGTGGCGCGTGCTCGCCCGCCGCAACCCGCTGCGCTCGTTCACGATCGTCGGCGACATGGCGCAGGGTTCCTCGCCCGGCGCCGCGCGCACCTGGGACGACGTCATCGGGGCGCTCGCGCGTCGCCGACGCGGCCGTGCGCCGCAGGTGCCGCTCGACCACCGCATCGAGCAGCTCACGGTGAACTACCGCACCCCGCGCTCCATCGTCGAGGCCGCCGGGGCCTTCGCGGACAGCGCCGGCCTCACGGTCACCCGCAACGAGGCCGTTCGAGACGGTGACCCCGTCGAGCGCGTCCGCGTCGCCCGGGCCGACCTGCTCGACACCGTCGTGGCGGTCGCCGACGCCGAGCGTGCCCGGATCGGCTCCGGCACCATCGGCGTCATCGTCCCCGAGGCCCAGGTCGACACGGTCCGGCAGCGGCTCGCCCGCACCGAGGCGGACGTCCGGGGCCTCGCCTCGCCGACCGCCGGCTCGCTCACGGTGCTGACGGGTGCGGACGCCAAGGGGCTGGAGTTCGACGGCGTGCTGCTCGTGGACCCGGACGGCGTGGGGGCCGACGCCGCCCGTGCCGCCGCCGCGGTGTACGTCGCGATGACGCGTCCGACCCGTCGCCTGACGGTCATCGACGTCGACTGACGGTCGCGTCCCCGCGCACTTCGTGCGCAGGAACGGTCGGGTCCGTCGGTCCCACGCGACCGTTCCTGCGCACGATCGGTGGGCGGTGGCGTCCCCGCGGGGCGGACGGGAGGCCCGGTGCGGGCCCGCCACGGGCCTCCCGGCTCAGGTCGGGTCGCCTTCGGACCGCACCCGCGCGACCAGGTCGGCCCACGGACCGTCGAGGCGGCGACCCGGGATCGTCACGGTGGTGCGCTCGACGGTGATCGTCCAGCTGAAGTCGTCGGGGACGGGCGCTGCCGTCGGTGCCGGGGTGCGCCGCAGCGCGTCGACGACGTCGGACCACGCCGTGGGGTCGCTGCTCGTGTCGGTGTCGACCCGCCAGCGTCGTGTGGTGCCGGCGAAGCCCCCGGAGCGGCGGACCTCGATGCGCATGGCCCCGACGGTACGCCCGGGTGGCCTGCTCAGTCGAGCACGCCCACCTGCTGCCAGGCCTGGCGGACCGCGGTCTGCTCGGCGGAACCGTCCCCGAACCGCCGCCCGGCCGCGTCGGCGGTGACGGCGGCGAAGCCCGCGAAGTCGATCGAAGCGGTCACCTCGGGCGACGTCAGAGCGTCCCACCAGACGGCACCGGCGCCCAGCCATGCGGGGCCGCCGATCGCCGTGGCCGCCAGGAAGAACGCGTGGTTCGGGATGCCGGAGTTCGTGTGGACCCCGCCGGCGTCGTCCGTGGTGTCGACGAACCCGGCCATGGTCGCCGGTTGCGGGTCCTTCCCGAGCACCGGGTCGTCGTACGCGGTGCCGGGGGCTCGCATCGACCGGAGCGCGTCGCCCTGCACAGCGTCGGTGAACAGCCCCTCGCCGATGAGCCAGCTCGCCTGCTCCGCCGTCTGCCCCGCAGCGTACTGGGCGACCAGGGAGCCGAAGACGTCGCTGATCGACTCGTTGAGGGCACCCGACTGGCCCTGGTAGGTCAGGTCGGCGGTGTACTGCGTGACGCCGTGCGCCAGCTCGTGGCCGATGACGTCGAGCGCGACGGTGAAGCGGCGGAACACCTCGTCGTCGCCGTCGCCGAACACCATCCGGCGGCCGTCCCAGTAGGCGTTGTCGTAGTCCTGGCCGAAGTGCACGGTCGCGTCGAGGGGGAGCCCGGCGCCGTCGATCGACACCCGGTCGAACACCTCGAGCCAGAAGGCGTGCGTGGCGCCGAGGCCCGCGTACGCCTCGTCGACCGCGGCGTCACCGGAGTCGGCGTCACCCTCGCGCCGGACGACGGTGCCGGGCAGCGTCGTGGTGCCGTGCGCGTCGGTGATCGTCCGCTGCGGGGAGCGGTCGACGGCGCCGCTGACGCCGCGCGGGGCGACCAGGTGCGCGTGCTTCGGTGCCTGCACGGCGTCGAGCGAGGCCAGCGCGGTGCGTGCTGCCGAGGCCGCCCGGGGGAACGCGTCGGCATCGGCGACGGCGCGGAGCAAGTAGGGCGGGACGACGGAGCGGATGCGGTCGGTCGCGGTCATGCGCACATGCAACCACCGGGCACCGACACGGCCCTGCGCGGGCTGTCGGAAGACGGTGGTCAGTCGCGCTTGCGGTGCTCGACGAGGGCCAGCGCGTACGACTCCCACCACTGGCCGGCCGCGGGGCCGCCGTTGCAGGTGCCGTCGCTGAGTCCCGGCGTCTTCACCCAGAGCAGGGCGTCGAGCCGGGTGCTGCCGCCGGTGACGTGCGGCTCCTGGCCGAGGCCGGCGCCCTCGGGGTTGCACCAGGTTCCCCGCCACCCCTGCCCGTTGCGGGAGACGTCGATGACGAAGTGCGGGTCCCCGCCGATCGCGTCGGCGAGCTCGTCGGCGTACGCGCGCTCCTGGTCGACCCGGTAGAAGTTCGACACGTTCGTGAAGAACCCCTGCACCTCGTCGATGCCGGCCTGCCGCAGCCAGTCCGCCATGGTGGCGGTCGGCACGCGGTTCTCGTTGCCGCCGTCCAGGTACACGGTGAGCCCGTGGCCGGTCAGGGCGTCGACGGCCTTCCGCAGCAGGGGCAGGCGTTCGTCGCGCAGCCGCTCGCAGTTCTGGATCTGGGCGATCGAGTCGGGTTCGACGAGCACGACGGCGTGCGAACCGGCCATCGCCCGGACGGCGGACCGGACCCACGGCAGGTAGGCGTCGTCCTCGGTGCCGCCCTTCGAGTAGCTGCCGCAGTCGCGGTCGGGGATGCTGTACAGGACGAACACCGGGGTGCCGCCACGTTCCTTCGCGGTGGCGACCACGGACCGGATGGTCGACCGGGTCTCGGAGCGCGAGGTGTTCGTCAGCCAGGTCGCGATCGGCTGGTCGGCGATGACCGCGATCTGCTCGGCGGTCTGGGCGTCGCCCTCGGCCCGGGCCTGGCGCTCGCGGATGCCGGCCTGGTTCACCGCGGTCGGCTGGCGCGCGAGTCCGCCGGGGAACGCCTCGGCCGCGGACTTCCGCTCGGACACGGCTCGTCCGCTCGGGGTACGGTCGCCGTCCGGCGGGCCACCGTTCCAGGGGCCGACGACCACGAGCGTCGTCACGACCGCGGCGACGACGACGGCCGCCGCGGCGATCCACCCCCACTGCCGCAGTCCGCCGGTGCGGTTGCGGAGGGGGGTGCTGGGTGCCTCGTGCTCCGGCATGCTGCGGTGCTCCCTGATCTGCCCGTGCGGTGTCGGTGGTGCGGGCAGCGGTCGTGCCCGGACCCATGCTGACAGGTGCGGGGGAGTCCTGACCAGGGCCGAGCCGCGATCGCCCAGGAGTCGCACCGCCCGCTGACAGGAGCGCTCCAGCGACCGCGCAGGACCGTGCTCCACACTGTGCGGATGTTCCGTCGACTCCTCCTCCTCGCCCTGACCGCGGGCTACGCCTGGGTGATCTGGCGGATGACGCTGACCCCGCAGGTCTTCACCTCGGCCCAGAACTCGCTCGTGCTGCACGCGATCGCGTGGGTGCAGCAGCTGCCGCACGGTGCCTGGTTCACGTACGAGCGCACCGAGTTCCTCGCCAACATCGCGATGTTCGTGCCGGTCGGCATGCTCGCCGCGCTGTGGCTGCCCCGTCGCTGGTGGATCCTCGGCGCGCTCGTCGCGGTGGCACTGTCCACGGGCATCGAGTTCGCCCAGGCCACGTACCTGCCGTACCGCGTCGCGGACCCGCGCGACGTGCTGTCGAACGGTCTCGGCGGGCTGCTCGGCGCGACCCTGGTCGGACTCGTCCGCAGCCTGTTGCCGGACCGTCGCCGCCGACGCCGTCTGCAGCCCAGGACCGCGTAGGACTCTGGTAGTCTTGGGCGGTTGCCGTCGAACGGCCGCGGACAAAGAGCGCTCGTGCATCAGGCACGGGCACCGCGCAACGGACAGGAAGGGGATCACCATGGCACTTGACGCACAGGTCAAGCAGGAGATCATCGAAGAGTACGCGACCCACCCGGGCGACACCGGATCCCCCGAGGTCCAGGTCGCCGTTCTGACGCGTCGTATCAACGACCTGAACGAGCACCTCAAGGAGCACAAGCACGACCACCACTCGCGTCGTGGCCTGCTGCTCATGGTCGGTCAGCGTCGCCGTCTCCTCGGCTACCTCTCCGACGTCGACATCGCCCGCTACCGCACGCTCATCGAGCGCCTCGGCCTGCGTCGCTAGTCGACCGGACACACGCTTGACCGAACGCCCCGGTCCTCTCCACGAGGACCGGGGTGTTCTTCGTTCCCGGGGCGGGCGTCGTGCGCCGGGGTCCGCTCCGTCGGCGCTCCCGCTCGGACCGGTCACGACACGTCGCCCGCGCTCGTCCCGCGGTCACGACTCGTCGTATCCCGCGGTCTGACTCGACACTTCGTGACCGATCGGCGGTCAGCGCGCGGGGAGTCGTGACCGATCGGCCGCCGGTCGGACGACGGGAATGGTCGCGAGGGGAGCTCGGTTGGATGCTATGTTCATGCAAACGCATCGAAAGTCGGGAAGCATCATGACCACCATCGCCGTCGTCTCCGCCGGACTCTCCGAGCCCAGCTCCACCCGCCTGCTCGCCGACCGTCTGGGCGAGGCGGCCGTGTCCTCGCTCGTCGCCGAAGGCACCCCCGCACACGTCGTGCAGGTGGAGCTCCGGCCGCTCGCGCACGAGATCACCGACGCGATGCTGACCGGGTTCGCCGCACCCGCACTCTCCGCCGCGATGGCCGCCGTGGTCGAGGCTGATGCCGTCGTGTTCGTCACACCGATCTTCACCGCGGGCGTCAGCGGACTCGCCAAGTCCTTCCTCGACGTGCTCGACAAGGACTCGATGGCCGACATGCCCGTCCTGCTCGGTGCCACCGGCGGGACCTCGCGGCACTCCCTGGCGATCGACCACGCGCTGCGACCCGTCTTCGCGTACCTGCGTGCGGCGATCGTCCCCACCGGGGTGTTCGCCGCGACCGACGACTGGGGGACCGACGGCGACTCGGCCGCCCTGGACGGTCGCATCCGCCGGGCCGGAGCCGACCTGGCCTGGGCGATCCGGGCCTCCAGGCGGGCGCCGCAGGAAGCCGACGCGCTCCCCGCGACCCCGGACTTCGCGAGCCTGCTCGGCGGCCTCGGCCACTGAACAGGTGCAGAGACGCCGTCGTGTCGTCGAGACGCCGCCGAATCCGGCGGCGTCTCGTGCGTTCGGCGGCGTCTCAGCAAGACGACGGCGTCTCAGCAAGACGACGGCGTCTCAGTGAGACTGCGGCGTCTCAGCAAGACGACGGCGTCAAGCTGCGCTGCAACCGACCTGCCCGGCGATCAGTACCAGTGCGGGTTGACACTCATCTCGTGCCCCCACGCCCCGCAGGGTGACCCGTAGGCGCTCTTGATGTAGGCGAGGCCCCAGTTGATCTGCGTCGCGGCGTTCGTCCGCCAGTCGGCACCGGCCACCGCCATCTTCTCGGCAGGGAGTGACTGGGGGATGCCGTAGGCGCCGCTCGAGGCGTTCAGGGCGTTCGCCCGCCACCCGGACTCCTGCGTCCACAGGGACACCAGGCACGAGAACTGGTCGTCGCCCCATCCGTAGGACGCCAGGGCCCCGCGCGCGTAGGCCTGGGCGCCGGCCGGGTCGACGACGACGCCGCCGGTGCTCGGGTACGACGTGCCGGAACCGCCGCCGGGGGCGCTGCCGCCACTGCTGCCGGGGGTCGGCGTGTTCGCTGCCTCGGCCGCCGCCGCTGCTGCCCGCTTGCGCTGCTGCTCCGCCTTCTGTGCGGCGACCCGCTGGCCGAGCTCGTACCCGGCTTCCTGCTTCGCAGTGCTGTCCTTGAGTGACGCGAGCTGCGCGTACAGCTCGTCGCTGTGCTGTTCCGTCGACTCGACGGCGGCGTCCGCCACCTGTTCCGCCGACTTCGCCGCGGCCGATCGTTCCTCGGCTGCCTGCGCACGCGTCGCGCGTTCCGTCTCGGCCCGCTCGGCCTGCTCGTGCAGCGACGAGGCGGTGCCGGCAGCGACGGACGCGTCGTCCATCACGCCGGACCAGGTCTCAGAGAGCTGGTCGAGCGCACCGAGCTGGTAGAGCAGCTGGTCCGGGTTCTTCGCGGTCGCGATCCGGGTGGTCATCTGGTTCGTGCTGCCGTCGCGGTACAGGTTCGCGGCCAGCTGGCCGGCCCGCTGCTGGGCCCGCTCCGCCGTCTGGCTCGCGTGCTGCGCCTGGGCCTGGAGGCTCGTGGCGGCCTGGGTGGCCGACGCCAGCTCCGTCTCGGCCGCGTCCGCCTTCGACGAGGCCACCAGGGCGGCCTGCGACTTCGCGGCCGCTTCGTCCTGCGCCGACTGCAGCGCGGCCTGCACCTTCTGCACCTCGGCCCGCTTCGCGGTCTCGTTGCCCTTGGCGCGCTGGACGTCCTGCCAGGTGGGGTACTCGGTGGCGTTGGCGGGCACAGCGGTCAGGGTCGGGGTGACGAGCGCGCCGACGACCACGGCGGCCGCGACGAGCACGCCCCGTGAGGGGGTGAGACGCATGTCGGCAGGCTACCGATGTTCACCAGGAGTCCAGCGAGCCGCGCCGCCGACAGCCTGAGGACTGGTAAAGTCCATCGTGTCCGAGGACTCATTCCCCGGACGTCACACACAACACTGCGCAGGCCGGGCACGGAGCTGGTCATCGGTGGTGGCTCGCGGGCCGGAACGGTTTCCCGAGTGCTTCTACTGCTGGCCAGACATGCGTCCGGAACGATCGGCGCGCACGCACCATCGAGTGCCGTCGCCACGGCCTGCCGGAAACACATCAAGGAGGCGCCCTTTTGGAGGGTCCCGAGATCAAGTTCGCCGAAGCCGTCATCGACAACGGCAAGTACGGCAAGCGCACCGTCCGGTTCGAGACCGGTCGGCTCGCTCAGCAGGCCCAGGGCGCGGTCGCCGCGTACCTGGACGAGGAAACGATGCTCCTCTCGGCCACCAGCGCCGGCAAGCACCCGCGTGAAGGATTCGACTTCTTCCCGCTGACCGTCGACGTCGAGGAGCGTTCCTACGCCGCCGGCAAGATCCCCGGTTCGTTCTTCCGTCGCGAAGGCCGTCCGTCGACCGAGGCCATCCTCGTCTGCCGTCTGATCGACCGGCCGCTGCGTCCGTCGTTCGTCGACGGCCTGCGCAACGAGGTCCAGATCGTCATCACCGTCCTGAGCATCGCTCCGGACGAGTTCTACGACGCGCTGGCCATCAACGCCGCGTCCGCGTCGACGCAGATCTCCGGTCTGCCGTTCTCCGGCCCGATCGCCGGTGTGCGCCTCGCGCTCATCGGTGACCAGTGGGTCGCGTTCCCGAAGGCCTCGCAGCTCGCCGACGCCGTGTTCGACCTGACCGTCGCCGGCCGTGTCGTCACGGACGAGGCGGGCAACGAGGACGTCGCGATCATGATGGTCGAGGCGGAAGCCACCGAGCACGCCTGGGACCTCATCCAGGGCGGCGCCACCAAGCCCGACGAGGCCATCGTCGCCCAGGGTCTCGAGGCGGCCAAGCCGTTCCTCAAGTCCCTCGTCGACGCCCAGGCCAAGCTCGCCGCGCAGTCGGCCAAGGAGATCCAGGACTTCCCGGTCTTCCCGCCGTACGCGCCCGAGGTCTACTCGGCCGTTGAAGCCCTCGCGCTCTCCGAGCTCGGTGACGTCTACAAGATCGCCGCCAAGACCGAGCGTCAGGACGCCGACGACGCGCTCAAGTCGCGCGTCAAGGCTGCCATCGCCGAGCAGGTCGCCGCAGGCTCGCTGCCCGAGGTCGCCAACTCGCAGGTCGGTGCCGCGTACAAGTCGGTCACGAAGAAGGTCGTCCGCGGCCGCATCCTGACCGAGCAGATCCGCATGGACGGCCGCGGCCTCGCCGACATCCGTCCGCTCGACGCCGAGGTCGCCGTGATCCCGCGCGTCCACGGTTCGGCGATCTTCCAGCGCGGCGAGACGCAGATCCTCGGCGTCACCACGCTGAACATGCTCAAGATGGAGCAGCAGATCGACTCGCTGTCGCCCGTCACGAAGAAGCGCTACCTGCACCACTACAACTTCCCGCCCTACTCGACCGGTGAGACCGGCCGTGTGGGTTCGCCGAAGCGTCGCGAGATCGGGCACGGCTTCCTCGCCGAGCGCGCACTCGTGCCGGTGCTGCCGTCGCGTGACGAGTTCCCCTACGCCATCCGCCAGGTCTCCGAGGCGCTCAGCTCCAACGGCTCGACCTCGATGGGTTCCGTCTGCGCCTCGACCCTGTCGCTGCTCAACGCCGGTGTGCCCCTCAAGGCCCCGGTCGCCGGCATCGCGATGGGCCTGGTCTCCGACACCGTCGACGGTCAGACCCGCTACGCGGCCCTGACCGACATCCTCGGTGCCGAAGACGCGCTCGGCGACATGGACTTCAAGGTCGCCGGTACCTCGGAGTTCGTCACCGCGATCCAGCTCGACACCAAGCTCGACGGCATCCCGTCGACGGTGCTCGACGCGGCGCTCAAGCAGGCCAAGGAGGCCCGCTCGGCCATCCTCGGTGTGCTGAACGAGGCGATCGACGCCCCCGACGAGATGGCGGACACCGCTCCTCGCGTGATCTCGGTGCAGATCCCCGTCGACAAGATCGGCGAGCTGATCGGCCCGAAGGGCAAGACGATCAACGGGATCCAGGACACCACCGGTGCCGACATCTCGATCGAGGACAACGGCACCGTCTACATCGGCGCCGTCGACGGTCCGTCGGCCGAGGCCGCTCGTGCCCAGGTCAACGCGATCGCGAACCCGACCAACCCGGAGATCGGGGACCAGTTCCTCGGCACCGTCGTGAAGATCGCCACCTTCGGCGCCTTCGTGTCGCTGCTCCCGGGCCGTGACGGTCTGCTCCACGTCTCCGAGGTGCGCAAGCTCGCCGGTGGCAAGCGTGTGGAGAACGTCGAAGACGTGCTCGGCGTCGGCCAGAAGGTCCTGGTCGAGGTCACCAAGGTGGACGACCGCGGCAAGCTGTCGCTCGCGCCGGTCGTGGCCGACGAGACCGAGGGTGACTCCACCTCGGCCGAGACGGTCCGCGCCCACGCCGAGGACCCGGCCGAGGGCTGATCCTCTCTCGCGTCCTGACGCACGAACGGCCGCCGTCCCTTCCGGGGCGGCGGCCGTTCGCCGTTGCGGGCCGTGTGTGCGGTGGGCGCGAAAGCTCGCGGCGCGGTGCGCGGTGCGCGTACCCGTCAGGCGGCGGGGGTCTCCTGCGTGCCCATGAGCTGCGCGCGACCGAGCAGGTGCCCACGGAGCATGAAGCCGACGACCGCGGGGGTCGCGTCGGCCGGCGCCTCGAGCACGGGGACGTCGAGGGCACTCAGCGTGAAGAAGTACCGGTGCGCGCCGTGACCCGCGGGCGGTGCAGCGCCGAGGAACGTGTCCGTGCCGAACTCGTTGCGGCGGCGGAGGGCCTCGGCGGGCAGCAGGGCGTCGTCGGTGCCGGCACCGGCGGGGAGCGAGGTCGCCGAGCCCGGGATGTCGGTCAGGCTCCAGTGCCAGAAGCCGGAGCCGGTCGGGGCGTCGGGGTCGTACACGGTCAGGACGAAGCTCTTCGTGCCCTCGGGTGCGTCCGACCACTCGAGCGCGGGGGAGCGGTCCTCGCCACCGGCGTCGGAGCCGCGCGCCGAGGTGGGCAGCGCACCGCCGTCGGCGAAGTCGGGGCTCGTCAGGGTGAAGGACGGGACATCGGGCAGGTTCCAGTTGGGGTCGTTGGCCATGCCCCCAGCCAACACCCGCCGGCCGGGCCTGCGCTCGGGACGCGCGTGGGGCTGTGGGAGTTCGCACAGACGGCCTGGAGGCGCGGAGCGGGGCCGCCACGGGCCTCCCGTCCGCCCCACGGTCGCCTCGACCGCGCTGCGGAAGCGACAGATCTGCGTCGCGCGGGTGCGTCCGTGCCGCGAAGCCGACGGATCGCCGCGAACTGTTCGCGGTGACCTGTCGCTTTCGCGAAAGCGACAGTGACAGCCGACAGCCGACAGCGACAGCGCTGGCGACGAGTCGGGTCTCAGACCGCGAGCACCCGGTCGACCACGCGGTTCAGCGCCGCGGTGGCAGCGATCGCGTCGCCGGCGTAGGCCCCGGCCATCGCACCGTCACGCGCGAGCATGAGCTCGTCGGCGCCGTCGCCGGGCAGGGGGTGCCCGGCGTCGTGCAGCAGGGTCGCGAGGCGCTCGGTGTACCAGTCGCGGTGCACGGCGACGACCTGGCGGACCGGGTCGCGCGGGTCGTGGTACTCGGCGGCGGCGTGCAGGAACGCACAGCCGCGGAAGGCCGGGTCGTTGACGTCGTCGGCCAGCGCGGCGACCCACGCTCGGACAGCCCGCTCGGGGGAGCCGGCGTCGGTGATGAGCTGCTCCATCCGCTCCTGCACGCGCTCGTGCTGGGTCCGGATGTAGGCGAGGATCAGGTTGTCCTTCGACCCGTAGTGCTTGTAGAACGTCGCCTTCGTGACGCTCGCCTCGGAGATGAGGCGGTCGACGCCGACGCTGTGGATGCCCTCTTCGTAGAACAGCCGCGTGGCGGTCTCGAGGACACGGACCTTCGCGCCGCCGGAGCGGGGAGTCGGGGGGACGCTCGACCCGTCCGGCGACGCGAGGTTCGTGCTCGGGCCGGGGAGACGCTGGACGGCCGGTTGGGGGGAATCGACCGTCACAGCGTGTACTCCTCGGACTCATCGGCTCCGCGACCGGAGTGGGGGGACTCGGTGGTCGCGCAGGACTGATGTCCCGAGCCGCCGGATCGGAACTTAGGGGGGCTTTCGATCCGGCGTGGCCAACTGTAGCACAAGGAGGACAGACAGACGAGTCGGTCTGTCCACACTTCCTGTACCCCACTTCGAGTGGCACGTGGCCCGGACCGGGAAACTGGGCGGCACGCGTCGGCGGATCAGTAGGCTCGTCTGCGATGAACCAGCCAGTGCCACTGCCGCTCGGGGCCCCGGACACGTCGTTCCTGACGTCCGGTGGGGCCTTCGTCCGTCGCACCGTGTTGCCGTCGGGCGTCCGTGTGCTCACCGAGGTGGTGCCGGGCGCCGCGTCGACGAGCATCGGGTTCTGGGTCGGCGTCGGTTCACGTGACGAGCGCGACGGTCAGTTCGGCTCGACGCACTTCCTCGAACACCTGCTCTTCAAGGGCACCGAGACGCGGTCGGCGCTCGACATCGCCATCGCGTTCGACTCGGTCGGCGGTGAGCACAACGCCGCGACGGCCAAGGAGTACACCTGCTACTACGCACGGGTCCGGGATACCGACGTCCCGATGGCCGTGAACGTCATCGGTGACATGGTCACCGGGTCGGTGCTCGAGCACGAGGCCTTCGCCGTGGAGCGCGGTGTCATCCTCGAAGAACTCGCGATGGCCGCTGACGACCCGGCCGACGTCGCGGGCGAAGCGTTCTTCGCCGCGGCGTTCGGCGGGCACCCCCTCGGCCGTCCGATCGGCGGCACCCCGGACAGCATCCGTGCGGTCCAGCGCGACGAGGTGCTGGCGCACTACCGCGAGCACTACGCGCCCAACGGCATCGTCGTCACCGCCGCCGGTGCCGTCGACCACGACCGGTTCTGCGAGCTCGTCGCCGGCGTCTTCCACGACGCTCCCGACGCCGCGCCGCTGCCGCGCCGCACGCCCCAGACGGTTGCCGACCCGGTCGAGCCGAAGCTGTCCGTGGTGCACCGCCCGACCGAGCAGGTCAGCATGCTCCGCGGCTCGCAGGGTCTCGACCTGCGCGACGACCGCCGGCCCTCGCTCAGCGTCCTGAACGCCGTGCTCGGCGGCGGCATGAGCTCGCGCCTGTTCCAAGAGGTCCGCGAGCGCCGCGGTCTGGCCTACGCGGTGTCGTCGTTCGCTCCCGCCTACCTGGACAACGGTGCCTTCGGCGTCTACGCCGGCTGCGCGCCGGACAACGTCGCCGGTGTCGTCGACATCGTCGACGCGGAGTTCCGCCGGATGGTCGACCACGGCATCACCGACGACGAACTGCGGCGGGCGAAGGGGCAGATCGAGGGTGCGCTGACGCTCTCGCTCGAGGACTCCGACGCACGCATGACGCGTCTCGGCCGTTCCGAGCTCGGCACGGGGGAGTACACCGACCTGTCGACCGCGCTCGAACGCGTGGACGGCGTCACCACCGGCGGCGTGCTCGAACTCGCGCGCGACCTGCTCACCCGACCGACGATCACCTCGGTGGTCGGCGCCGTGCAGCAGGACGAACTCGCCGCGGCCATCGGGATCGGCAGCTGAACACGGACATGTCGCACTACCTGTACCTCGTCCGCCACGGTGAACACCAGGACGCCGAACACGGCCTGCGGGACGGCAAGCTCTCCGAACGCGGCAAGCGTCAGGCGACCCTGGTCGCCGACCGTCTCGGCGGCGTGCCATTCGACGGCGTGTACCACTCGCCGCTCGAGGCCCCGAGCGAGACCGCCGCGTTCCTGTCGCAGCGACTGCCGTCGATCCAGCCGGAACCCTCGACGCTGCTGTTCGACTGCATCCCCTCGGGCCCGACGCCGGACATGCCGCACGCCTACCAGGGCTGGTACGGCGGCATCACCGAAGAGGAGATCGTCGCCGGGCAAGCCCAGATGGGCGACGCCGTGTCGGAGTGGTTCACCCCGGCGCGCGAAGACCGGCACGACCTGCTCATCACGCACAACGCCGTGATCGGCTGGTTCGTGCGTGAAGCGTTCCAGGCGCCCGAGTGGCGCTGGATGGGCACCAACGTCGCGCACACCGCGCTCACGATCATCCGGATCCGCTCGGCGAAGCCGGCCGAGGTCGTCACGCTGAACGACCTGGCCCACCTGCCGGTGGAGCTGCGCACCGGGCTGCCGGTCGACCAGCCCGTCTAGCGGCCGCCGGTCCGGTTCGCGGTGGCGCGGCCGGGAGGCCCGTGGCGGCTCAGGCGTCCGGCCCGCGGCCCGTCCGGGTCGGGGCCACCGCCTTGCGGTACCAGGCGGTCGCGTTCGGGTTGTCGTTGAACGGCTCGACGCGTTCGTAGCCGCGGCTGCGGTACAGGGCGGCCGCGGCGACGAGTGAGTCGTTCGTGTCGAGGACGATGCTCGTCGCGCCGAGGTCGGCACCGGCCCGCTCGAGCAGGTCCATCACGGCCGTCGCGACCCCCTTGCCGCGCCCGGCCGGTGTCACGAAGACGTGCTTGACCTCGAACCGGACGTCGACGGCGCCGGCTGCGTCCACCCCGTCCGCGATCCGCCGGAGCCCCCCGCACCCGATCGCGACGCCGTCGTCGTCCGCCAGTGCGAAGACACCGTTCGGCGGCGTGAACTCGGCCGCGGGGGTGCGCTTCCGTGCGTAGGTGCCCTGCGCGCTCGGGAACGTCGCCTCGCGCTCGTCCAGGTACGCGTCGAGCAGGACGTCGACCTCGGGCAGATCGGCCGGCACGGTCCTGACCTCGACTGACATGCGTCGATCCTAGGATGGACCGCATGGTCACTCCCGTCGCCGTCGTCGGCGCCACCGGTCGTCTCGGGGGCCTCGTGGCCGCCGTCGTCGAGGAACTCCCGGAGTTCGAGCTCGTCGCCCGTCTGTCCTCGAAGGACGGCGCCCACCAGGCACCCCCGTCCGTCTTCGGCGGCGCGGCCCTGGTGGTCGACGTGACGGTGCCGTCGCTCAGCCCCGCGATCGTGGAGAACGCACTGTCGAGCGGCGCGAACGTGCTCGTCGGTACCTCCGGCTGGTCGCTCGACCGCCTCGCGAAGCTCCGCACCGGGCTGCAGGAACGCCCGGAGCAGGGGGTGCTCGTCGTCCCGAACTTCTCGATCGGCTCGGTGCTCGGCACCCACCTGGCGACGATCGCGGCGCCGTGGTTCCCGGCTGCCGAGATCGTCGAGACCCACCACGCCGGCAAGATCGACTCACCCTCGGGCACCGCGGTGCGCACGGCGGAGCTGATGGCCGACGCCCGGCGCGATGTCGGGCCGGTGGACGCTCCACACGTCGACCAGCGCGCCCGTGGTCAGCAGGTCGCCAGTGTGCCCATCCACTCGCTCCGGCTGCCCGGGGTGAAGGCCGTGCAGGACGTCCTGCTGAGCGGCCCCGGCGAGACACTGACGATCCGGCACGACACCAACGACGACGTCGCCTACGTGGCGGGCATCCGTGCGGCGCTCGCGAACGTGGTGTCGGCGCGGGGGCTCACCGTGGGCCTCGGCAGCGTCCTCGGCATCGGCTGAGGGCCGTGGGTCGCATGGAGCGGGCCGGACGCACGATCCGCTCGCCGTTCTGGGGTGCAGCACTGATGGCGGTGCTGCTCGCCCTGTACATCGTTCTCGTCGGACAGCGTGCTGTGGCCTTCATCGCCACCGGCATCCCGATCGGCATCGGCATCGGTGTCGCACTGTTCGTCGTCGCCGCGATCGGCGCGCTCCTGCTCGTCCTGGAGTTCCGCTTCGGCATCCGCATCACGCGGCTCGGCGCACGGCTCGAGGCCGAGGGCGGCACACCGGACGACGTCGTCCCCGTGCGGCCGTCGGGTCGTCCGATCCGCGACGCCGCCGACGAGCTGTTCCCGCGGTACCGCGACGCGGTCGAGCAGGACCCGGCCGACTGGCGTGCCTGGTACCGGCTCGGTGTGGTCTACGACGCCGCGGGCGACCGCAAACGTGCACGGTCGGCGATGCGCACCGCCCTGGCGCGCGCCGCCGACCGCTGACCCCCGGTCTGCCGTCCGATCAGAAGACGGCGTCGATCGCGTCCGCAGCCTGCGTGTACCGGAACGTGTAGCCGGACTCGAGCAACTTCGTGGGGACCATCCGCTGGCTCGACAGGAGCATGTCGTCCGCGGCGTCCCGCAGCGCCAGGCGCAGGGCGAACTCGGGGATCCGGAACAGGTAGGGGCGGTGCAGCACCTCGGCGACGTGCTTCGTGATGCGGTCGGCGACGACCGGCTCCGGGCCCGCCAGGTTGACCGGGCCGGAGACGTCCGGCGCCGCGGTCGCCAGGTGCACGATCGCGCCGACCTCGTCCTCGAGGGCGATCCAGGGCCAGTGCTGGCCGCCGGTGCCGAGTCGGCTGCCGACGCCGAGCTTGGTCAGCGGGACGAGGGGTGCGAGCGCGCCGCCGCCCTTGCCGATCACGATGCCGGTCCGGAGCGTGATGACCCGGACCCCCGCGGGGGCGGCGTTCGCGGCCGACTCCCACGCGGTGCAGACGTCGGCGAGGAACCCCGTGCCCGGGGCGGCGTCGTCGGGCAGCACGTCGGCCGGACGGTCGCCGTACACGCCCGAGGCCGAGCCCGACAGGAACAGCGCCGGGGGAGTGGTCGCGTGCCGCATCGCCTCGACCAGGGTGTCGGTGGCGTCGATGCGTGAGCTGCGGATCTCCTTGCGGTACGCGTCGGTCCACGGCAGCTTGCCGATGTTCGCGCCGGCCAGGTTGATCACGACGTCGGCGCCGTCGAGGATCGCCGGGTCGAGCGGACGTCGCCCCGGTGCCCAGCGGAACTCGGTCGCGGTGCGGGCTTCCCGGCGCACGAGCGTGGTGACGTGGTGCCCCGCCTCGCGCAGGGCGCGGACGAGGGGGGTCCCGATGAAGCCGGACGAGCCGGCCACCAGGATCGAGAGCGGTTGTTCCGTCGTGTCGGGCATACCGGCAACGCTACTCACACCGACGTAGGCTTCTGTGTGTGACCGACAGCGAGACCGTACAGCCCGACGCTTCCGTCCCGACCCCCTACGAGGACCTGCTCCGCCGGGTCCTGACCGAGGGCTCGCCGAAGGGCGACCGCACCGGCACGGGGACCCGCAGCCTGTTCGGTGCACAGCTCCGCTACGACCTGTCGAAGGGCTTCCCGCTCGTCACCACGAAGCGCGTGCACTTCAAGTCGATCGCGTACGAGCTCCTCTGGTTCCTGCGCGGCGAGGGCAACGCGACCTGGCTGCAGGAGCACGGTGTCCGGATCTGGAACGAGTGGGCGGACGCCGACGGCGACCTCGGCCCGGTGTACGGCGTGCAGTGGCGATCCTGGCCCACCCCCTCGGGTGAGCACGTCGACCAGATCGCCCAGGTCATCGAGCAGATCAGGACGAACCCGGACAGCCGTCGGCTCATCGTCTCGGCGTGGAACGTCGCCGACGTGCCGGACATGGCGCTCGCCCCGTGCCACGCGTTCTTCCAGTTCTACGTGAACGACGGCAAGCTCTCGTGCCAGCTCTACCAGCGGAGCGCCGACATGTTCCTCGGCGTCCCGTTCAACATCGCCTCGTACGCGCTGCTGACCCACATGATCGCGGCGCAGACCGGGCTCGAGGTCGGCGACTTCGTCTGGACCGGCGGCGACTGCCACGTCTACGACAACCACGTCGAACAGGTCGAGGAGCAGCTGTCCCGCACGGCGTACCCGATGCCGACGCTCGAGCTCGCGCCGCGCGACTCGATCGACGACTACGAGTACGAGGACTTCACCGTCGTCGGGTACGAGCACCACCCGGCGATCAAGGCCGCGGTCGCCGTCTGATGATCGGCATGGTCTGGGCCCGCTCGACCGCCGGCGTCATCGGTGCCGACGGGGGCATGCCCTGGCACGTGCCCGAGGACCTGGCGCACTTCAAGCGGGTCACCGGCGACGCGACCGTGCTCATGGGCCGGCGCACGTGGGAGTCCCTGCCCGAGCGGTTCCGCCCCCTGCCCGGTCGGCGCAACGTGGTGCTCACCCGTGACACGACGTGGACCGCCGACGGTGCCGAGGCGGTGCACGACCTGCAGGCCGCGCTCGAAGGCGACGACGGCACCGACGAGACCGTCTGGGTCATCGGCGGCGGCCAGGTCTACGCCGCGGCGCTCGACCGTGCCGATGTCGTCTCCGAGACCGTGATCGACGTCGACGTCCCCGGCGACACCGTCGCACCGACGCTCGACGAGACTGCCGGTTGGACGCTCACCGACGAGGGCCCGTGGCAGGAGTCCCGCAACGGCGGCACCCGCTACCGGTTCCTGGAGTGGCAGCGTCGCGCCTGAGCGCCCGCACGCGCCGGGCGTGACCGGCGGGACGGACGTGATCCGGGCCTCCCGGCCGCGCCGCAGGCAGGCGACCGTCCACACGGACGGCGGCCTCCGCGCGCATCCCCGGTACGCTGGTGCCCGTGTCCCCGCGTGAGAATCCCTTCGGTCAGGTCCTCGTCGCCCTCGTGACCCCGTTCACGGCCGACGGAGAGGTCGACTGGCCCGGCGTCGAGCAGCACATCGACGACTGCATCACCGCCGGCGCCGACGGCATCGTCGTCACCGGCACGACCGGCGAGACGTCGACGCTCACCGACCCGGAGAAGCTCCGGCTGGTCGAGGTCGGCAAGTCCGTCGCCGCCGGCCGCGCGAAGATCATCACGGGTGGTGGCTCGAACGAGACCGCGCACGCCATCCACCTGTACAAGCAGAGCGAGAAGGCCGGCGCGGACGGCGTGATGATCGTCACGCCGTACTACAACAAGCCGACACAGTCGGGTGTCCTCACCCACTTCCGGATGATCGCGGACGCCACCGACCTGCCGGTGATCCTGTACGACATCCCGGGCCGCACCGGCATCCCGATCACCTACGACACGATCCTGCGTGCGTCGAAGCACCCGAACATCCTCGCCGTGAAGGACGCCAAGGGCGACTTCGCCGAGGTCTCGCGCGTGCTGAACAACACCGACCTCATGTACTTCTCCGGTGACGACACGAACGTGCTCCCGCACCTGTCGATCGGTGCCACCGGCCTGATCGGCGTGACGGCGAACATCACGAGCACGCCGTACCGCACCATCGTCGACGCCGTGAACCGGGGCGACCTGGCCACCGCGACGGCCGAGCACAAGCGACTCGAGCCGCTCGTCCGCGCCGTGATGACGCACGTTCCCGGTACCGTGGCCGCCAAGTACATCCTGCACGGGCTCGGCCGCATCGGCAGCCCGCGCGTCCGACTGCCGCTCGTCGGCCCCGAGGACTCCGAGGCGTACGCCATCGAGACCTCACTCGAAGCCGTGCGCGACGTGCCCGGCGCCGACTTCTCGAACTTCCGCCCCGACCGCAACGCGGCGGCCGGCGGTGCACTACCGAAGGTGCCAGGCACCACCCGCTAGCGAACACCGCGGCGCGCAGCACGCACGTCGCCCGAATCCGTAGGACCGAATGCCCACACAAGTCTCCACACCGCAGCCGCTCGAGAACGGCACCCTCCGCGTGATCCCCATCGGGGGCCTCGGCGAGATCGGTCGCAACATGACCGTCTACGAGTACGAGGGCAAGCTGCTCATCGTCGACGCCGGCGTGCTGTTCCCCGAGGAGCACCAGCCCGGTGTCGACCTGATCCTGCCGGACTTCACGCCGATCCGTGACCGCCTCGACGACGTCCTCGGTGTCGTGCTCACGCACGGCCACGAAGACCACATCGGTGCGGTCCCGTACCTGCTGAAGCTCCGCGACGACATCCCGCTGATCGGCTCCACGCTGACCCTCGCGCTCGTCGAGGCGAAGCTCAAGGAACACCGGATCAAGCCGTACACGCTCGTCGTGGCCGAGGACCAGACCGAGCAGATCGGCCCGTTCCACCTCGAGTTCGTCGCCGTGAACCACTCCATCCCGGACGCCCTCGCCGTCGCGATCACGACCCCCGCCGGTCGTGTCCTGCACACGGGTGACTTCAAGATGGACCAGCTCCCGCTGGACGACCGGATCACCGACCTCCGTGCGTTCGCCCGTCTGGGCGAGGCCGGCGTCGACCTGTTCCTGCCGGACTCCACGAACGCCGACGTGCCGGGCTTCACCGCTCCGGAGCGTGACATCGGCCCGGTGCTCGAGAACATCATCATGCGCGCCCGCAAGAAGGTCGTCGTGGCGAGCTTCTCGTCCCACGTGCACCGCGTGCAGCAGGTCCTCGACGCCGCCGCGGCCGCGAACCGCAAGGTCGCGTTCATGGGCCGCTCGATGATCCGCAACATGACGATCGCCGCCGACCTCGGGTACCTGCGGGTGCCGGAGAACGTGCTCATCGACACGAAGAAGGCGAAGAACGTCCCCGACGACCAGATCGTCTACATGTCGACCGGGTCGCAGGGTGAGCCGATGGCCGTCCTGGCCCGCATGGCGAACCTCGAGCACCAGATCGAGATCGGCGAGGGCGACACCGTCATCCTCGCGTCGTCGCTCATCCCGGGCAACGAGAACGCCGTGTACCGCGTGATCGACGGGCTGACCAAGCTCGGCGCGAAGGTCGTGCACAAGGGCAACGCCAAGGTGCACGTCTCCGGACACGCCTCGGCCGGCGAACTGCTCTACTGCTACAACATCCTGCGACCGCGCAACGTGCTCCCCGTCCACGGCGAGCACCGTCACCTGTACGCGAACGCCGACCTGGCGATCCAGACGGGCGTCCCGCCGCGCAACGTGATCCTCGGTCAGGACGGCATCGTCGTCGACCTGAAGGACGGCGTCGCAACGGTCGCCGGCCAGCTCGACATCGGCTACGTCTACGTCGACGGCTCCACCGTCGGCGAGATCACCGACGCCGACCTGAAGGACCGCCGTGTCCTGGCCGAAGAGGGCTTCATCTCGGTCTTCTGCGCGGTGGACTTCACCACCGGGCAGTGCGTGATCGGCCCCGAGATCCAGTCGCGCGGCTTCGCCGAGGACGACTCCGTCTTCGACGACGTGCGTCCGCAGATCGCCAAGGCGATCTCCGAGGCCGCAGCCAACGGCACGCGCGACTCGCACGCCTTCGCGCAGGTCGTCCGTCGGACGGTCGGTCGTTGGGTGAACACGAAGCACCGTCGTCGTCCGATGATCGTCCCGGTGGTCATCGAGGCGTAGCCTCCGTCCCCGCCCTGGAGGCCCGTCCAGCGTCCGTCACGGACGCTGCGGCGGGCCTTCCTGCGTTTGTCCTGGGCGGGCGTTAGGGTTCTGCCCATGGCCGGAGGCACCAAGTCGACCACGCGCTCGCGCGCGTCCACGTCGTCCCGTGGCAACGGGACGCGCGGTTCGTCGCGCACCCAGGCCACGACGAAGAAGCTGCCGCAGGCCGCACCCACGCCGGTGTTCCGCGAGCAGAACCCGCTCGTGACCTTCTGGCTCGCGATGGCGCACGGCGTCGGCGCGATGTTCCGGCTGCTCGGCAAGGAGACCCTCGAGAAGGACCAGCGGCGCGACGGGTTCCCGTTCCTGCTGTTCCTGCTGGCCATCGCCGGCGGGGTCGTCGAGTGGCTCAACCCGACCAACAGCGTCTCCGTCGCACTCGACGCGTACACGTTCGGCGGGCTGTTCGGCCGCCTGGCATTCGCCCTGCCGGTCATCATGATCGTGTTCGCCGGGTGGCTGTTCCGGCACCCGGCCTCGGTGCACGACAACACCCGGATCGGCATCGGTCTGGGCATCCTGATCGTCTCCATCGCCTCGCTCTGCCACGTCTTCGGCGGCCGACCGAGCGCGGCCGACGGCATGCCCGCGCTCGCTGCCGCCGGTGGGGTGCTCGGCTGGGTGGTCATCGGCTGGCTCGTCACGATCGCGACCGCGTGGGTGGCCGTGCCCGTGGCGATCGTGCTGCTCGTGCTCTCGCTCTTCATCATCACCAAGACGCCGCCGAACAAGCTCGGTCGCCGGCTGCACGAGCTCTACGCCTACCTGTTCGGTGCCCCGGCGCCCGCTGCCGAGCCGGACGCGGACACTGCCGCCGCCGTGGCAGAGCCCGTCGCCCGCACTCGCACCTCGAAGCGCGGCAAGAAGGGCGACGCCGACTTCCAGCTGTTCGACGACCTCGGGTTCGGTGACGAGCAGGCCGCTGCCGACGCCGAAGCCGGCGGCGACAACGTGCCGTGGTGGCGCCGCAACAAGTCCGGACGCGAAGAGGACCCGGCGTACGACAGCCCGGTGCTCCCGCCGGCCACCGGTGTCGCGCCCGCTGCCGCGCCCGTCGCGCCCGCTGCTCCCGTCGCCCCCGTTCCGAGCCCGAACGCCGGTGCCGCCGCAGGGCTCGTCGACGTGACACCGGCCGAGCCCGCGTCGGTCAACCTCAACGACTCCGTCGAGCAGGACCTGCAGGACGCCGAGCAGGCCCTCCGCGCGTTCGGCACCGACGTCCCCGCGCGCCCGGAGCCGACCGCCGACATCCGTCCCGCGGTGCCCGAGGTGCTGTCCGAGCCCGAGGTCGTCGACGAGCCCGAGGACATCGACGCCGCCGCCGAGCTGAGCGCGGCCGCCGCCGGGCCCGACGACGACCCGTCGAAGCCGTACCGACTGCCGGCCGCCACCACCCTGAGCTCCGGCACGCCCTCGGTCGCGCGCAGCCAGGCGAACGACGACATCGTCGCCGCCATCACCGGGGTGCTCACCGAGTTCAAGGTCGACGCGAAGGTCACCGGGTTCTCCCGCGGGCCGACGGTCACCCGGTACGAGATCGAGCTCGGCCCGGGCGTCAAGGTCGAGCGCGTCACGGCCCTGTCGAAGAACCTGTCGTACGCGGTCGCCTCGAACGAGGTCCGCATCCTGTCGCCGATCCCGGGCAAGAGCGCGATCGGCGTCGAGATCCCGAACACCGACCGCGAGATCGTCTCGCTCGGCGACGTGCTGCGCTCGAACGCCGCGCGCAAGTCGAAGCACCCGATGACGATCGGCGTCGGCAAGGACGTCGAGGGCGGCTTCGTCGTCGCGAACCTGGCGAAGATGCCGCACCTGCTCGTCGCCGGCTCCACCGGTTCCGGCAAGTCGGTGTTCATCAACTCGATGATCACGTCGCTGCTGATGCGCGCGAAGCCGTCCGAGGTCCGCATGGTCCTGGTCGACCCGAAGCGCGTCGAGCTCTCGATCTACGCCGGCGTCCCGCACCTCATCACCCCCATCATCACGAACCCCAAGAAGGCGGCCGAAGCGCTGCAGTGGGTCGTGAAGGAGATGGACATGCGGTACGACGACCTGGCGTCGTTCGGGTTCCGCCACGTCGACGACTTCAACAAGGCGATCGAGAACAACGAGATCGTCCTGCCGGCGGGCAGCGAGCGGAAGCTCAAGCCGTACCCGTACCTGCTGGTGGTCGTCGACGAGCTCGCCGACCTGATGCTCGTGGCACCGCGTGACGTCGAGGAATCGATCGTCCGCATCACCCAGCTCGCCCGCGCCGCCGGCATCCACCTGGTGCTCGCGACGCAGCGGCCCTCGGTCGACGTCATCACCGGCCTGATCAAGGCGAACGTGCCGTCGCGCATCGCCTTCGCGGTGACGAGCGTCACGGACTCCCGCGTCATCCTCGACCAGCCCGGCGCCGACAAGCTGATCGGTCAGGGCGACGCGCTCTTCCTGCCGATGGGTTCGTCGAAGTCGCTCCGCGTGCAGGGCGCCTGGGTGCAGGAGGGCGAGGTCGCCGAGGTCGTCCAGCACGTCACACGGCAGGCCCAGCCCGAGTACCGCCAGGACGTCCAGGCCGTGGTCGAGCGCAAGGAGATCGACGCCGACATCGGCGACGACCTCGAACTGCTGCTCGCGGCCGTCGAACAGGTCGTGTCGACCCAGTTCGGTTCGACGTCGATGCTGCAGCGCAAGCTCCGCGTCGGCTTCGCCAAGGCCGGTCGCCTGATGGACCTGATGGAGTCGCGCGACATCGTCGGACCGTCCGAGGGCTCGAAGGCCCGCGACGTCCTGGTGACCGCCGACCAGTTGCCCGCGGTGCTCGCGAAGCTCCGCGGCGAGGAGCCGCCCGCCGCGGCCGCTCCGGCAGCGCCGGCACCGACGCCGTCCGGCGACGGTGACCGGTACGGTGCCGACCCCGTCGGGGACATGACCCGCGGGTACGATGAAGTCCACGACGAGCCCGATGAGGACGCGTGGGGACTGACGGGCAGGGAGTGACGGCGATGACCGCCTCGGACAGCACGAACACCACGCACGGCGCACGGTTCCCGTGGCGCGGGCGGCTCTTGCGCAAGGGGCCCGGCCCGGCGTCGACCGCGAACGTCGCGAACATCATCACGGTGGTGCGCATCCTGATGGCGCCGCTGTTCTTCGTCCTGCTGCTCACCGACGCCGGGAACGACGGGCCCCTGCGCATCTGGGCCGCGGTCGTCTTCGTCGTGGCGATCGTCACGGACAGCGCGGACGGCATCATCGCCCGTCGGCAGAACCTGGTCACGGACTTCGGCAAGCTCGTCGACCCGATCGCCGACAAGGTGCTCATCGGGGGTGCGCTCGTCGCGCTGTCCATCCTGCATGAACTGCCCTGGTACGTGACCGTGCTGATCATGGTGCGGGAGATCGGCATCACGGTCTTCCGGTTCGCGGTGCTCTCCGACCGGGTGATCCCGGCCAGCCGCGGCGGGAAGATCAAGACCGTGCTGCAGGCCGTCGCGCTGACGGCCGCGCTGTTCCCGTGGTGGAACCTGGTCGGTGACTGGGCGCACTGGGTCAACGGCATCCTCATGACCGCCGCGTTCCTGGCAACGGTCCTGAGCGGGATCGACTACCTCTGGCAGGCATGGAAGCACAACCGCACCACCGCATGACCGGGCCCGACCGTTCGACCGAGGCCGCGCCCGTCGAGCCGGTCGCACCGGGTCTCATCGCCGAACTGACGGCGCGGGGCGAGACCCTCGCCGTGGCGGAGTCGCTGACCGGCGGACTCGTCGTCGCGACCCTCGTCGACGTGCCCGGGGCGAGCGCCGTCGTCCACGGTGGCGTCGTGGCGTACGCGACGCCCGTGAAGCACTCCGTGCTCGGGGTCTCGGAGGACCTGCTCGAGGCCGAGGGCGCCGTGCACCCGGAGGTCGCCCGGCAGATGGCCGCCGGTGTCCGGATCGCGCTGTCCGTCGACGGGGAGCCCGCAACGTGGGGGATCAGCACGACGGGTGTCGCCGGCCCGGACCCGCAGGACGGCAAGCCCGTCGGCACCGTGTACGTGGGGATCGCCTCCGCCGCGGGCGCCGAGGCCTTCGAGCTGCACCTCGACGGTGACCGGGGAGCAATCCGTCACGCCACCGTCTCCGAACTCCTTGCACGGATGTCGTCCGAGATCCGGGGCCGGGAATAGGTCCCGTTTCCACTGGGTTACATCTCACGAAATCTCCAGCAGTACGGCAGCCAGCCTGGCTAACATGCTGCAACCGGCAACGCTATTGTTGCTGAACCCGAACTCGTTCCACCGGACCGAGCGGGCGCGGAGACGACAGAGAGGAGGAGTTCTCATGGTTCTCGTTCGTCAGGAAATCGGCGATGTGCTCCGGGACTTCCGCTTGCAGAAGGGCCGGACCCTCCGTCAGGTCGCGTCCAAGGCCAGTGTCGCGCTCGGGTACCTCAGTGAGGTCGAGCGTGGGCAGAAGGAAGCCAGCTCGGAGATCCTCGCGTCCGTCGCGGATGCTCTGGACACGCCCATCTCGACCATCATGCGCGAAGTGGGCGACCGCCTCGCGATCGTCGAGGGGCTGACCCCCGTCCCCGACACGCTCCCGGACGACCTCGTCGCCGAGTTCGACAACGACCTCGCGGTGCGCTGACCGCACTGCACCGAACGCCCTCGCCGGTCCTTCCCGGCGGGGGCGTTCTGCGTTCCGGCCCGCGACGACGCGCTTAGGCTGGTCGGATGCGCGTGAGTGAGTTCTGGCGAGCCGTCGACCAGGTGTTCGGCGAGGCCTACGGGTCCGTGGTCACCCGTGACGTCGTGCTCGAGGGGCTGGGCGGTCGCTCGGCCGTGGACGCCCTTGCCGCCGGCATCGACGCCCGCCGGGTGTGGGATGCCCTGTGCGACTCGCAGGACGTCCCGATGGACCGTCGGCACGGCAAGGGCCTGGCCGAACCCCAGGACTGAGCGCGGTCCTGCGGGTCCGGCACCCGAAGCTGTGTTCGGCGTGTTGCTCGAACGCGTGTTCGATCGGTGGTAACTTCCTCCACAGCGGCGTCGCCCGGATGCTCCATCCACAGATCGCGTGACCGTCGGCAGTGATGTCGGTGGCTCGCCATAGGTTGATGGACATCGGGAACAGCCCGAAGCCTTGTCGCAGAACCATCGGCCTTGCACCATCGGCCGGCGTGGACGCGACAGCCTACAGGCGGCCGAACACGAGCACGAAGGAGCACCCCATGCCATCACCGGCAGACCGCGAAAAGGCCCTCGAGACCGCACTCGCACAGATCGACAGGCAGTTCGGCAAGGGTGCGATCATGCGCCTCGGTTCGGACGAACGCGCCCCCGTCAACGTCATCCAGACCGGGTCGGTGGCGCTGGACGTCGCGCTCGGCATCGGTGGCCTGCCCCGCGGCCGTATCGTCGAGATCTACGGCCCGGAGTCGTCGGGTAAGACGACCCTCACCATCCACGCCATCGCCAACGCCCAGCGCGCCGGTGGCATCGCGGCCTTCATCGACGCCGAGCACGCGCTCGACCCCGAGTACGCCAAGAAGCTCGGTGTCGACATCGACGCCCTGCTCGTGTCGCAGCCCGACACCGCCGAGCAGGCGCTCGAGATCGCGGACATGCTGGTCCGCTCCGGCTCCATCGACCTCATCGTCATCGACTCCGTCGCGGCCCTCGTGCCCCGTGCCGAGATCGAGGGCGAGATGGGTGACTCGCACGTCGGTCTGCAGGCCCGCCTCATGTCGCAGGCACTGCGGAAGCTCGCCGGTGGCCTGAACCAGACGCAGACCACGATGATCTTCATCAACCAGCTGCGCGAGAAGATCGGCGTGTTCTTCGGTTCGCCGGAGACCACCTCGGGCGGTAAGGCGCTGAAGTTCTACGCGTCCGTCCGCCTCGACATCCGTCGCATCGAGACACTCAAGAGCGGTACCGACGCGGTGGGCAACCGAACGCGCGTCAAGGTCGTCAAGAACAAGATGGCGCCGCCCTTCAAGCAGGCCGAGTTCGACATCCTGTACGGCGTCGGCATCTCGCGCGAAGGCTCGCTGCTCGACTTCGGTGTCGACCACGGCATCGTCAAGAAGTCGGGCGCCTGGTACACGTACGACGGCGACCAGCTCGGGCAGGGCAAGGAGAACTCGCGTTCCTTCCTGATCCAGAACCCCGAGATCGCTGCCGACATCGAAGGCAAGATCCTCGCCAAGCTCGGCGTCGGCGGCGCCAAGGCCGAGGACGCCCCGGTCGAGTCGATCGCGCCGAAGCTCGCGGAGCGCAAGGGCGCGTGAGCACCGACCACGACGACGACGGCCTCGCACCGGTCACCGACCTGTTCGGTGCGAGGTCGCGTCGTCGCGCTCCCGTGACCCCGGTGACGCCCGCGATCCCCGCACCGCCGGTGTCACCGGACGAACCACGAGACGTCGACGGGTGGGCACTGCCCGAATCCGGCGACGCTCGGCCGGACGAGTTCCCGGCACCCTTCGACGCCGATTCGCCGGTGCCCCTGCACGGTGCCCGGGGCCCAGCAGCATGGGTGTCGCCCGTGATCGGTGACGGCAGCGGGCGCTCGACCCGTGCCGAGCAGGACGGCTACGACTCCGAGACCGCAGACGCCACCACCGCGTCGGTGTTCTCCATCGCTGGCGGCGAGGAGATCGACCCGGCCGACGCACCTCGTCCGCTCGACGAACAGCGCGCGGACGCCGAACGGCTCAGCCTGCGTGCCCTCGGGCGCAAGGGCGTGAGCGAGTCCGAGATGCGGACCCTGCTGCTGCAGCAGGACCTCGACCCCGACGTGGTCGAGCACGAGATCGAACGGTTGACCCGTGTCGGGCTCCTGGACGACGTCGCCCTCGCCACCGACCTGGTCGACCGGCTGCACGCGCGCAAGGGCCTCGGCCGCCAGGGGGTCGTCACCGAACTCCGACGCCGGGGGATCGACCAGGTGGCGATCGACACCGCACTCGACGAAGCCGCCGACGACGAGGACGACGAGTTCCTCCGCGCGCAGGAACTCGCCGACAAGCGAGCGCCGCAGATGCGCGGCCTTGACCGGGCCACCGCGGAACGCCGGCTGTCCGGCTTCCTGATGCGCAAGGGCTACAGCTCCGGCGTCGTCCGGATCGCTGTCGCACGCGCACTCGACGGCGGCGGCAGACGGCCGCCTTCCGGCCGCGGGACCGTGCGGTTCGAGTAGCCGCTCCGACCTACACTGGGACGACCATGGCCACCGTCGCAGCGCGCCCCCGCACCTACGAAGTCCGCACCTACGGGTGCCAGATGAACGTGCACGACTCCGAGCGGTTGAGCGGGTCGTTGCAGGCCGCGGGCTACACCGCGGCGGACGGCGAACAGGCCGACGTCGTCGTCATCAACACCTGTGCGGTGCGCGAGAACGCGGACAACCGGCTGTACGGCAATCTCGGACAACTCGCGGGCATCAAGCGCGAACACCCCGGCATGCAGATCGCCGTCGGCGGGTGCCTGGCGCAGAAGGACAAGAACGTCATCCTCGAGAAGGCGCCGTGGGTCGACGTGGTCTTCGGCACGCACAACATGGGATCGCTGCCGACCCTGCTCGAGCGGGCGCGGCACAACGACGAGGCGCAGATCGAGATCCTCGAGGCACTCGACGTCTTCCCGTCGACGCTGCCCACCAAGCGCGACTCGACGCACAGCGGCTGGGTCTCGATCTCGGTCGGTTGCAACAACACCTGCACGTTCTGCATCGTCCCCTCGCTGCGTGGCAAGGAGAAGGACCGCCGCCCCGGTGACGTCCTGGCCGAGATCCAGGCGCTCGTCGACGACGGTGCGATCGAGGTCACCCTGCTCGGGCAGAACGTGAACTCCTACGGCGTCGAGTTCGGCGACCGACAGGCGTTCGGCAAGCTGCTGCGGGCCACCGGTGGCATCCAGGGGCTGGAGCGCGTGCGTTTCACCAGCCCGCACCCGGCAGCGTTCACCGACGACGTCATCGACGCGATGGCCGAGACCCCGAACGTGATGCCCCAGCTGCACATGCCGCTGCAGTCGGGCTCCGACCGGGTGCTCAAGGCCATGCGCCGGAGCTACCGCAGCGAGCGGTTCCTCGGCATCCTCGACCGCGTCCGCGCGAAGATCCCGCACGCGGCGATCTCCACCGACATCATCGTCGGGTTCCCCGGCGAGACCGACGCCGACTTCGAGGACACCCTGCGTGTCGTCGAGCAGGCGCGGTTCGCCTCGGCGTTCACGTTCCAGTACTCGATCCGCCCCGGCACGCCCGCGGCGACGATGGACGACCAGCTGCCGAAGCACATCGTGCAGGAGCGGTACGAGCGACTCGTCGCCCTGCAGGAACGCATCACGGCGGAAGAGAACGCACAGCAGGTCGGCCGGAGCGTCGAGGTGCTCGTCGCCTCGGGTGAAGGCCGCAAGGACGACGCCACCCGCCGGCTCTCCGGTCGTGCGGAGGACTCCCGGCTCGTGCACTTCACGGTGCCCGCCGGGTCCGATGTCCCGCGCCCCGGCGACGTCGTCACCGTCGACATCACCCGGGCGGCACCGCACTTCCTGCTCGCCGACGACGACGCCCCGCTGCGCATCCGACGAACCCGGGCCGGAGATGCCTGGGACCGCGCGCAGGCCGAGAGCTGCGGCGTGCCGACCCCGGCCGGCGCCGCAGCCGACGGCCCACGTCCGGTCTCGCTCGGGCTGCCCACGCTCCGTGTCGGACGCTGAGCCCACCGCTGGCGTGCCGTCGAGCGGCTCGACGCTCGGGTCCGGTACCGGTACCGGCGTCGAGGCCGACCTGATCGCGGTCGTCGGAGCCACGGGCACGGGGAAGTCCGACCTCGGCATCGCGATCGCCGAGCGCCTGCGTGCCACCGGTCGCAACGCGGAGATCATCAACGCGGACGCCATGCAGCTGTACCGCGGCATGGACATCGGCACCGCGAAGCTCCCGCCGGCCGAGCGGCACGGCATCCCGCACCACCAGCTCGACGTGCTCGACGTCACCGATGAGGCGAGCGTCGCCGCGTACCAGGTGGCTGCACGCACCGACGTCGACCGGATCCAGGCCGACGGTGGCGTGGCCGTCCTGGTCGGGGGCAGCGGGCTCTACGTCTCCGCGGTGCTGTTCAACCTGGCGTTCCCGGGTACCGACCCCGAGCTCCGTGCGCAGCTGGAGCGCGAGCACGACGCGCTCGGCCCGGGCATCCTGCTCGAACGGCTCCGTGCCCTCGACGCGGCGGCCGCCGCGACGATCGACGCACGCAACCCACGGCGGTTGATCCGTGCACTCGAGATCGCGAGCCGATCCGAGGTCGTGACCCCGAGCCTCCCGGCCGCGCCCCGCGCCTGGCGACCGTCCCGCATCCTGCACCTGCGACGCGACCGGGAGCAGCTCGTGTCGGCGCTGCACGAGCGCGCGGCGCGGATGTTCGACGCCGGACTCGTCGACGAGGTCGCGGCGCTCCGCGGGCTGGGACTCGAGCAGGGCCGGACCGCGCGTGGCGCCATCGGGTACTCGCAGGCGCTCGAGGTGCTCGCCGGCACGTCGACCCGCGAGCAGGCCGTCGAGGCGACGGGCATCGCGACCCGCAAGTACGCCCGCCGGCAGGTGTCGTGGTTCCGCCGGTACGCCGACGCCGAGACGCTCGACGTCACCGGGGCCGACCGCGGTGACCTGACGGAACTGGCCCGTAGGATCGTGCCGTGACCGAGCTGCACTTCACCAAGGGCCAGGGGACCGGCAACGACTTCGTCCTGTTCGCCGACCCCGACGCCACCGTCGACCTGACCCCCGAGCGGATCCGTGCCATCGCGGACCGACGCTTCGGCGTGGGCGGGGACGGCGTGATCCGCGCAGTGCGGTCCGAAGCGATCCCCGAGGGCCGCGCGCTCGTCGCCGTCGAACCCGAGGCGACGTGGTTCATGGACTACCACAACGCCGACGGCACGGTCGCCGAGATGTGCGGCAACGGAATCCGCGTGTTCGCCCGGTACCTGACCGAGTCCGGCCTGGTCGAACTGGCGCCCGGCGAGACGTTGACGGTCGGCAGCCGCAAGGGGCTGGTCGACATCCAGCGCACCACGAACGGGTTCGCGGCCGACCTCGGCCGCTGGAGCCTGGGCATCGAGGGCGGTGGATCCGACGACGTGCTCGTCCGGGCGAAGAACCTCGATGGGGCGCGCCCCGGCATCGGCATCGACGTGGGCAACCCGCACGTGGTCGTCGCCGTCGAGACCGAGGACGAACTGGCCGACCTCGACCTGACGTTCCTGCCGGTGCTCGAACCGGCGCCCGAGCACGGTGCGAACGTCGAGTTCGTGCTGCCGGGCGACCCGCTCATCAAGGACGGGGTCGGCGAGATCACCATGCGGGTGCACGAGCGGGGGAGCGGTGAGACCCTGTCGTGCGGAACCGGTGCCGTGGCGGCTGCCCTCGCCACGCGCTACTGGGTCGGTGCGGGGGCGCCGGACACCTGGCGCGTGCGGGTGCCGGGCGGGCTGCTCACGGTGCGGATGACGGCGACCGAGGACGGCGAGCACGTTTCGCTGTCCGGGCCCGCCGAGCTCGTGTTCTCCGGCGACCTGACGGTCTGACGGTCTGACGCGCTGCGCGGCGCGGGCGCGTCGCGCGCGCCCTACGCGCTGTGCTGCACCCGGAGGACGCGGAAGCCCTTGGCCGTCGACTCGCGCGTGACTGCGAAGCCCGGACCGAGGGCGCCGACGAGCCACTTCTGCAGGGAGTCACCCCCGAGGTCCTTCGACACGACGAGCCAGGCATCGCCCCCGACCTCGAGCCGGGGCAGCCACGTCAGCAGGATCTGGTGCAGCTCGTCCTTGCCGACCCGGATCGGCGGGTTCGACCAGATCGTCCGGAACCGCAGGTCTGCCGGCACGTCGTCGGGCAGCGCGATCGTGACGTTCGCAGCTCCGGCCGTCGCTGCGTTGGCCCGGGCGAGTCCCAGCACCCGCTCGTTGACGTCGACGCCCCAGACGTGGGCGTCGGGGGACTGCAGCGCCATGGTGATCGCGATCGGCCCCCAGCCGCAGCCGATGTCGAGCAGCGCTCCGTCAGCAGCGGGTGCCGGCACCGAACCGAGCAGGACCTTCGTGCCGCGGTCGACGCCGTCGGGACTGAAGACCCCCGCCGCGGTCGACAGGGTGAGGGGCTGACCGGCGAGCGTGACGTCCACCTGGCGGGGCCGGACGTCGCTCTCGGGGTTGGCCGAGAAGTAGTGGTCGTTCGCCATGGATGAACCGTACCGGCAACCGAGTGTGTCGACGGGCCTGCGGAGGTAGCCTGTGCACAGGATGACGGATACCCATCAGCAGAACCACCAGACCAACGACGACAGCGCAGACGGTGTCGTCGAGAGGGTGTTGCGCAACGCAGACCACCGCGCAGCATCGTCCATCTTCGCGCCCGCCCAGGCGATCCAGACGCGGTCGACCGACGATCGCAGCTGGACGGGCGACGGCGACCAGTACGACCGTGAGGACCGTGCGGCGCTGCGCCGTGTCGCCGGCCTCTCCACCGAGCTCGAGGACGTCACCGAGGTCGAGTACCGCCAGCTGCGGCTCGAGCAGGTCGTCCTGATCGGCGTGTACCCCCAGGGCGACGCGCAGGACGCCGAGAACTCCCTCCGCGAGCTCGCGGCACTCGCCGAGACCGCGGGTGCCGTGGTGCTCGACGGGCTCCTCCAGCGCCGGCCGAACCCGGACCCGGCCACCTACCTGGGCAAGGGCAAAGCCCAGGAGCTCGCGATGGTCGTCAAGGCCACCGGCGCCGACACCGTCATCGCCGACACCGAACTGGCACCCTCGCAGCGTCGTGCGCTCGAGGACGTCGTGAAGGTGAAGGTCATCGACCGCACGGCCGTGATCCTCGACATCTTCAGCCAGCACGCGAAGACCCGCGAGGGGAAGGCGCAGGTCGAACTCGCCCAGCTGCAGTACCTGCTGCCTCGACTGCGCGGTTGGGGTGACTCGATGTCCCGGCAGGCCGGTGGCCAGGTTTCCGGAGGCGCTGGCATGGGCTCTCGTGGCCCCGGTGAGACGAAGATGGAGCTCGACCGCCGCAAGATCCACACGCGGATGGCGAAGCTCCGTCGGCAGATCGCCGGGTTCACCCCGGCCCGTGAGGCCAAGCGTGCTGAGCGCAACCGCAACGAGGTGCCGAGCGTCGCGATCGCGGGCTACACCAACGCCGGCAAGTCGTCACTGCTCAACCGACTGACGAGCGCGGGTGTGCTCGTGCAGAACCAGCTGTTCGCGACGCTGGACGCGACGGTCCGCCGGACCGAGAGCACCAAGGGCCGCGAGTACACGTTCGCCGACACCGTCGGCTTCGTGCGCAACCTGCCGCACCAGCTGGTCGAGGCCTTCCGCTCCACCCTCGAAGAGGTCGGCGACGCCGACGTCATCGTGCACGTGGTCGACGGCTCGCACCCCGACCCCGGGGCGCAGCTGTCCACCGTGCGCGAGGTCATCGGTGACGTCGGTGCGGGCGACATCCCGGAGGTCGTCGTGTTCAACAAGGCCGACCTGATCGACGACGCGCAGCGCCTCGTGCTCATCGGGCTCGTGCCGGACGCGGTGTTCGTTTCGGCGCGCACCGGTGAGGGCATCCCGGAGCTCCTCAGCGTCATCGAGGACCGCCTGCCCGAGCCCGACGTGGACCTGACGATCGTGGTGCCGTACGACCGCGGTGACCTGGTGTCGTCGCTGCACGACACCGGCTCGGTCGAGTCCGTCGACTACGTCGAGGACGGCACGCGCCTGCGGGTGCGCGTCTTCCAACGGCAGGTCACCGAGCTCGAGCCCTACGTGGTCACGCCCGTCCCGACCGTCTGACCCTCGGCTCCGACTGGCGCTGGCAACTGGCTGGCGCTGGTGAGCGCTGCCGCGCGGCCTGGAGGCCCGTCACAGGTCCGTCAGACGCCGTCGTGTCACCGAGACACCCCGGAACACACGAAACGCCGCCGAATCCGGCGGCGTTTCGTCGTGCAGGGGGCGTCGTACGGTGACGACGGCGTCCCGCGCCGGTGCGGCGCGAGCAGTGGTCAGAGGGAGCGGAGGACCGCGACGACCTTGCCGAGCACCGAGGCCGCGTCGCCGAGGATCGGCTCGAAGGCGGAGTTCCGAGGCAGCAGCCACGTGTGGCCGTCGCGCTGGCGGAAGACCTTGACGGTCGCCTCTTCGTCGAGCATGGCCGCGACGATGTCCCCGTTCTCGGCGGTCTGCTGCGACCGGACGACGACCCAGTCGCCGTCGCAGATCGCGGCGTCGATCATCGACTCGCCGACGACCTTGAGCATGAAGAGCTCGCCGGTGCCGACGAGCTGACGGGGGAGCGGGATGATCTCGTCGACGTGCTGCTCGGCGGTGATCGGGACACCGGCGGCGATCCGGCCGACGAGCGGCACGAGCGTCGTGGCGTCGATGTCCGGGCCGCCGACGTCGGAGGTCGGCTCGTCAACCAGGACCTCGAGCGCACGCGGGCGGTTCGGGTCGCGGCGGATCCAGCCACCGAGCTCGAGCTGGCCGAGCTGGTGGGAGACGCTGGAGAGCGAGGAGAGCCCGGCGGCGTCGCCGATCTCGCGCATGCTCGGCGGGTAGCCCCGCGAGGCGATCGACGCACGGATCGCGTCGAAGATCGCCTGCTGCTTCGGCGTCAGCGGCTTCTGGCCCCGCAGTTCGTCCACCACGTCGTCTCGCTTTCGTCGGTGCCGGTCCGGCCGCGGCGGGAATGTCGGTGGTACCCGTCAGGCTTGTCCCAGTCGATCGAAACAGTATCCGACCAGCCAGGGCCGGACAAACACCTGTTCGAGCGTGTCGCAAGAAAACCCCGCAGAAATCCTCTCCCAGGACTTGTGCGTCGTCCGATTCGAAACTATGTTCGGTACAGGACTTCGGTTCCACCGAACGGGAAGGCAAGAACGACATGAGCACCATCGCCATCGCTGACATCCAGCGCACCGCGGCGCCCGCCGTGCGTACCCGCCTGCGTCTGACGCGTCGCGGCCACATCGTCTTCACGACGCTCGCCGCGATCCCGCTCCTCGTCGTCGTCGCCCTCGGCGTGCTGAACGGTGGACAGGCCTCGGCCGGTGACGCCACCGCCGGCGGCGCCCGCACCCACTTCGAGACCGTGACGGTCCAGCCGGGCGAGACGCTCTGGCAGCTCGCCGAGCAGACCGCCCCCGACTCCGACCCGCGCGACTTCGTGCAGGACGTCGTCAGCCTCAACGCGCTCGACGGTTCGGCGCTGCAGGCCGGCGAAGAGCTCTCCATCCCCACCAAGTACACCGACGGCGAGTAGTCACTCGGGCAGCCCCGTCCAGACGGCTGGTCGTCGCACGGTGACAGCGGCCTACGATGGATCGGTGGCATTCACGCTCGAAGACCTCCCGATCCGAGACGACCTGCGCGGGCAGAGCCCCTACGGCGCCCCGCAGAAGCACGTCCGCGTGCAGCTGAACGTCAACGAGAACACGCATCCCGTTCCGGACGACGTCGCCGCTGACATCGTCGAGTCGATCCGGCAGGCCCTGCTGACGGTCAACCGGTACCCGGATCGCGAGTTCACCGAGCTCCGCCAGTCCCTGGCGGACTACCTCGGGCACGACCTGACCGCCGAGCAGCTCTGGGCGGCGAACGGGTCGAACGAGGTGTTGCAGCAGCTCCTGCAGGCGTTCGGCGGGCCCGGTCGCTCGGTCCTCGGGTTCCCGCCCACCTACTCGATGCACTCGATCCTCGCGTCGGGTACCGGCACGACGTGGATCCCGGCCCAGCGGGACGACGAGTTCCGCATCTCGCCCGAGACCGTCGTCGCAGCCATTCGCGACCACAAGCCCGACATCGTTTTCCTGTGCGGGCCGAACAACCCGACGGGCACCCCGCTCGACATCGAGACGATCGCGGCGGCCTACGACGCGACCGACGGCATCGTCATGGTGGACGAGGCCTACGCCGAGTTCATGCCGTCCGACGCTCCGAGCGCGCTCACACTGCTGCCCGCACGTGAGCGTCTCGTGGTCTCCCGCACGATGAGCAAGGCGTTCGCGTTCGCCGGTGCCCGGGTCGGGTACATGGCCGCGCACCCCGCCGTCGTCGACGCCGTCCGGTTGGTCCGGCTGCCGTACCACCTGTCCGCGCTCACCCAGGCGGCAGCGATCGCGGCACTCCGGCACGCCCCCGAGATGCTGGCGATGGTCGACGACATCAAGGCGCAGCGCGACCGCATGGTCACCGAGCTGCGGGCCATGGGGTACCGGACCTACGAGACCTGGTCGAACTTCGTCCTGTTCGGCGGTGTCGCCGACCCGAACGCTGCGTTCGAGGCGCTGCTCGAGCGCGACGTCATCGTGCGCGACCTCGGCATCCCGAACCACCTGCGGGTGAGTGCGGGGACCGAAGCCGAGACGACCGCGTTCCTCGACGCCATGCGGCAGGTCGCCGCCGAGCAGCCGCCGGTTAGGGTTGACGCATGACCGCCCGCACCGCCTCGATCAGCCGTTCGACGAGCGAATCGAGTGTCGAACTCGAGCTCGACCTGGACGGCACCGGGACCTCGTCGATCTCGACCTCCGTCCCGTTCTTCGACCACATGCTGACCGCGTTCAGCAAGCACTCCCTGATCGACCTGCGCGTGCGCTCCACGGGTGACACCGACATCGACGTGCACCACACGGTCGAGGACACCGGCATCGTGCTCGGACAGGCGATCAAGCAGGCCCTCGGCGACCGGTCCGGCATCGGCCGGTACGGCGATGCCCTGGTCCCGTTGGACGAAGCGCTGGCCCAGGCCGTCGTCGACGTCTCCGGGCGTCCTTTCCTGGTGCACTCCGGCGAGCCCGCGGGCTTCGAGTTCCACCGCATCGGCGGGCACTTCACCGGCTCGATGGTCCGTCACGTGTTCGAGGCGATCACGTTCAACGCCGGGATCACCGTCCACGTCCGCGTGCTCGAGGGCCGCGACCCCCACCACATCGCCGAAGCCGAGTTCAAGGCGTTCGCCCGGGCCATGCGCAAGGCGGTCGAGCTGGACCCGCGCGTCGACGGCATCCCGTCCACGAAGGGCGCCCTGTGACCGCCGCCAAGCCGAACGTCGTCGTCCTCGACTACGGGTCGGGCAACGTCCACTCCGCCGCCAAGGCGCTCGAGCGCGCCGGGGCTGACGTCACCCTGACGTCGGACAAGCAGGCGGCGCTCAAGGCTGACGGCCTGCTCGTCCCCGGTGTCGGGGCGTTCGCGGCCGTGATCGACCAGCTCGAGGGCGTGCAGGGCGGCGAGATCGTCGACCACCGCCTGGCAGGCGGGCGCCCGGTGCTCGGCATCTGCGTCGGCATGCAGGTCCTGTTCTCGCGGGGCATCGAGCGTGGTGCCGACGTCGAAGGGCTCGGCCAGTGGCCCGGCACCGTGCAGGAGATCCAGGCCGAGGTGCTCCCGCACATGGGCTGGAACACCGTGCAGGCGCCCGAGGACTCCGTGCTGTTCGACGGCCTGCACGACGAGCGCTTCTACTTCGTGCACTCCTACGGCGTGACCGACTTCCCGCTCGAGGCGTACGGGCCGTTCCGTGCGCCCCGCCTGACCTGGGCCGAGCACGGGCAGCCGTTCATCGCCGCGGTCGAGAACGGACCGCTCACCGCCACGCAGTTCCACCCCGAGAAGTCCGGCGAGCCGGGCATCCGCCTGCTCTCCAACTGGGTCCGCTCGCTCTGAACCCGGCCTGCACCGGGCGCGACGGCCGTGCCGGACGCGCCCCGGGCCTCCCGGCTGTCCGCAGCCCCTTCTCCACCGCAACGAAACCGACAGGACCATGACCGACCTCACCGACACCCCGCCCCTCGTCCTGCTGCCGGCCGTCGACGTCGTCGACGGACAGGCCGTGCGACTCACCCAGGGCGAGGCGGGCAGCGAGACCGGCTACGGCGACCCCGTCGCCGCTGCCCGCACCTGGCGTGACCAGGGCGCGGAGTGGATCCACCTCGTCGACCTCGACGCCGCCTTCGGCCGTGGCGACAACCGCCGGGTGATCGCGCACGCGATCCGCGAGGTCGAGGGGGTCTCCGTCGAACTCTCCGGCGGCATCCGCGACGACGCCTCGCTCGAAGCGGCCCTGGCGACCGGTGCGGCGCGCGTGAACCTCGGCACCGCAGCGCTCGAGAACCCCGACTGGGCCGCGCGGGTGATCGGCGAGTACGGCGAGCAGATCGCCGTCGGGCTGGACGTCCGCGGCACCACGCTGTCGAGCCGCGGCTGGACCGAGGATGCCGGTGACCTGTGGGAGGTGCTCGACCGCCTCGAAGCCGCCGGGTGTGCCCGCTACGTGGTGACCGACGTCACGAAGGACGGCACGCTGCAGGGCCCGAACGTCGAACTGCTCCGCCAGGTGTGCGACCGGACCGACCAGCCCGTGGTGGCCTCGGGCGGGATCTCCACCCTCGATGACCTCCGTGCGCTCCGCGAACTCGTGCCGTACGGGCTCGAAGGCGCGATCATCGGCAAGGCGCTGTACTCCGGGGCGTTCACGCTGCCCGCCGCTCTCGACATCGCCTCGGAGTAACGCCGTGGCGGGCATCTCGAACGGTCGTGGCACCGGGCCGGAGACCGACGACGCGCACACCCCGGGTGGGGCGGCGGACTCGGCGGGGTTCTCGTGGGAAGGCCGCACGTTCGACCACCACGACACCGCGTTCGCGGACGACGACGGACTCGCCGACCCCGCGGTGGTCGCGGCCATCGGCTCACTCGCTGACGGTGCGTCCCAGGCCGCGATCGTCGATGCGCTCCGCTCCGCCCGCCTGCTCATCCCGCTCATCGCCGAGGCCGGCGACGTGGGGGAGACCGACGCGGGCAAGCTCGTCGACAAGACCCAGGAACTCTCGATCGTGACGGTCGCCGGCCCCGACGGTCGCAGCGTGATGCCCGCGTTCACCTCGGTCGACGCCATGCACGCGTGGGACCCGGACGCGCGCCCCGTGCCGGTGGAGTCCCGCCGCGTTGCGATGGCCGCGGCGAGCGAGGACACCCAGCTCGTCGTGCTCGACCCGAAGTCGCCGACCGAGTTCGTGCTGCGTCGTCCGGCGGTGTGGGCACTCGGGCAGGACCTGCCGTGGACCCCGTGCTTCGAGGACCCCGAGGTGGCCCGTGCCTTCGCGGCCTCGGTCGAAGGGGAGCCCAGCGTGGCCCGTGTCGAACTCGCGCCGGGCGACCCGGTCGGCCGGTTCGCCGGACCGGAGCTGACGGTGGGCCTGGCGCTGCACCCGGGGCTCGACCGCGAGCAGGTCGGCGAGCTCGTCGGCCGGCTGCAGCAGCGGTGGTCGGCCGACCCCGTGATCGCGGAGCGGGTCGACAGCATGCGCGTCGCCCTGCGCGCTGCCTGACGAGCAGCAGTGCGGCGGTGCGACCCGGCCCACCCCGACGTCGCCGGTACGATGACGGGGTGAGCCCGAACCCGACGACCAACCCCACCGGCGCGACCACCCACGGTCCGACGGGGCGTCCCGTCCGGGACTTCCCCGTGCCCGAGGAGCTCGACAGCACCGGACCCGCCCGCATCATCGCGCTCTGCAACCAGAAGGGCGGCGTCGGCAAGACCACGACCGCCATCAACCTGGGTGCCGCGCTCGCGGAGTACGGCCGCAAGGTGCTCGCCGTGGACTTCGACCCGCAGGGTGCGCTGTCTGCCGGCCTCGGTGTCCGCACCCACGACATCCACACCGTCTACGACCTGCTCATGGGTGCCGTGAAGGACCCGAACCAGGTCATCCAGCCGACGAACACCCCCGGCCTCGACGTCATCCCGGCGAACATCGACCTGTCCGCGGCCGAGGTGCACCTGGTCAACGAGGTCGCCCGCGAGCAGATCCTGGCAAGCGTGCTGCGCAAGGTCGCGAACGACTACGACGTGATCCTGGTCGACTGCCAGCCGTCGCTCGGCCTGCTCACCGTGAACGCCCTGACCGCTGCGCACGGCGTGCTCATCCCGCTCGAGTGCGAGTTCTTCGCGCTGCGCGGTGTCGCGCTGCTCATCGAGACGATCGACAAGGTGCGCGACCGCCTGAACCCGGCGCTCAAGCTCGACGGCATCCTGGCGACCATGTACGACTCGCGCACGCTGCACTCGCGCGAGGTCATGGAGCGGGTCGTCGACACCTTCGACGACCGCGTGCTCGACACCGTCATCGGCCGCACCGTGAAGTTCCCGGACGCCACGGTGTCCGCACGACCGATCACGCAGACCGCGCCGGACCACCCTGCCGCCCACGCCTACCGGCAGCTCGCACGAGAGCTCGTCCAGCGTGGCGCCGTCGCCTGAGCCGGGGTTCCGGGTCCGGCTCACCAACTTCGACGGACCGTTCGACCTCCTGCTGTCGCTCATCACGAAGCACGAGCTCGACATCACCGAGGTCTCGCTCGGTGCCGTGACGGGGGAGTTCATCCAGTACGTCCGGCAGGCCGAGTCCGCCGACGAGCTCGACGAGGCCAGCGAGTTCCTGGTCGTCGCGGCGACCCTGCTCGACCTGAAGATCGTCGGGCTGCTGCCGCAGGGTGAGCTCGTGGACGCCGAGGACGTCGCCCTGCTCGAAGCCCGCGACCTGCTGTTCGCCCGACTGCTGCAGTACCGGGCGTTCAAGCAGGCCGCCGACTGGTTCGGGGAGCGGTGGGGCATCGAGTCGCGCCGGCACGTCCGCAGCGTCCGGCTCGAGGAGCGGTTCCGCGCGCGGACGCCGGAGCTCGTCTGGACCCTGTCCGTGCAGGACTTCGCCGCCCTCGCCACGCTCGCCTTCGCCCCGCGGGAGATCCCGACCGTCGGCCTCGACCACCTGCACGCGCCGCTCATCAGCATCCGTGAGCAGGCCGCGATCGTCGTCTCGATCCTCCGCACCCGTGATGGTGAGGGTGTCTCGTTCCGCGAACTGGTCGCGGGCGTCGACCAGACGGGTATCGTGGTGGCTCGCTTCCTCGCGATCCTCGAGCTGTACCGGAACGCGTCGATCTCGTTCGAGCAGCTCGAGCCGCTCGGGGAGCTGACACTGCGGTGGACCGCCGAGGACTGGTCCGACGAGAGCCTCGCGAACCTGGGAGCCGACTATGACGGATGACGTGCACGACACGTCCAGCGCCGAACCCGGCGGCGCCGACGAGATGGCCGACGCCCGCGCGATCGAGCACGAGATCCACGACCACGCCGAACACGCTGCATCGCCGGCCCACCCCGCCATCCCGCTCGACCGCCAGCTCGAGGCCATCCTGATGATCGCCGACGAGCCCCAGTCGCTCGTCGCGCTCGGTGCCGCCGTCGGTTCGCCCGTCCCCGCCGTGCGCCAGGCGATCGAACGCCTGGTCGCGGATTTCGACGGCGTCGACGGCACGATCCGCCGTGGCTTCGAACTGCGCGAGGTCGGGGGCGGCTGGCGCTTCTACGTCCGCGCCGACCTGGACCCCGTGGTCGAGCAGTTCGTCGAGGCCGAGCGCCCCTCGCGGCTGTCGCAGGCCGCACTCGAGACCCTGGCGGTCGTCGCCTACAAGCAGCCGATCACCCGATCGCAGATCGCTGCGATCCGCGCCGTCAACGTCGACGGCGTCGTCCGGACCCTGGTGGCACGCGGCCTCATCGAGGAGTCGTTCACCGACGCCGAGACCGGCGCCATCAACTACGTCACGTCCGACCTGCTCCTGCAGCAGCTCGGCATCAACTCGCTCGACGAGCTGCCGCTCATCTCGCCCCTCCTGGACGACGGCGCGGACGGCTTCGAGCAGAACGAAAGGATCCCAGATGGCAGGGTTTGACGACCGGGGGCGCGGCGCGCCCCGAGACCGAGACGACCGCAACGGACGCTCAGGAGGCCCAGATCGCCCCGGCCGCCCGGCCGGCGGACGCGGCGGGGCCGGCTCCGGTGCCGGTGGCCGCTCCGGCGGGTACGGTCGCGACGACCGTGGGGGCGCACGCCCGCCGCGGGACGACGACCGTCGTGGCGGGTACCCGTCGCGTGACGACCGTGGCGGCGACCGTGGTGGGTACCGCGGGGCTTCGGCTCCGCGTGACGACCGTGGTGGGTACCGCGGGGCTTCGGCTCCGCGTGACGACCGTGGTGGTGACCGTGGTGGGTACCGCGGGGCTTCCGCACCGCGCGATGACCGTGGTGGCTACCGGGGCCGCGATGACCGTTCCGGTGGCGGCGACCGCGGTGGGTACCGCGGCAACTCCGCTCCGCGTGACGACCGTGGTGGCTACCGGGGCCGTGACGACCGTGGCGCTTCGGCTCCGCGCGATGACCGTGGTGGGTACCGGGGCAACTCCGCTCCGCGTGACGACCGTGGTGGCTACCGGGGTCGCGACGACCGCGGGAGCGCGGCTCCGCGTGACGACCGTGGTGGCTACCGCGGCAACTCGGCTCCGCGTGACGATCGTGGTGGCTACCGCGGCCGTGACGACCGCGGGGCTCCGGCTCCACGTGACGACCGCGGCGGGTACCGGGGTCGCGACGACCGATCCGGTGGCGGCGACCGCGGTGGGTACCGCGGCAACTCCGCTCCGCGTGACGACCGTGGTGGGTACCGGGGTCGTGACGACCGTGGGGCTTCGGCTCCGCGTGACGACCGTGGTGCCTACCGCGGCCGTGACGACCGCACCAGCTCGGCACCCCGTGACGACCGTCGGGACGACCGCGGCCGCGACGACCGCCGCACCCCCGACGGCCAGCAGAGCCGCGTCTGGCACAACGGCCGCCGCTACGTCGGCGGCACCACGAGCGTCCGCAACAGCGACCGCACCACGCCGAAGCCGAGCGGGCAGCGCGACGACCGGGGCAACCCGGCCGAGGGCACGCCCGAACGGCCGATCATCGAGGACTGGGACGCGGCGGACGGAACGGCGCCTGCCGGGGCCGAGCCGGGCCTCCAGGCAGAGGGCGAGCGCCTGCAGAAGGTGATCGCCGCTGCCGGCGTGGCATCCCGCCGGGTCGCGGAGAACCTGATCGTCGAGGGCCGCGTGACGGTCAACGGCGAGGTCGTGGACGCCCTCGGGCGTCGCGTCGACCCCGAGAAGGACGCGATCAGCGTCGACGGCGTGCCGGTGCAGATCGACTCGTCGCGGCGCTACATCGTGCTGAACAAGCCGACCGGCGTCGTCTCGAGCCTGCAGGACGAGCGCGGGCGCCGCGACCTGACCGAGTTCGTGGACCGCTACGAGGAGCGCCTGTTCAACGTCGGCCGTCTCGACGCCGATACCTCCGGGCTGCTCGTCCTGACGAACGACGGCGACCTGGCACACGTGCTGGCGCACCCGTCGTTCGGCGTGCAGAAGACGTACATCGCGAAGGTCCACGGCAACGTGAACCCCGCCGTGGTGCAGCGCCTGACCGAGGGCGTCGAGCTCGAGGACGGTCCGATCAAGGCCGACAAGGTGCGGTTGCTCGAGTCCTCGCGGGGTGAGTCGCTCGTCGAGATCACCCTGCACTCCGGCCGCAACCGCATCGTCCGACGCATGCTCGAGGCCGTCGACCACCCGGTCCTCGAACTCGTCCGCCGGTCGTTCGGACCACTGCACCTGGGCAGCCTGCCGCCGGGCAAGATGCGCGAGCTCGGCACGGTCGAGGTCGGCAAGCTGCTCAGCACCGTCCGCGACGCGAAGCCGTCCGCTCGTGACGACCGCGACGTCGCACTCGACCAGGACGACGACGAGTACGAGGACGAGTCGGCGGACTGACCGACCCCGACGCTCGGGCATCGACCGATGCCCGAGCCTCGATCGGTAGGCTTGCCCGGTGACCGACGTGACCCCGACCGACATCGACCGCCGTCTACGCGGCCCGGTCCGGGTCGTCGGTGCCGGGTTGCTCGGCGCCTCGATCGGTCTGGCCCTGCGTGAGAAGGGTGTGGACGTCGTCCTCGACGACGTCTCGCCCGCCGCGCTGGCGCTCGCCGTGGACTACGGCGCCGGGCGTCGCCCGGCAGCCGGCGACCAGCCGGAGCTCGTCGTCGTCGCGGTGCCGCCGGACGTCGTCGCGACGGTGGTCGAGCGTGAGCTCGCCGCCCACCCCGACGCCGTCGTGACCGACGTCGCCAGCGTGAAGTCCGGGCCGCTCGCCGCCCTGGTGGCGGCCGGGGCCGACGTCTCCCGCTACATCGGGTCGCACCCGATGGCCGGACGCGAGCGCAGCGGTCCGACCGCCGCCCGCGCCGACCTGTTCGTCGGACGCCCGTGGGTGATCGCGGGACACGACGGCATCACGTACCAGCGAGCTGCGGTGGTCGAGGACCTCGCGCTCGACGTCGGCGCGACCGTGGTGCCGATGGACCCCGAGTCGCACGACCTCGCCGTGGCGTACGTCTCGCACGCGCCGCAGCTCGTGTCGACGCTGATGGCCTCGCGCCTGCGCGATGCCCCCGACGGGTCGCTCGGCCTGGCCGGCGGCGGCGTGCGCGACGTCACCCGGATCGCCGCGAGCGACCCCGGGCTCTGGGTGCAGATCATCGGCGCGAACGCCGGGCACATCCGGCCGGTGCTCACCGACCTGCGCGACGACCTGACCCGCGTGATCGACGCGCTCGACGACCCGGACGGTGCCGGATCGCCGCGCACCATCGCCGAGACCATCGCCGACGGCAACCGCGGGGTCGAACGGCTGCCGGGCAAGCACGGCACCACCAAGCGCTTCGCCCAGGTGGTCGTCCTGGTCGACGACACCCCCGGGCAGATCGCCGCACTCCTGACGTTCATCGGGGAGATCGGCATCAACCTCGAGGACATGCGCCTCGAGCACTCACCGGGCGCACAGATCGGCATCGTCGAGGTGTCGGTGCTGCCCGAGCAGGAACAGCGACTCGTCGAGGAACTCGAGGGGCGCGGATGGAGGATCGCAGCAGCATGGGCCTGAACGACGACACGAACGCAGCGACGAACGACTCCGGTGTGACCGGCGGACCGGACGGGCCCGACTCCGGCCTCCCGACCCCGGGCCAGGGTGGTGCCGGCGGCCCGCTCAGCGGCAGCGGCGACGGCGGCGCACTCGGCGGTCCTGCCGGCGGCCTCGGCGAGCCCGGCGGGGAGCCCGGCTCGACCAGCGCCCCGATACCGTCCGGCCTGGCCGACGGCGCCTACGTGGCGAAGATCGTCATCGCCGTCGACGGCCCCGCCGGCAGCGGCAAGTCGAGCGTCTCCCGTGCGGCCGCCCGTGCCCTGGGCTACGGCTACCAGGACACCGGCGCCGCCTACCGTGCACTCGCGTGGCACGCCCTGCAGCAGCGGGTCGACCTCGACGACGCCGCGGCGGTCCTGGCCAGCTGGGACACCTTCGACTACGCCATCGGCACCGACCCCGACGACTACTACGTCAAGGTGGGGGAGACCGACGTGACCGAGGCCATCCGCACCCCCGACGTCACCGGTGCAGTGGCCCACATCGCGAAGCTCCCGGACGTCCGGAAGCGCCTGGTCCAGCTGTTCCGCACCGTCATGCGGAAGACCGACGCCCCCGGCATCATCACCGAGGGCCGGGACATCACCACGGTCGTCGCACCCGACGCCGAGGTCCGGATCCTGCTGACGGCCGACGAGTCCGTTAGAATGGCCCGACGCTCGGCAGAGGTCACGACCCAGTCGGCCGCCGAGACCTCCGCAGCACTCGCTCGTCGCGACGCGGCGGACGCGAAGGTCGTCGACTTCATGAACGCCGCCGACGGCGTCACGACGCTCGACTCCACCGACCTCGACTTCGACCAGACCGTGCAGGCGGTCGTCGACCTGGCCCGCGCGGCCACGCACTGACGCAGACCGGACCGCCTCGGCGGGCCGCTCACGCACTGACGCAGACCAGAACGCTCCGGCGGGACGGTCAACCACGGCCGGACCCCCGGCCCGGCCGGCAACGGCCACCGACACCGCGGCCCCGGCCGCTCGCGAGGAACACAAGATGGCTCAGCTGGACAATCCTGACAACGACGACTTCCCGGAGTACGACGACGCCCTCGGCGAGCGTCTCGCCGGACTCGACGAGGCAGAGGCCGAGCAGCGTGCCACCGCGCTCCGCGCCGGCCTCGAGGAGTACGACCTCGAGGACGAGGACCTCGCCCTGCTCGAAGCGGGCCAGATCGGCGAAGACGGCGTCCACTACCTGCCGGCCTACCCGGTGCTCGCGATCGTCGGTCGCCCGAACGTCGGCAAGTCGGCGCTCGTCAACCGCATCCTCGGTCGCCGTGAAGCCGTCGTGCAGGACGTCCCCGGCGTCACCCGCGACCGCGTCAGCTACAAGGCCGACTGGAACGACAAGCGCTTCACGCTCGTCGACACCGGCGGCTGGGAGCCCGGCGCCGAGGGCATCAACGCCTCCGTCGCCGCCCAGGCTGAGGTCGCGATCGACCTCGCCGACGCCGTGCTGTTCGTGGTGGACGTCACGGTCGGCATCACCGCCACCGACGAGCACGTCGTGAAGATGCTCCGCGGCACCGACCGCCCCGTCATCGTCGTCGCGAACAAGGCCGACGACGAGCGCCGTGAACTCGAAGCCTCCGAGCTCTGGAACCTGGGCCTCGGCGAGCCGCACCCCGTGTCCGCCCTACACGGCCGCGGCGTCGCGGACCTGCTCGACCTGATCATCAAGACGCTCCCCGACACCTCGGCCGTCGCCAAGCAGGAGGTCGGTGGCCCCCGCCGCGTGGCCATCCTCGGCCGCCCGAACGTCGGCAAGAGCTCGCTGCTCAACAAGGCCGCCGGTGAAGAGCGGGTCGTCGTGAACGACATCGCCGGCACCACCCGCGACCCGGTGGACGAGCAGATCGAGCTCGGCGGCAAGGTCTGGCGCTTCGTCGACACCGCCGGCATCCGCAAGCGCGTCCACATGCAGCAGGGCGCCGACTTCTACGCGTCGCTCCGCACCACCGCCGCGCTCGAGAAGGCCGAGGTCGCCGTCGTCGTCCTCGACGTCACCGAGCCGGTGTCCGTGCAGGACCTGCGCATCATCGACCTCGTCCTCGAGTCCGGCCGTGCCCTCGTGCTGGCCTACAACAAGTGGGACCTGCTCGAGGACGAACGCCGCCGCTACCTGGAGCGCGAGATCGAGCAGGACCTGGCGCACGTCGCCTGGGCCCCGCGCGTGAACATCTCGGCCCGCACCGGCCGTCACCTCGAGAAGCTCGTGCCGGCGCTCGAGACCGCCCTCGAGTCGTGGGACACCCGCATCCCGACCGGCAAGGTCAACGCCTTCATCGCCGAGCTCGTGCAGGAGCACCCCCACCCCGTGCGCGGCGGCAAGCAGCCCCGCATCCTGTTCGGCACCCAGGCGTCGAGCCAGCCGCCGACCTTCGTGCTCTTCACGTCGGCGTTCCTCGACCCGCAGTACCGACGCTTCATCACGCGTCGACTCCGCGAGGTCTGGGGCTTCTCCGGCACGCCGATCAACGTCAACATGCGGGTGCGCGAGCGCCGGAAGCGCTGAGCCTCCCCACCCGTCACGCAGAACGCGCCCCGATCCGTCGGGGCGCGTTCTGCGTTCTGCGTTCGCGTCCGCGGTCGGCCTGGAGGCCCGGGGCCGGTCTGGCGCGCCGGTGCGGCATCATGGGGGCGTGGGTACCGGGCGGTGGGCAGCCGACCGACGTCGGCTCGCCCTGGTGGGTGTCCTCGTCGGGGTGGTCTTCGTGGGTTCGGTGTCCCTGTGGACGAGCTCGCACGCACCGGACGACGGCGAACCGGTCACCCGTGCCGACGCAGTGGGCCCCGAACCGGCGCAGTCGCCCGACGTCCGGCTGCCGCCGTCCGACGCCCTCGGGGAGCCGATCGAGCCCGAACCCGTCCGTCCGGTCGACGGCTCACCCATCGACCCGTGGTGGCGGCGCGTCCCGCCGGTCTCCGGTGACATCGTCGGCATCGGGGCGGCTGCCTCCGGGCACGTCCGGATCACCGCGAACACGGGCGACGAGACCCTCGCGGTGGAGATCGACCACCTGGAGACCGGCGGGGGCGGCCCGGTCGACGTCGTGCTGTCCGCGGGGACGGTGCGCGGTGGCTCGAAGCCGATGTGGACGCCGGTCGGGGAGTCCTACGACCTGTTCCAGGCTGACGGGGTCGAACAGGGGCTGACCGTCGTGCTCGGCGAGCCGTGGACGCTGCCCGACGAGGTCCGCTCCCTGGTCCTGCTGGACGCCGACACCGGCACCGTGCTGGGCGGCGCGGCACTCGTCCCGTCTGACTGAGCGGGGCGCAGGCTGAGGCTGCGCGGGGTTGGGGCTGCGCGGGGTTGTGCTGCGCTGCGCCGACGGAGAACGACACCGTCGTGGTCGTCCGACGTCGACAGTGTCGTTCCGCATCGGTGCTCGTGCCGGTGCCGCGTCCGCCGCTACCGCCGGGATGGGGCACGATGTACTGGTGACGCAGCAGAACGACGGACTCGGTGTGCTCGCCGACCGTGTGTGGTGCCGTCTTCGGCTCGACCGGTTGGCCGGAGGCCGGCAGTCCGGGTACGTGATCCGCGAGGACATGCTCGAACACCCGGACACGGTCCGTTCGTTCCGGTGGATCCGGTGGCTGCTCGTCGCGGAGACCGTCGTCGGCCTCACCGCCATCGTGGTCGCGGTGCTGCTGACCCGCGCCGGGGAGTCCCTGTCGTGGGCGGTGTGGTTCCGGTCCACCGTGGTGCTGCTGATCACCTTGACGCTCTACGTGTTCGCCTGGCGGGCGCAGCTCGGGTACTACTGGGCGTACCAGCGGCTGCGGTTGTTCAGCCGGATCTTCCCGATCGTGACGCTGATCGTCGCGGCGATCCCGGGGCTCTACCCGTTCTGGATGGTCATCGAGCAGATCCTGTTCTCGGTGCTGATGGTCGGCATCGGCGACGTGCTGACGAGCGACCACATGCGGGCCACGTTCCCGAAGCCCGCGCGGCGCTGAGGCTGCCGTCGGCCGCCGTGGCGCACCGTCGTGGCACGATGGGCTGGTGCGCGAGAACTCGGCTGGTCAGTGGTTGCTCGTGGTGCCCTCGGTCGTGGCGCTCGGAGCCGGGCTGTGGAACGTCGGAGCACTGGTCAGCATGTTCACCAGCAGCGGTTCCTTCGCGTGGTGGTTGGTCTCGGGGTTCGTGGCGTTGGTCGCCCTCGTGATGACCCTCGTGGCGCTCATCGTCGGCCGTGCGCAGCGGGCGTTCGTCGTCGGACTGGCCGCCGCCGGACTGTTCGTCGCGGGTGGGGCGCTGCTGCTCGACCTCTTCGTCGGCGTGTTCTCGTCGTGGCTCGCCGCAGGACTGGGGTCGAGCGGGTCCTGACCGCTGCGCGCCGGAGCGGTTTCCGGTGGATGCCGGACCAGGTGTGCGACAACCCACGGGTCGATCGACACGTGGACTGTCGCAAAACAGGTGCGGGGGCTACGCGACCGTGGCCAGGGCGAACGGGAGCACGGCGGAGGCCCCGGCGCGCCGGAGCTCCCGGCCGGCGACGGTCATCGTCCACCGGCTGTCGACCAGGTCGTCCACGAGCAGCACCGGGCCCTCGTGCGACTGCAGGGCGGCGGCGAGCGACGGATCGACCACGAAGGTGTCCCACACGCCGGACAACCGGTAGGCGCTGTTCGTCGCACCGTCGCCGCGAGGGGTCCCGCCGGCACGGCCGAGCGTGCCGAGGAACTGCAGCCGCCCGATCGTGGACAGCGCCTGGGCGAGGGACCCCACCAGCTCGGGCCGTGACCGCGAGGACATCGCCACGACGCCGGTCGGCCGGGTCTCCCACGGCCAGTCCTTGAGCGCCCGGACGCAGCCGTCGACGAGTTCGCGCGAGATCGGGGCATCCGGGGTGGACGGCGAGAACAGTGCACGCAGGGGACCACCCCAGCCGAGGTCGGTCAGACGCGCCACCGCACGGCCGGGCTGCACGAGCTCGTCCGGACCGATCTTGCCCCGCACCGAGACACCGAGCGACGACATCCCCGAGGGCCACTGGGCACGCGGGGCGATCTCGACGCCGACCTTGTCGAGCGCGGCCGCAGCTCCGGACGAGTCGGTGTCGGACACGGCGGTCGGGAACCACGCCCCGGCGCAGTTGTCGCATCGGCCGCAGGGCTCGGCCGAGGGGTCGTCGAGGTCCTGCTGCAGCAGCTGCATGCGGCAGGCCGAGGTGGACTCGTAGTCGAGCATCGACGCGGCCTCGGCAGCACGGGCCGCGGCGACGCGTTCGTACCGGGGTGCGTCGTACTCCCACGGCTGTCCGGTCGACACCCAGCCGCCGGTGACGCGTCGGACGGCGCCGTCGACGTCGAGCACCTTGAGCAGGAGTTCGAGGGTGGAGCGCTTGATGTCGACCAGGCCCTCGAGCGCCACGGTGGACATCGCGGTGTCGGTCGACAGGGCGCCCAGCACGGCGGCGGCACGGGCTTCGGTCGGCATCGAGGCACTGGCGAAGTACTGCCAGATCTCGCGGTCCTCGCGCCCGGGCAGGAGCAGGACGTCGGCGTTGTCGGTCGCACGACCCGCGCGACCGATCTGCTGGTAGTAGGCGACGGGCGACGACGGAGCGCCGACGTGCACGACGAACCCCAGGTCGGGCTTGTCGAACCCCATGCCGAGCGCACTCGTGGCGACGAGGGCCTTCAGCTCGTTGCCCTTGAGTTGCTGTTCGAGCTGCTCGCGCTCGTCGGTGTCGGTGCGCCCGGTGTACGCGCGGACGGCGTACCCGTTGTCGCGCAGCAGCCGGGCGATGTCCTCGGCCGCCGAGACCGTGAGCGTGTAGATGATGCCGCTGCCGGGCAGGTCGCCGAGGTGGGCGAGGAGCCACCCCAGCCGCTGCCGGGCATCGGGCAGCGTCAGCACGCCGAGGCGCAGGGACTTGCGGGCCAGGGACCCACGGATCGTGAACACCGGGTCGGCCGGGCCGGCGGTCAGCTGCTCGGCGACGTCCTCGACCACGCGCTCGTTCGCCGTCGCGGTGGTGGCCAGGACGGGGACGCCGTGGGGGAGCGACCGGATGAGCTCGGCCAGACGCCGGTAGTCCGGCCGGAAGTCGTGGCCCCAGTCCGAGATGCAGTGCGCTTCGTCGACCACGAGCATGCCCATCCGGGCGATCAGGGTCGGCATCTGCTCGTCGCGGAACTTCGGGTTGTTCAAGCGCTCGGGGGAGACGAGGAGCACGTCGACCTCGTCACGGGCGAGGGCAGCCTGGGTCTCACCCCACTCGTGCGCGTTCGCGGAGTTGATCGACACCGCACGGACCCCGGCCCGCGCGGCAGCGGCGACCTGGTCGCGCATCAGGGCGAGCAGCGGCGACACCAGGACCGTCGGGCCGCCCCCGCGTCGGCGCAGCAGCAGCGTCGCCAGGAAGTACACCGCCGACTTGCCCCAGCCGGTGCGCTGGACGACGAGGGCACGCTGCCGGTGCTCCACCAGCGCGGAGATCGCCTCGAGCTGGCCGGGGTGGAACACCGCGTCGGGGCGCCCCGTGAGCGCAGCGAGCGCCTGCTGCGCCTCGGCGGCGATGTCCGCAGAGGGGGAGACGGAAGACGACGCAGTGGACCCGACACCAAGACCAGACATGCCCCCATGCTGTCAGCACCGACCGACGAAACGCGGGTCGCGACTCCCGGCTGTGGACAACCGGACCAACCGGGCCCTACTGGTACGTGATCAGCGACGGCGTCGGCCGCACGTCCCGCATGGTCTGCGCGGGCGTTAGCATGGGCGTGTCCTCGTCGTGGAAGTTCTTCCAGCCCCAGTGCAGCCCCTCGGGCGCGCCCTGGTGCAGCGCCTTCCACGTCGCCTGCTTGTCCGGCTGCGACCCCTGCCCGTCGACGTGCACGAGCATGTCGAGCTCCGGGTGGGTCTGCAGTGCTGAGCGGTCCTGGATCATCGACAGCCGGAACTGGTGCAGCACCAGGGCCTTCGGCGGCAGCCCTTCCTGCTTGACCAGCGCAGCCAGCCACGACGAGACCTTGTTCACCTCGGACGCCGACACGCTGCCGATCTGCTGCAGGGGTACCTGGTCCTTCGTGAGCCGCCACTCCGGGTCGAGCGCCAGCCACACACCGGGCTTCTTCAGCAACGACTCGTACTTCTTCGCCTGCGACAAGAAGTCCGACCGCCCGGGCTGCAGGTCGATGATGACCGGCATGTCCGCATCGTGGGCGGCCTCGACGTAGGGCTCGAGCGTCGAGACCGGCAGTTCGGTCGAGTAGTCGCCGTCGGCGCCGGCGTCCCCGGCGGCGACGGTCGCGATGACCTCCATCGCGGGCGTCACCAGCTCGTCGGACTCGGCCCGGTACGGCTTCGCGACCTGCTCGGCCCGCTGCACGGTCTGCTTCGGCCCCTGCTCGCCGAGCACTCCCAGCGCCGGCGCCCCGGGAGCCCCGTACAGCGCGACGTACCGGTGCCCGTCGAACGGCCGCTGGCCGCCGTTCCGCAGCTGGAACCCGCCCTCGGCCGCCCGCACCGTCCACTCCGGGTCCGGCAGGGCGTCGAACGCCGCACCGACCAGGACCGTCGGGTGCTTCGCCCGCTCGTGCAGCGCCGTCACCACGTCGGGTGCGGCAGCCGGGTCGGTCACGCCCTTCGGCATGGTCACGACCCGCGCACCGGCAGCCTTCGCGGTTGCCACGGCAGCAGCGTCCGCACGCGTGTCCGCCACCACCACGGTCGCCTGCCGGGAGGCCCGGGTCGACTCCGGCGCGTCACCGCCGTCCGGCGCCTGCCGCTGTTCGACGTCCGTGTCGAGCGACACGTCGCCCTCGGCCTGGTACCAGCCGGCACCGAGCCGGTCGAGCTCGCGGGCGACGGCAGCGTCCTTGTTCTTGGTCGTCAGCAGCACCGGGACGTGGGCGCTCGCCGCGGTCTTCGCTGCGTCGCGGATCCCGTCGGCGTCGTCGGCCGGGGCGACGACCGCGCCCGGAGCGCTGGCGAACAGCGCCTTGCTGACCCGGACCGACCGCGCTGCGGCGTCCGCAGCGTCGGCCACCGTGACGGTGTCGGCGGAGGCCTTCGCCAGGGTCGGGCGGCTCGTGTCCGGTTCGCTCGACGTGCACCCGGCGGCTCCGAGCAGCAGGCCGGAGACGGCGATCGCGACGAGGACACGAGGGGTGGAACGAGAGCGCATCGGGCCACCCTACGAGCCAGGCGGAGAGGTCCCTGAGAATCCGACGGGTGTCGTCTCGTAGAAGGGATGCATGCCCCACCACCCCGACGACCGCCCGCTCATCGGACCGGTCCGGTCGCCCGAGGTGCACTGCATGACGCTCAACGTGCGTCGCCGCGTGCCGCGACGGTCGACCCACCCGGACGCCTGGGATCGCCGCCGCGACGCCGTCCTCGCGCTCGTCACGTCCGAAGCGCCCACCGTCCTCGCCGTCCAGGAGGCCCTCCCCACGCAGGCAGACGACCTCACCGCCGGCCTGGGGTCGGGTTGGGAGCCCGTCCTGGCCGGGCGAGGAGCGCGCGGCGGTGGCGAACAGGTCGGCCTGTTCCTCGACCGCTCCCGCCTCGTCGTCGTCGAGCGCCGCACCTGGGCGCTCTCCCGCACACCCCACCGCCCCGGCTCGCGGTCGTGGGCCACGTCCTTCCCCCGGCACGCCGTCGGCGCCGTGGTCGACGACCGCGCGACCGGCGTCCGGTTCCTGGCGATCGCCACCCACCTCGACGTCGCCTCACCGTGGGCCAGACTGCGGTCCGCCGAACTGCTCGGCCGGATCGTCCGGCAGCGCGGCCTGCCCGCCGTGGTCATGGCCGACTGGAACACCCCCGCCGGTTCCGCACCGTGGCGAGCCCTGGCGGAGGCGGGGGTCGAGGACAGCTGGGGGCGGGCCTCCAGGCAGGTGGGTGAGCCCTACGGGACGTACCCGCACTACGGGAGTCCGCGCGTTGGTGGTCGGCGGATCGACGGGGTGCTCGTGACCGCTGGGGCGGCCGTGGACCGCGTCGCGGTCGACGTGCGGCGGCCGGGCGGCGTGTGGCCGTCCGACCACGCCGCCGTGCACGCGGTCGTCCGGTGGGCGTCGTGATCCGGGCGCTCGGGTCGACCTTCCTGCGGCCGCGGTTCCTGGCGGCCGACGTGGTGCGCGCCCTGACGCTCGTGAGCGTCGTCGTGGCGAGTGTCGGGTGGGGTGGGACGGCGTTCCCGGTCATGGCGCTCGCGCTGCTCGGGGTCGTGGTGCCGCGCATGCTCGGGCTGCGACCCGTCTTCGACCTGGCGGTGTGCGTGCTCGTGCTCGTCGCCGGGTGGTCGAGCGTGCTCGAGTGGTACACGACCGTCTTCCTGTGGGACAAGTTCATGCACGTCGTGCTGACCGGACTGCTCGCGGCCGTCCTCTACGTCATCGGTGCCGACCTGCGTGCTGTGCCGGCCCCGCACGGGGAGCGCCGGGTGGTCGTCGCGGTGCTCGCGCTGTGTGCGGGACTCGCGGTCGGCGCGGTCTGGGAGATGGGGGAGTGGCTCGGGCACAACTTCGTCGACGCGAAGATCTTCGTCGGGTACGACGACACGATCGGGGACCTGGCGGCGGACGGGGCCGGGGGCTTGCTCGTGGGGCTCGGGTTGCCGTGGTTGGCGGCGCGGCGTGAGGTGGTGCGGCCGGGCTGAGCGTGTCGTTCGGGTCGCGTTGCTGCGACTCGCCGTGGCACGGAGGGGGTCTGACGTCCGCTATGCTGGACCGGTCGCTCGCGCTCCGGTCGGACGCGGGCGAGGATCCTCCGGGGTCCTGGGTTCTCCGGAACTCGCGGGCTGTGGCGCAGCTTGGTAGCGCACTTGACTGGGGGTCAAGGGGTCGCAGGTTCAAATCCTGTCAGCCCGACCGAAACGTGTCTGACACGATGACAGAAGCCCACCGAGGATCTCGGTGGGCTTCTTGCGTTGGGATCGACCTCGTCCCGGCGAGCCGGGGCAAGGAACAACGAGACGACCGGACCGTCGGTGCGAGTCGAGCAGTGAGGGGTTCTCGCTCAGTCGAGTCGCATTGCGCTGGCTGGAAGACCGCTGTCTCATCCAGGGATCGTTCCGACCCGATCAGTTCTCGGACCCGCCATCACTGTCGGCGCCCGCGTGTGCGCCAGCGCGTTGTGCTGGGGGCGGCCGCAGGGCGTCCGTCGGCACCGTCGAGGACTTGGTGAAACCCTGGCCGACCTGCTAGTAATGAGACTCGTTATCACTAAGGAGTCTCATGCCCGATCGGTTATCGACGGTCCTCCCGGCGCCGTCGCGGTCGGGCAGGATCGATGCGGTCCTGTGCCTGATGCGTCGAGCCCGTCGGCGTGCGGCCGTGCGGATCGCGGTGCTCGCCGTGGTGCTCGCCCTGGTCACCGTCGCAGCGATGATGATCGGTCCTGTGCCGATCGCACCGACGCACGTCATCGGCATCCTGGTCGAGCACGTCAGCGGGGCCCGCGCGGGCCACTGGTCTGCGTCGGCGGATGAGATCGTGTGGGGCACGCGGGCACCCCGCGTCGTGATGGGGATCATCGCCGGCGCCGTGCTGGCTGTGGCCGGAGCTGTCCTGCAGGCGCTCGTCCGGAACAGCCTCGCCGATCCGTACCTGCTCGGCATCAACTCCGGCGCCAGTACCGGCGTCGCCCTCGTGGTGCTCGTCATCGGGTCGGGGAGCGCGTTGGTGTTCTCCGGTGCGGCGCTCGCGGGCGCGATCGGTGCCGTTCTCCTGGTTGTGGCCTTGGCCGGGACCGCGAGCCGTCGGGGGCCGCTTCGGCTCGTGCTCGCCGGTTTGGCGGTCGGGTACGCCCTGAACGCGGCGACGAGCTTCCTCGTCTTCTGGAGCGACTCTCCGGAGGCCGCCCGGTCGGTCTTGTTCTGGCTCCTGGGTTCGCTCACGTCGGTGCAGCCGATCGCCCTGGCCGCCGCGGCGATCACGGGTGGTGTCGGACTGGTCGCGCTCGTGGTGATCGCACCCTTCATCGACGCGCTCGCTTCCGGAGACGATTCCGCACGGTCAGCGGGCATCGACCCGGAACGCGCGCGACTCGGCCTGATGGTCGCAGTGTCCGCGATGGTCGGCGTCATCGTCGCGGCTGTCGGCGGCGTCGGTTTCATCGGTCTCGTCGTGCCGCACCTGGCACGCCAACTCGTCGGCGGACGACACCGAGCGGTGCTCCCGGTGTCGGCGTTGCTCGGTGGGTCCCTGCTCGTCATCGCTGACACCGTGGCCCGCATCGCGTTCGCGCCCCAGGAGATCCCCGTCGGGGTCGTGACCGGGGTGCTCGGTGCGCCCTTCCTGTTGGTCCTCCTGCGTCGCACCGCCCCCGCAACAGCCCCCTGACCTTCCACCCCACGGTCCATCGCACCCCACCGGAAAGCCCCACATGAGAACCCGAACCCGGTCCACCACGGTCGCAGCAGCGATCGGTCTGCTGGCGACCGTCGCCGTGCTCAGCCTGAGCGCCTGCACGACATCGTCCGGAGCCACCGAGCCGAACCCGCGCACGAGCTCGAGCGGTGGCACGCACTTCCCCGTCACGATCCAGAACTGCGGATCCCAGGTGACGATCACCGCGACCCCGCGACGCATCGTGCTCGTGAACAACGACGAACTCCCGAACCTCGAAGCGCTCCACGCCGTGGACCGGATCGTCGGTGTCACCGCACCGCTGGCTCCGGACCTCTACACGAAGCAGACCTACCGCGAGCTCGCAGACCTCCACGCCCTCTCGACGAAGCAGACGTCGACAGGCGGCTCCGTCGTGTCCCAGGAGAGCTTGCTCGGCGCGAAGCCGGACCTGGTGATCGCACCCGCGAACGCCGTCGACCGGGACGCGCTCCAGGCTGCCGGGATCCCGCTCTACACCCCGTCGGCGTACTGCGCGAACCCCGGTCCCGACCTGAGCCGGACGGCGACGTTCGGCCGTGTCTGGAGCGAACTGCGGACACTCGGCACAGTGCTCGGCGAACCGGCGCTGGCCTCCGATGCGATCGATTCGGGCCGTGCCACGCTCGCGACGCAGTCCCCGAAGGACAGAGGAACAGCCGCTGCCCTCTACGTGTCCTCCGGCGGCAGCGTCCTCTCGCCGTACGGCGGTCCGAGCATGGTGACGCCGGTGTTCCGAGCGGTCGGACTGCGCAACGTGTACGCCGACTCGCACGAGCGCGTCTTCGATGCAGGTGTCGAGGACATCATCTCCCGCGACCCGCAGACGATCGTCCTGCTCTACTCGAGCGGCACGGCGCAGGACACCATCGACAGCTTCCTGACGGCGCCGGGTACATCGGGCCTCTCCGCGGTGCGCCACCACCGGATCGTCGCACTCCGCTTCCCGTTCACCGATCCGCCCTCGACCCTGTCGGTCTCGGGCCCGGCTGAACTCACACGGCAGCTCGACGCACTGCGGTGATCCGCGCACACGCGGTGACGGTGCGCGCCGGACGGCGGCTGCTCCTGGACACCGTCGACCTGGATGCGCCGACGGGCTCCGTGACCGGAATCGTCGGGCCGAACGGCAGTGGCAAGACCACCCTGATCCGCGCGCTCCTCCGAGCCGTCCCCATCCAGGAAGGCCGTGTCGAGATCGACGGACAGGATGTCCGGCACCGGTCACGCCGGTGGATCGCGCAACGCGTCGCGAGCGTGGCGCAGCGACTCGACCCGGACCCGGCGCTCACCGTGGCGGACGAGGTCGCGCTCGGCGGCCTCGCCCAGGTCGGCCCGGGCCGCGGCGACGGTGTCGACCCCGACGAGCGTGTGGCGGCAGCCCTCGACGCGGTCGCACTGACGCACCGAGCCGGCGACTCCCTGGCCGCACTCTCCGGCGGCGAACTCCAGCGGGTCGGCCTCGCCCGCGCGATCGCTCACGGTGCCGACCATGTCCTCCTCGACGAACCCACCAACCACCTCGACCTGCGACACCGGCTCGAAGTCCTCGAACTCCTGCCGCACATCGCACCGACCGTCGTCGTCGTCCTGCACGACCTCGAGGCCGCCGCCCGCGTCTGCGACCACCTGGTGATCCTCGCCGCGGGCCGCGTCGTCGGCTCCGGCCCACCCGCCGATGTCCTCCGCCCCGCGCTCCTGGATACGGTCTACGACGTCCACACCACCCGTCGCGACGACCCTGACGGTGACATCCACCTCACATTCCGCCTGCCAGCACCACCGGCCGTCCCACTCGCCCCTCTGGAAGGAACCACCCCATGACCGAGACGACAACCACCACACCGATCGCCACCGAGGCCGACACCGCGCGGGCACGTGACCTGGCGACCCGGTGGGATGCTCAGCAGACCGCGTACATCCGGCACCGGGCTGAGCGGTTCGCCACGATCGCCCGCGTGGTTGCCGACGTCTGCGCCGAGACGACCGCGCCGCGGATCCTCGACCTCGCGGGCGGAACCGGAGCGCTCGCGGAAGCAGTCCTCGCCGCGGTCCCTGGCGCCACGGCAGTGGTGGCGGACAAGGATCCAGCGCTCCTGGCCATCGCCGCGGACCTCGCCGCCGCCGACCGTCGGCTCGTGATCGCGGAGGTCGACCTCGCCGATCGGCGCTGGGCGGAGCACCCTGCGATCGCGGACGCACCGTTCGACGCCGTGGTGAGTTCGACTGCCCTGCACTGGCTCCAGCCGGGCACGCTCGTCGATGTCCACCGACGGACCGCGGACCTCCTCCGCGCCGGTGGCATCCTGCTCAACGGTGACCACCTGTCCTACCAGCGGGACGAGAGCACCCTGGCCGCCATCGCAGCGCGCGATGACGCCGTGACGCAGCGAGATGGTTTCGCGGCCGGCGCGGACACGTGGGACGCGTGGTGGGCAGCGGTGGCGGAGACGCCGCGGTACGCCGAAGCGATCGCGCGACGCGACGCGGTGTGGGGCGCGGAACTCCACGAAGCGCCGCCGAAGGTGACGCTCGGCTTCCACATCGAGTCGCTCCGCAGCGCTGGGTTCGCCGAGGTCGGAACTGTCTGGCAGTACCTCGACGACCACGTCGTGTACGGCGTTCGGTAGGCGGTACTGGCGAGCGCGGGACGCGTCCTCCGGAAGCCGGATCAGTCCGGCCGGGACGGCGGCAGCGTTCCGCGCTCGTGCGGGGAATCACCCAGTAGTTTCGACCGTCCTGCAATCGATCGATGACGAGCAGGCTCTCGCCTCGGATGACGACGGCCGCTGTTGCCAGTCATGACGGCGGCATCGGCGCTGATCGGGTGAGCGACTCGGTTCCGCACCCGAGATCGTTCAGCGCGCGTGCTCAGAGCGTCCGCGGGGCGAGGTGGCCGTCCTCGGTGTCGTACGTCGTGACGCGCCACGTCGGCCGGCCGTCGTCGACGACGCGCACCAGCTCGACCAGTCGTGGGCCGGGCCACTCCTCACCCGAGGCCTTCACGGCGTCGTAGTAGCTGGTGTCCGTCCCCGTGGCTTCAGCCTTGGTCAGGGTGACCTCGTGTCGCCGCACGAGGCTCAGGTCCGTGGCGTCGACGAGCGCCTCGACACCGCTGGTCGGTTCTGCGTTGGACTCGCCGAGGGCGTCGGTCTTTCCCGGGTCGGTGCTGCGGATCCGCCAGACCCAGTGCTCCGCTCCGTACTCAAGGCGGAGCCCGACGATCGGACCGCCCACGGCTTCGGACTCACCGGACAGGCTGTCGACCCAGTCGCACGGCCATCGCACGGCGGATGGCACCCCGGTGCTCGGCCAGTCGGAGCCCACCGTGCTCGGAGCTGGAGGGAACGCTGCGCACCCAGCAAGCACGATGGCGCTCGCAGTCGCCAAGCTGGCCAGCACCACAGATCTTCCGAAACCCACTGCATCCCCCTCGTGAGGAGCCCAGCGTAGACGAGCGCTTCAGGTACGAACCCGCGGGAGCTCCCCGATCGCCGATCCTGCAACGGCGTATCGCAGCGCTTGCCCCCGCTGTCGGTCGCACGTACGCTGCCCCCATGTGGTGGTGGATCGGAACCGGCGTGGTCTTGGCGGCGCTCCTCGTGCTGCGGTTCGTCATGCACCGGTACACCAACTTCGGCTCTCGGGCGGCGGAGTTCGAGGGGACAGACCCCGAAGTCGCGGAGGCTCTTCGGCAGGCCGAGTCGGACATCGCGCGAGGGCGCATGTTCTTCTGACGCTCCCGGGGGGTCGACCAGCCCCACGGCCGTCCGGCAGCCGCTCAGTGAACGGTCGGCTGCGAGTCGTGAGCAGTCGCGCAACGAAAACGCTGCTTGCGCTCGACGCCGTCCTCGGATCGGCCGGCCCGGTCAGGTTCAGCGGCAGGTCGCTTGGGTGAACTTGGCCGTCGAGACGCCGCTGCGGGTGAAGGTGAACTCGAGCGCACCCGTCTCGCCCTCGCCGAGGGCGTAGAGGGTGTCGTTCGACGACGCGACGACCGTGCCTGAACTGTCGAGGCCGTTGACGCCAACATAGACGCCTGACGGGCAGGCGTCGTACGCGTAGACCTTCGCTTTGAAACAGGAGCCGAACGAGTACTCGCAGCCGCCCTCGAAGCCGTCGTCGCCTCGGCTGAGCCACTTCAGCGCGATGCCGGAACCTGCGTCCTGGAACCCGGCCGGCAGGTCTGGAGAGGTCTCCACCAGAGCAGTGTCGTCGGCTGGATCGGAGGCGGTACGGGTCCCTGTGTCGGGAACATCGACGCTCATGGCCACCATCGCCACGATAAGGGCGAGGGTGGGTATGGCGATGATGGTGAACCACCAGCCCACGGGAAGGACCTGACGGGACTTCCTCACCGGGCGGGGCTGCTCGATGGCGTCGAACCCGGTGTCGCCCTCGTTCAACCAGGTGCGGCCGGTCCAGTACCGCCACGTGTTTCGCTTCCACCCGTGCTCGTGCCAGCCGACGCGGCGAACGTTGTTGTTCGCCCCTGTCTTCGCGCCAGGATCAGGGATTGCCGCGGCGGGCTTCGACTGGGCTGCGCAGTCGCGCGGTCCGGCCACCGTTGCTTCTTCTTCAGAAGACATTTCGACGCTGATCGTCTCGACGTCTTCCCGGCTGGCGCGCTCGGCGATCCATTCGGCGCCGTCCCAGTAACGTTCGCGGCCATCAACCACTGAGGGATACCAGCCAGCAGGCGCAGCAGGTGGGGCGTCGTCGTCGCGCACAGGAGCCTTTCACAGAGGGAACCGTCCAAGCCTAAGAGACGCGACAGGCGCTCAATACCCCTGATTCGGGGTGTCGGGCGGCCGCAATGGCTGCCTTTGAATGTGCAGGGTGATGGAGTGCTGAAGGCGATGTCGCTCGCTGTCGCTGCGCTCATCGCCGGGTTCGAGAACCCGCTGCACACGGCGACCGAGGTCGCAGTGCGCGCGGACGGCTGCAGTTCCACGCCCCTGCCCCGGTCGCGAAGATCGACTGGGTCGCGGCGGTCACAACGGCCGGTGCCCTCGCGAAGACCTGACGGCGGCCGCTCGGCGCGACGTACCGCGGGCTGTTGCCGCTGCTGTTGCGTCCCTGGGGCTACGGTCACGTGCAGGGGTTTCACCAGCTCCTGCGCGGGCCGGAGTTGCGACGAAGCTCTTCCGGTCCGTCCACACGGCTCAGAGGGTTCGTGAAGACCCGGGCGGTGAACGATTCTCTGCCGAGCCGATCTCGGTGTGTCTGCAGTCAGCTGTCGAGTGCGATGACCCACGGGATCAGCAGGAGACGACAGCAGCGCGCCCGATCAGCCCGAGCCCCGTCAGCGCGATGAGCAGGAGCCCCCCACCACGTCCACCATGAGAACTCCACGAGACGAGGATGCCGGATCATGCCCACTTCCGCTCGTGTCCGCTGAGGTCAGCCCGTAGCGTCGTCTCGTGGATCAAGACGTGTTGGCGGTCGAAGCGGCCACGGCCGCGGATGTTCCTTCGGCTCAGGTGCTCATCGACGGTGCGAGGCTGTGGCTCCGCTCGCGTGGGATCGACCAGTGGCAGGACCGGGTGCCGGACGCGGTTCTGCTGCGCGCCGCAGAGCAGGGGAACCTCTTCGTCGTACGTCAGGACCGGGTGATCGTGGCGATGGTCACGGTGTCCGACTCGGACTCCGAGACGTGGGGCGTGGAGGACGATCCCGCTGTGTACGTGCACCGTCTGGTCGTGGCGCAGACGCATCGTGGCAGCCGGCTGGGGCAGCGACTGCTGGTGTGGGTAGGAGAGCGAGCCGCCGGGCGCGGGGCGGCCCTCGTGCGGCTGGATTGCGCGACTGACAACCCCGGATTGCGGCGATTCTACGAACAGCAGGGGTTCCGGCACGTCCGCGACGTGACGGTCAGCGCCCCCGACGGTGGGCGGCAACTCGCTTCCAGCCTCTACGAACGCGCGCTGGCCCGGTAGCCGATCAGGCACCGGTCAACGTGGAGGGACTCGAGCTCGAGGCTGACTCGCACGCAGCGAAACGGGAGATGTTCGCCGAGTTCTCCAGCCGCGAACGTACTGCGCACGCGTGATCGGGGATTCGGAGCGCAACCGCTGACGGACGGGAGGCCCGGTGCCAGCTGGCACCGTCCCTCCAGGCTCGGCCGTCACCCCGCTGGCGCGGTGCGCCGGTACCGGCTGGTGGGGCCGGCCTCCCGTCCGTCACGCGCCGCGCGCGATGAGTCGTTCGTGGTGCAGCTGGAGTTGCCGTTCGCATCGCTGTGCAACGCGCTCACTGTGGGTGACGATCACGAACTTGGTTCCTGCTTGCTGCAGCCGGTCGAAGAGGGCGAGCACGTCGTCTTCGGTCGTCTCGTCCAGTGCGCCGGTGGGCTCATCGGCGAGGACGACGGCAGGGCGCTTCGCGATGGCTCGAGCGATCGCGACGCGCTGCGCTTCTCCTCCTGACAGTCGTCGTGGGCGCTTGCCAGCGAGGTGGCTGATGCCGACCGCGTCGAGCGCCTCATGTGCTCGGGCGGTGGAGTCAGCGCGAGCAGGAACGCCGAGCCGGACGTTGTCGAGCACGCTGCGGTCGCCGAGGAGGCTGTGGTCCTGGGTGACGATGCCGATGTGTCGGAGTCGGTGCTCCGCCATCCTCCGTGCGGTGCGCTCGAGCACGTGGCCGTCGTGCTCGTAGGTCCCGCCGAAGTCGGTGTCGAGTCCGGCGAGGATCCGGAGCAGCGTGCTCTTGCCGGATCCGCTGCGCCCCGTGATGGCCACGGATCGATCGTCGTCGCGAAGGTCGAAGTCGAGCCGGTCGAACAGTGCTCGGATCGATCCGTCGGGCTCGGTGATGGTCTTCGAGACGTCACGCAGCACGATCATCGTGAGGTACCTCTTCGCTGTTGGGCGGTCAGTTCGATGCGGATGGCTCGCCGGCCGAGTGCGCCGTCCGCCACGCACCAGAGGAGCAGGGCGGTGCCGGCGCCGAGTCGAGCCATCTCGCTGTCGTTGGGGAGCAGTGCGCTGGTCGCGAGGAACAGCCCGAGCGCCGCGGTGAACTCGGTGAGGCGGCTTGCGCGGAACAGCCGGTTCGTGGCACTCGGGCTCCTCCCGAGGAGATGGTGCACCCGCGCCACTGGCGTTCGACGGTGATGCAGGAGTCGGTTGAGGAACGCCGTGATGATGCCCACGCCAGCGGTGAGGGCGACCAGCAGCGCGGTGACGAGCACCAGGTTGTCCTGGATGAGCTGGCGAACGAGGGAGAGCTGCACGAGGTAGGCCGGTACTCCGAGCAACGTGTACGACCGGAAGCCGGTGTCGTCTCCGATCGCGTCGAGACGCGCGACGACGTCCCCGAAATCGAGGCTGTGATCGACGGCGAGATCGGCGTTGAGCACCTGGAACGCCAGGCGTCCGAACAGCTCGGGATCCAGCCGGTCGAGTGCTGCTCGGTCGAGTCCGGCGAGTGTTGGCGGGTAGGGCACGATGACGGTGTCGTCGAGGTAGTGGTTTGCCTCACCGCGGAAGTACATGGCACTGTCCGGTTCGAGGAAACCGACGACTTCGAGCTCCTGCTCCTGCAGGATGACCGCTCCGGTGAATCGCTCCCCGAGCTCGTACACGCCGCGGTACTCGTTGCCGAGCAGCACCGGGATCCGACCGGATCCCCAGTCGACAACGTTCCACTCGATGGGCTTGCCGTCCTGCACGGAGAGCCCCGCGAACTCGTACGCGTTCTCGTTGAGCTGGATGGACTTGATGTCCTGAACGCTCCCGCCGGACTCGTCCTGGTACTTCCCGTTGAGCGTGTACTCGGTGCCGTAGCCGACGTCGAAGCGGTCGTCGCCGCGGAAGTCCTGAACGGTGACGGGCTGGTCGTACGAGGAGATGAAGTCGAACCCGGGCTCGTCGTCGATGCGGTCGACGAACGAGGCGACGTCGTCGAGTGCGTGCTCGTCTCGCCGGATCGCCTCGAAAGCATCCGGGCCGAGATCGTCGACCACCGTGTAGAGGTCGACGTCGGCATCGGCGGACAAGCCCTGGGCCACGGCCTGCGAGGTGGACTGGGTGAAGGACGCCACGTTGTACCAGCAGAGTGCGAGCAGCACGAGCAGGACGATCTTGGCGACGATGATCGTCCAGTTGGACCGGAGGTCGTTCAGCAGTTCCATCGACGGGTTCCCTGCCAGAACGAAGCGACGGACACGGCAAGCACGACGGTTCCGACCGAGACGACCACAGTGGTGACGTCGAGGTCGAGGAGGGTGGCCTGCCTGACCACTGCCGCGCCCGCGAGAGCGGTCGTACAGGCGGCGATGGTGATCACGCTGACTCTGGTGGCCGCGCTGCGGAGGGTGCTCAGCGGTCGGATCCCCGTGGTGAAGCGGACGGCGGCAGTGCGGAGTTCCCATCGCCCAGCTTGCAGGCCTGCGACCACGCCGATGAGCATGACGACGAGCACGCCGAGCGTGACCAGAACCGGAGACACGGCGTCGACGTTCGTCCTGCGGTTCGTGCCGTCGTCGACGATCTCGACACTTCGGCCAGGGAACTCTGCGCTGTAGTGGCGGACACTGCTCGGGCCGTCCAGGAGGAGCCGCTGTGGTGACGCCGAGAACCGCGACGGATCGGCGACGATGACGTCATCGGACAGCAGACTGTCGGCCCGGACGCCGAGACGGCCCACCACGTCGTAGGGCTTGCCATCGACGACGATGTCGTCACCGCGGACGGCAACGTCAGCCCCGGCGAGGGCCTCGCCGGGGCGCCCGGTCAGTGCGTGCCCGTCGTGCAGCGGGACATCTGTCCACCGTCCCGACAACATTGCGACGGCGCGGACATCGCCCTCGAGGCGCACGAACACCTTCGTTCCCGGTTCGAATGCGTTCCGGGCACGCATGAGTTCGTCGAGTGTCGCGTTCACCCACACGCTTTGACCGCTGCGGAGATCGTTGCCTTCAGAAGCGATGACACCTCGGCGAGCGTCGAACACCCCGATCAACACCGTCAGCAGCATGGCCAGCAGGAGCAGGCCCGCGATCGCCGTGGTCTGTTGCTTCGTCACGTCTTCTCCTCACGCAGCAGCGGGTGCGAGCCGTCGGCTCGCACCCGCTGCGATGCGTCACCTGCCGTAGTAGGTCTTCGCTGTACCGACACCGTTGCCGGGCCGGTTCGGCCGGTACGGCTTCCACACGGTCACTGCTTCCGTGCCGGACTTGCCCCACTTCCGGCCAGAGTCAGCGATGATGCTGCTGCCGTGCTCGAGCCGCGCACGCGTGTAGTGCTGCACGCCTGCCCAGGTCGTCCAACCATGCGAACGCTTGTGCGTCGTCCCACTGATGGTCTTCTTCTCCGCTGCACCGCGGTGGTTCACCGCCAACACCGACATTCCGGTTCCTGCGCCGTCGACGGTCCCGGTGCTCTCTGACCATCCACCGATGACCCCCTCGCTCCCGACGCCGTCCTGCGCCTGTGCGGGGATCGCGCCGAGGAACACCGCCCCGCCGACAGCCACAGCGGCGAAGCCAGCGGCAACCCGCCGAGATCGGTGATCGTTCTTGCTCATTTCCCACTCCTTCCCGGGAACTGATATCCAGCCCTTCAGTCGTTAACATGCCAGGAAGGGAGCAGCTTGTCGAACGGACCTCCGCCCGGACACGGCGGGCTCCGTTGGTACAGGGGGGTGGCTGGCAGGACGACAACGGCGTCCCGGTGCTCGAAGCCAGCCACCACATGCGGCGACATTCCGAGGACAGGGCTTCGCAACAGACGCACGGCTGCCTGTCGAGACGATCCCGAGCCCCATCCAGACGGTGAGGGCTGCGGTGCTTCTCAGGGCGGCAGGTCACCTTGACTCGTACGATCGTCTCCCAACTGCCTTCGCCACCCGTCCCCACCCGTTCCGACCCGGAGATCCTGATGCGCACTGAACACGGCCCACTCGCCCCCGGCTGGCGCCTGCTGATCGATGGACGTGCATCAGGTCCGTCGCCCGCGGAAGGCGCACGGGCATGAACGGAGAGCGCCAGCGCCTTCGCGTCCTCTACGTGAGTGACCTCGGGTACGAGGCGAAGGGCCGACGCTACTGCGACGAGGACATCTACCTGTCCGGCGAGCTCAGCGCGGAGTTCGACGTCGCGATCTGCCCACCGCTGGCTGCCGAGCACCTGATGGACGCGTTCGACGTCGTCGTGGTGCGCAACAGTGGACCCGTGCTGCACTACCTGGCTGCGTACGATGCGTTCCGCGAAGCCGCGCGGACTCGTGGGATCCCTGTGTTCACGGACCTGACAGGACGAGCCGACCAGAGGGGGAAGCAGTACCTCCTCGACCTGTTCCGAGCCGGGTACCCGGTCATCCCCACGATCGATGCCGCCGCGGACATCGCGCAGCTCCCGGACACCGCGGACTACATCGCGAAGCCGAAGCTGGGCGCGGACTCGATCGGGCTGAGAGTCGTGGGCCGTGACGAGCTCGCCGGGCTGCACTACGACAACCTGCTCGTGCAACCCCGCATCGACTTCCAGTACGAAGTCTCCTTCTACTACGTGGACCACGTCCCGCAGTACGCGCTCAACGCTCCCGACCCGACGAAACGGTGGGAGTTGCAGCAGTACCGCGCGAGCGATGACGACTGGGCCTTCGCGCAACAGTTCATCGGGTGGAACACGATCGAGCACGGTGTCCAACGCGTCGATGCCTGCCGCACCCGAGACGGAGCACTGCTCCTCGTGGAGCTGGAAGACCTCAACCCGTACCTGTCGCTCGACCTGCTCGACGAGCGCACCCGGACGTCCTTCGTCGCCGCGGTGAAGGAGTCCGTGCGGGCGTCGGCAGGGAAGCGACAGGCGGAGCCGCTCCGTCGATCGGCTGACTGACGCCTGCGACCGCCGCCGAACCGCGAAGGACCGGACCGAGCGCCGATCGTTCCGCGACCGGATCAGGGCCGTCCCGTGCCGAGCAGCCAGCCGTTGTCCGCCGCGATCCGCAGTGCCTCGGTCGCGTTGCGCGCCGCGGTCTTCCCGATCGCGGACGACAGGTGGTTCCGCACGGTGCCCTCGGACAGGTGCAGCGTGCCGGCGACCCCGGCCACGGTCGGCGCCGTGCGGAAGGCGATGAGCACGTCGGTCTCCCGAGGGCTGAGCGGGGAGGGCCCGGCAGCGAGGGACTCGGCGGCGAGCACGGGGTCGACGACACGGAAACCCCCTTCGACACGGCGCACGGCATCGGCGAGGTGTTCGGCGGGGGTGTCCTTCACGACGAACCCGGCTGCCCCGGCTTCGAGCGCTCGCCGGAGGTACCCGGGTCGGCCGAACGTCGTGACGATGAGCGAGCGGCAGGTCGGCAGCTCGCGAGCCAGGATCGACGCCGCCGTGAGGCCGTCCGCCCCCGGCATCTCGACGTCGAGCAGGGCCACCGTGGCGCCGGACGCCCGTGCTGCGTCGAGCACTTCGTCGCCACGGGCCACCTGGGCGACGACCGCGATGTCCCGTTCGAGCGAGAGCAGCGAGGCGAGTGCGCCACGGACGAGCGCCTGGTCGTCGGCGATGAGCACTCGGATCACCTCGGTCATCGTCGACTCCTCTCGACCCGGAGCAGGAATCCGCCCAGGTCGCTCGTGCCGGTGGTCAGGACCGCTCCGACCGCTTCCGCGCGTTCCCTGAGGCCGCGGAGCCCGTTCCCGCCGAGCACGGCCGCGGTCGACGGGGGAGCGAGCACCCCGGTGCCGTCGTCCTCGACCGTCAGCGCAGTCCGGGTCAGCGTCACGCGGACCCGGCTCGCGGCGGCGTGCCGGACGATGTTCGTGACGCCTTCTCGGAGGACCCACGCGAAGAGGCTCCGAACGTCATCGGCTGCTGCGTCGGCGTCCCGGGGGAGTGCTGCGTCGATGGCTGCGGCCTCGAGTGCTGCTCGCGCCGACACGAGTTCGGCGTCGAGGTCGGCCTCGCGGTAGCCGCTGACCGCGCGTCGGAGCCCCTGCAGTGCTTCGCGCGAGAGCCGTTCGACGTCCTGCATCTCGGTCTTCGCCCGGGCCGGGTCGACGTCCACCAACCGCGTGGCGAGCTCGGACTTCATCGCGACGACGGTCAGGGAGTGGCCGAGCACGTCGTGCAGGTCGCGGGAGAACCGGGCGCGTTCCTCGACGACGGCGAGGCGGGTGATCTCGTCCTGCGCGACCCCGAGCCGTTGCTCCGCCTCGCGTTGCCGTCCGAAGAACAGCATCGAGGCCCCGACGGACACGGTGATGACCGGGGCGAAGAGGATGCCGTTGTCCACGGCGTTGCCCCAGCCCGTGCTCACGGCGACGAGGAGTTGCGCGGCGACGATCCCGAGCACCACGACAGCGGCCACCCAGAACCGCTCGGCGACGAACCCGGAGAGTGCAGCGATGAGCAGCCAGGTCCAGACCGCGAGCGGCCCGACCACGAGGAGCAGGAGCCCGGCGAGCAGCGCGACCCCGGCCAGCACGAGCACCCGCTCGCGCAGGTTCCGTCGCCACATCAGCTCCGGTGCGAACAGGTACGCCGCGTACACGACGGCGAGGGCGATGGAGGAGACGACGTGCGCGCGGAGGCTCCGTCCGTCGGTCCAGACGGCGATGATCTCGAGCACCTGCCACAGGAGCGCGAACACCGCGCCGGTGTACCACCGACGGCGTCCGATGCGGATGTCGTCGTCACTCGCCCCCGGCGGGACGGCCCACGGGAACGAGCGTGGGGATGGCCGGGAGGCGCGTGGCGCGTCGTCCGTGCCACTTGCGTCGGTCGTGCTGGTCGCCTCGGACATCGGTGCCAGCGTAGGGCCGTCGGTCACTGCCGTGCAGCGTCGCGGCGGTAGCGCCACACGATCACCGCGGCCAGCACGATCGCCCAGCACGCCAGGACCATCGCGGGTTCGACCATGCCCGAGGAACCGGTGGCCCCGGCCCCCATCTGTCCGATCCGGTTCAACCAGTACGAGGGCAGCAGGTGCGCGACGGTCCCCATCCACTCCGGCATCACCGACAGCGGGACCCACAGACCGCCGAGGATCGCCATGCCCATGAACACCACCATGAAGAGCGGCTGCGCGAAGGACGGCTTCGCGAACTGTCCGATCAGGATCGCGATGAGCGCGAACGGGATCACTCCGCACCAGATGCCGAACCCGGCGGCGAACCAGCGCAGCGGGTCGAGCGAGGCGTGCATGCCGACGGTCGCGACGAGCACCGTGATGACGATCGACACCGCGGCGAAGGCCATCGCGGCGATCACCTTCGACACCATGAAGCCCCACCCGGAGAGCGGCGTCACCCGCAGCTGCCGGTTCCAGCCGATCGATCGCTCGTTGACGATCGCGAACGCCTGGCTGAGCGCGGCCATCATCGCACCGTACGCGGCCATCTGCAGCGTCGTGACGACGAGGTACTGCAGACGGGTCGTCGGGTCGGTCTGGGAGCCGAAGGCCGAACCGAACACGAGCAGCATGATCACCGGGACGGCGAAGGTGAACACCATCGCACGGACGTTGCGGAGCTGCCGCTTCGTCTCGAGGTAGACGTAACGGATCGGCATCCGGCCGGACGCGGTGACGGTGGTCATGCGGGGATCCCTTCGGGAGCGGTGTCGGTGGTGGCGGGGTCGGCAGTGAGCGCGAGGAAGGCGTCGTCCATGGTCGAGGCGACCACCTGGATGTCGTGCGCCTGCGGGAACGACGTGAGCAGGGCCCGGAGGGTGTCGTCGCTGCGGTCCGAACGGAGCGTGACGGAGTCGTGCCGGGCCTCCAGGCTGCGGACACCGGGGAGACCGCGCAACGCGACGTGCGCGTCGGTGCCGACCCCGGAGAACCGGACCGCACGCGTGGCGGTGATCGCCTTGATCTGGACGGGTGTGCCGTCGGCCACGATCCGACCGGCGCGCATGATGACGATGCGGTCGGCGAAGGTGTCGGCCTCGTCGAGGTAGTGGGTGGCGAAGACGACCGTGCGCCCGGCGTCGGTGAACTCGCGCATCGAGGACCAGAACGTGTGCCGCGCCTCGACGTCCATCGCCGCGGTCGGTTCGTCGAGCACCAACAGGTCGGGGTCGGAGACCACGGCGACCGCGAACCTCGCCCGCTGCAGCTGACCGCCGGAGAGCTTGTTCACCCGGCGGCCGGCGATCTCGGTGCAGCGCGCACGGCGGAGGGCCTCGTCGACCGACATCGGACGACGGTGCGCTGCAGCAACCAGGGCGACCGCGTCCCGGACCGTCATGTCCGGCAGGAGCGCGCCGCCCTGGAGCATCGCGCCGACCCGCCCCGTGACCACCGCGGCGCGGGGCTCCTCACCGAAGAGCCGGGCCCCGCCGCTCGTCGGCACGGACAGCCCGAGCGCGAGGTCGACCGTCGTGGTCTTGCCGGCGCCGTTCGGGCCGAGGAGGGCGACGACCTCGCCCGGACGGATCGTCAGGTCGACGCCGTCGACCGCAGCCACCTCGCCGAAGCGTTTGCGGAGGTCGCGGAGCTGGATGACCGGTGTGTCGTTCATGGGACCCAGCCTCGTGCAGCCCCGCGTGCGGTGCCTTGGCCGGACGTCACGATCCCGGCATGACATCTGTCACTGGTGGCCGAGGTCCGCGGCTCGGTCGAGTCCCTGACCCTGGGGCGCCGGCGTGGGGCCCACCTCCAGGCACGGCCGTCACCCCGCTGGCGCGGTGCGCCGGCGTCAGTCGGTGTGACGACGCAGGCGACGGCGGCGACGCAGCACCAGGGTCCCGGCACCGGCCAGGAGGAGCAGCGTCGCGAGCAACGCCGGTCCGGCAGGCGACTGTGCACCGGTCGCGGCCAGCGTGCCCGTCGCCCGGGCCGTCGGTGTGCCCACACCCTGCGTCGCCGGAGTCACCGCCGGCGTCGTCGTCGGGGTCGGCGTGGGCTCCGCAGTGGGCGTCGCGGTCGGTCGTGGCGTGGCTGCAGCGATCAGCGGGCTCTCGGTCATCGCCGTGCCGGTCAGGCAGTGCTTGAGCTCGGTCTCCTTGACCCAGTGCGACCCTGCAGCGACTGCACGGCACCCGGGGGCGAACGCGATCTCCCGCTCGTTGTAGAGCATGCGCACGAGTGGCGTGTAGGCCGCTCCGGTGGCGGGGTCGATGCCTGCTCGCGAGACGACGTCCCACTGCACGTTCGCAGCCATCGGCGTCACCGCAGAACCTCGCCACGGGTTGGTGGCGTACCCGTAGACGTCGGCGTCGGATGCCGGAGCAGCGTTGTCCGGCGCGGCGACGGTGGAACCCGGCAGCCGCAGCAGCGCCGCGAACGGGATGATCGTCTCGGCGTGCGCGAAGCGGAAGGTCGCGACGACGTCGCCGCCGGCGACGCGGGCGTCGATCGTGGCGAAGAAGTCGTCGAGCAGGGGCTCGGCGATCGAGTAGGTCTCGTCGTGCCCGGCGAGGCTCGGGCCCTTCTCGTAGAAGTCCTCGGCGTCGAGCAAGTAGGCGAACCACTCGGCATCCGCCGGCCGGCCGGCGAAGTACTGCGCGAAGTCGAACCGGTGCGGGGCGACGTTCTCCACCTGCATGTCGGCCGCGATGATGTACAGGTTGTAGAGCGACATCGCCGCATCGACGGTGCTCTTGATCGACTTCTTCGGGTCGCCGCAGGCATCGGGATCGGCCTTCGTGTCGGCGCCGGGCGCGCACGCCACCGCGCCGCCCTTGGAGCCGTCGGCGGTGTTGTACCAGGTGTGTGCCTTGTCGGTGCCGATCTCGGCGATGAACCCGGGCGTGAAGATGCCGGAGAGCAGGTCCTGCGCCGCCTGGACCGATCGCGGCTTCGCCTCGATGTACCGCAAGGCCGCAGCGATCGTGCCGCCGTCACCGGTCTGTTCGGCGATGTAGTCCTCGTACGCCTGGGCGCGCTGGCGCTCGGGTGACCCCTCGGCCTTGTCGGTGCCGTCCGGGTTCTCGACCTCGTGGAAGTAGAGCAGGTCGGGGCGCGGTTCGAGCTTGACAGCAGGGGCACCGAAGCCCCGCAAGAAGTTCTCGCCGGACTCCGTGGCGCGAGACTCGCCCGACGTCTCGGCGACGACACGCCCGCCCGTCTTCGCCGCACGGGCGAACAGCTGCTTGTTGCGCTGCGCGGCTCGCGCTCCGATGCCCTGGTGCTGGGCTGCACCCTGACCGGTGAGCATGCCGTAGCCGTTCGCGACGTTCGCCGCCGTGATGGCGTCGAGGTTCGCGGAGAACTCCTTCCCGATCGCAGGCGTCAGGAACCCGTTCTCGGCCTGCGCGGTCGCGGCGAGACGGTGCAGCAGCGCGTCGTACTTGTACGCGGAGAGCCCCCGGGAACCGTGCCGGGCGACCGACTCCGTGGCGACGGGGGAGTAGCCCGTCGGGGCAGGCGAGTAGGCGTCGATGTCCGACTGGCTGGGGGCGATGTAGGGCTGCTTGCTGCTGGTGAAGCTGGCCTCGTCGGCGTGCGCCGGTGTCGCGAACACCAGCGAGGCGACGGCAGCGACGGCAACGCAGGACAGTGCGGTGCGGGTGTTCATGGGTCCTCCGGTATCGGGACCCTCGGGCGGCGGTCCGACCAGCAGAGTTAGTGCCAGCGGGTGAACAGCCCTTGACCTGGAGGTGACCGGACGGTGCTGCCGGACACGGCAGCACCGTGGGACCTGCCTAGCTGGGCCCGGATCGTCGGGTCAGCTTCGAGCTGACGACGCCGTAGAGCAGCCAGGCGACGACAACGACGAGTGCGACCGTGCCGTACATCGCCGGCAGGGCGCCCTGCACCAAGAACGGCACGAGCAGGAGACTGACCAGGCCGAGGATGGCCAAGGTGGTCTTGTAGCTGCGAGGAGACATCAGACCTTCCTGACTTGCACTGGCTGGCGCCCTTGTCGAGGACGAACGGGTTCCACCCCGAGAGCGGGGTTACGGAGAACCCGTACCCATCATCGGATGGTGACGACGAGCTTGCCTGACCGGGTCCCGTCCTCCATGTCGCGGTGGGCCTGAACGATCTCCTCGAGCGCGTACACCTTCGCGATCGGGACCTGCACGGTGCCGGCTGCGACGGTGTCGAGGAACGCCTGCAGTACCGATGCCGGCAGGTCGCTCGCTTCGCCGGAGTACGCGGTGAGGCGCACCCCGTTGGGGATCACCGCCATCGGGTAGAAGTCGGGGATGGTCCAGACGTCGGAGAGCATCCCGCTGAACGACACGGTGCCGTGGACGGCTGTCGCCCGGAGTGTGTCGGGCAGCGTGCCGGTGCCGATCAACTCGACCGCTCCGTTGACGCCGTCCGGCACGATTCGACGGACCGTGTCGGCGATCCTGCCCGAGTCCACCACGACGTGGTCCGCACCAGTGGCGTGCAGTCGCTCGGCGCGGTCCGGGTTGCGAGTGGTGGCGATGACGGTCATGCCCTGCTGCTTCGCCAGCACGATGCACGCCAGGCCGATCGACGACGTGCCACCGCGGATCAGGATCGTGTCGCCCCGGCGGGCACCGACGCCCACGGTGAGCGACCCGTGCGCGGTCTGCAGCATCTCGGGGACGGCACCGAGCACGGACCAGTCGAGGCTGCTCCGGAACGGCACGACGCTGCTGGCCGGAACGACGGTGTACTCGGCGTAGCCCCCGTCGAAGTCGCGACCCATCCCGCCCATCAGTCCGGCTACTTGGGTACCGGCGGGGAACTCTCCACCTGGGACTGCCTCCACGGTCCCGACGGCTTCGATCCCGGGCACCCGTGGGAAGGTCCCGGAATGGCCCATGCCGCGGCGGAAGTGCAGCTCGGACCGGTTGAGCCCGAACGCTTCCACACGGATCAGCACCTGGCCCGGGCCTGGGATCGGGACCGGCAGCTCACGGAGGTGCAACACGTCGGGGCCACCGGGTGCGTCGATCACGACGGCCCGCATGGTCGCCGTCATCGCCTTGCCTCCAACGTCGACTGCAGGCGCTCGAGTGCCGCGATGCCGTCTGCGATCGCCGCGGCATCGGCATCCGAGAGCACGGCGTCCAGCGCTTGGTCGAACCGCTCGTCCGCGAGGGCGAAGGCGTCTCTCCCCTGGGGCGAGAGCACGCTCCGGACACTGCGCCGATCGTCCGGGTCCGTCGAACGTTCGAGGAAACCATCGGCGGCGAGCCGGTCGAGCAAGCGACTGGCTGCAGCGATCGACGTCCCGACGCCGGTCGCGACGTCCTGCACCCGGGCGCCCGATGGGGCTGCCTGGACGATCCGCAACACCTCCAGTCGGGCCAGGCTCAGCACGCCCTCGCCCCGCATCCGCTTCTCGACCGCGTTCCACACGTCGGTCTCGTGCCGCACCAGCGCGGCGAAGTACTCCCGCAGACGCGCCGCTCGCCCAGCCCGGTCATCCGGGGCGTCGATTCCAGGGAGGGGTGCGAGGTCCGTGCTCATGCTTCGACTCTACGGCATCTACTTGCTATGTAAAGTAGTTGTCCATGACCACAGACACACGCCTCTCCTTCCTGCGATTCGTCGACTTCATCAACAGCGCCGACCCGTCCATCGGTGAGACGGTCATCGCACCCGAAGCGGCGTTCTTGACGCCGTTCTCGCCCGAGCCGCTGCGCGGGCTGCCGGGGTACATGCAGATCCTGACGATCATGCGGGGCGCGTTCTCCGACATCCAGTGGAGCACCGACCGGATCGTCGTCGAGGGCGACGAAGTCGCAGCATGTTTCGAACTGCGCGGCACGCACGACGGCGAGTTCCTGGGTGTCCCCGCTACGGGGAGGACGGTGGTTGCGAACGCGAGCAACTTCTACCGTTTCGACGAGGGACTGATCGTCGACGAGGTCGGCCAGCCGGACGTGCTCAGCATCCTCGGGCAGATCGGGGCGCTCCCGTCGGCAATCAGGTGAACGGTCAGGGTGCGATCGGCTTCGCGCGACACGGGGCGGCTGCCCGGTGGGTCAGTGGTACTCCGTGACGATCGCCGTGGCATGACCCTCAGGCAAGCCAGGCTGCGGACACGCTCCGGTCCACGACGTGACGCCATCCTTCCGGGGCTGCAGGGTCGTGGCTGGCCATCCCGGCCAGCCACAGGACGGCCATCAGGTCGTCGGCGGTGAAGTCCTCGGCGAGCACTCCGGCGCTGTGTGCGTTGGCGACGAGTTCGGCGCCGAGCGCCATGGATCGTTCGCAAGCGTTGATGAGGAGCACGGCGTCCGGGTAGCGCCGCAGCATTGCGTCGTTCATGGCCGGGTCGCTTCGTTGGAGGTCGATCATCTCGGCGATGAAGGTCTCCAACTGGGAACGGGGACTGTCCTGCGACAGTGTCCGGTCTCGCAGGGTCTTGAGTTTTGCCCCTGCGATGTCGGGCACGACGGCGTCGATGAGTTCTTCGCGCGACCCGACGCGGTTGTAGAGCGTGCCGATGCTCACGCCGGCTTCACGGGCGATGTCCTCCAGGGGAGCGGACAACCCTCGCTGCGAGAACACGGCGATGGCGGCGGCGCGCAGCTTCTGGAGGTTCGCCTGCGCGTCTCGACGCAGACGGGGTGGGGTGCTCACAGCGACTCCGAAGGATCTTGAGGGCGGTCTCAACATATGCTGCAGTGGATTTGAGGACGTTCTCAACTTACCGCACCAGCTTGCAGGGCCCGGCGGTGGGCCACGAAAGGACACATCATGCCCCTCATCACCATCATCGGCGCGGGACCCGGACTGGGTCTCGAGATCGCTCGCGCCTTCGGGAAGAAGGGCTTCGACGTCGCGCTCGTTGCCCGCAGCCAGGCGAAGGTGGATGCCCTGGCGAGTGCGCTCGTCGCGGAGGGCATCCAGGCTCGCGGGTTCACCGCCGACGTCAGCGAGCCCGACACGATCCGAGGCGCACTCCGGTCGATCCGGGAGTCGCTCGGTCCGATCGACGTCCTCGAGTACTCGCCGGCGGATCGGGCACTGGAGTCGGTCGATGCCGTGGACGTGACGATGGACAACCTGCAGCCACAGATCGACTTCTACCTCGGTGGCGCCATCGCGGCCGTCGGTGCGGTGCTGCCCGACATGATCGCCGCGGGCAGAGGCACGGTCCTCGTGACGACCGGTGGTGGTGCGCTCGCCCGGACTCCGGTCCGCGGGAACGTCAACATCGCAGCCGCAGGGCTCCGGAACTGGATCCTCAACCTCGGTGCCGCCGTCGCGGAGAAGGGTGTCTACGTCGGTTTCGTCGCGATCACCGCCCTGATCGGAGGTGGGCGACCGGATGCGGAGCCCGCGGTCATCGCGCAGTCGTACGTGAAGCTCCATGACGAGCGGCGGGACGCCGAACTGCACTACGTCGCCTACGACGGCTGACGACACACCCGTCCGGGCCGGCCGGCCTGGACGGGTGGCTGCCGCGAACTCTGCATGGTGGCGCTCTGCACGTCAGTCGGTGCGGGCACCGGCTGCCGCGGCTGCGAACGTGCGGAGCGTGGCGACCTGCTGCGCGGTGCTCGGCGGTGCGTCGGCCATCTGCCACGTCGACACCAGCGCGATCATGCCGCCGATCGTGAAGGTGCGGGCGTCCCCGCTGAGTGCGACCACCGGTCGGGGGCCATCGCAATCGGACTCCGTCAGCCACGTCGTCATCGCCGAAGCCAGCACCTCGGTGACCCGCTCGCCGCGCGGGATGGCACGGAGCTTGTCGAAGAACTCCCGATCCGATCGTCCTGCGGTGAGCAGCGGTTCGATCCCGCGTTCGCGAACGGCGTCGGTGAGGGCCTGCGCGAGGTTCGCCGCGCCCTCGTCGAGGGGAAGATGGTCTTCGAGGAGTCGACTGATCCAGACATCTGTCGCGAGGTCACCGACGTTGCTGTAGTGGTTGTGGAGCGCCTGCCTGCTCAAGCCAGCTCGCTGCGCCACTGCACTCATCGAGATCGTCTCGCCCTTCGGCGCCTCGGACACGAGTGCGGTCAACGCCCGGATCAGGGCGGCGCGGGTGCGGGTGATGCGCGGGTCCACCCGCTGGCTCGCGAGTGCCGCCGTGGGCGTTCCCTCCGTCATGCGTCCATCTTGCCAGACTGAGAGCTCTGATGTACGTTCGTCATCTACTGGACAAATGTAAAGGACACCATGACGCACGTGACCGAACCCGCACCGGACCGGCGAGACGGCCCGCAGCACCCGGCCTTCGAAGCGGCGGTCGCGGGCGGAACGCTGAACTCCGAAGGGCCGGGATCGGCTCATCGCTACCGGAACGTGATCCTCGGCGGGATCGCGATCCTGCTCCTCGCGATGGCGATGCTGACGAGCTACTCGAGCGCGTTCGGCGACCCGACGCCGAACAACGTGCACCTCGCGGTCACCGGCGACGCTGACGCGATCGTCGCGCTCGAGCAGCAAGGATCGCTGGACCTCACCGTCGTGGCCTCTGACCAGCAGGCGCGGACCGCGGTGCTCGACCGCGACGTCGACGGCGCTGTCGTGTTACCTGCTCCGGGGAAGGGCGCCGGCGTCACCACCTACATCGCCAGCGGCGGCGGCCGTGGCCTCGGACAGGCGATCTCCGGTATCGGTGACTCGATCGCAGCGAAACTGCGGACCACCAACACGGCCGCAGACCTCGCACCCCTGCCGAAGCAGGACCCGGCCGGATCGATCGAGTTCTACGCGATCCTCTTCGCCGGCCTGGGGGCCGCCCTCGGTGCGACGGTGTTCGGACGCATCCTCGGCACTGTCGACACGGCGGCGAAGTTCATCGAGCGCAGCATCGTCCTCGTGCTCTACACCGGTCTCCTCGCCGGACTGATCACCCTGTGGATCGACTCCGCACTCGGAGCGGTGACCGTCGGCCCCTGGGCCGTGTTCGGGACCCTCTGGCTGACCGGACTCGCCATCGGGGGAGCGGTCACGGGCGTCGCAGCACTCGGCGGAACCATCGCGGCTCTGGTGATGACGCTCGCCCTGGTGATCCTCGGGAACACGTCGTCCGGTGGCCCGCTCGGGATCCACGTCCTCAACGACTTCTTCCAGACGCTCTACTACGTCTTCCCACAGGGCGACGCGCTCGACCTGCTGCGGTCCGTCCAGTACTTCGACGGCGCCGCGGTCGCCGCCCCGATCATCCGGCTGAGCATCTGGGCCGTGGCAGGCATCCTGCTCACGCTGACGGCGATGCTCATCCGGAACCGACGCGAAGCCGCGGCTCGACCGAAGGGCGGCCTCCGCTCCGAGCACGATCCCCGCCAGACGGCCGGACCCTCGGGCTCCCACCTCGAGGCCGCTGCAGTCACGCCCAACGCGGCCTTGCTGCCGTTGACCCCAACGCCCTGAATGCAACAGGGGTCCTCGACGGGCGGGGATCCCTCGAGGCACCCACTCCTGCACACGACAACCAGCCCTCATTGCTGAGGACGATCGGAGGACCGCACCATGCCAGGAAAGATCGATGTCCACCAGCACCTGCTCCCGCCCCGCTACTTCGAGGCGCTGGCAGCGGCAGGATCGAAAGCGATGGGGGCCGGCGCCCCGGGGGATGCGCCGGCTGCGACCGGAGGGTCCGCGCAGTGGGACCCGTGGGGTGGAAGCGGCGGGACCGCACCGCGACGAGGGCCTCGGGCCATCGGTGGCTGGCTGATGCCGGAGTGGAGCCCCCGAGCGGCGATCGAGATGATGGACGAGGCGGGAATCGAGACCGGAATGCTCTCGATCAGCGCACCCGGCGTGCACTTCGGTGACGACGCCGCGGCGCGGGAACTCGCCCGCGAACTGAACGACTACCAGGCCGAGCTGGTCCGTGAGGCGCCGGACCGGTTCGGGCACTTCGCGGTGCTGCCGTTGCCGGACTTCGATGGTGCCGTCGCCGAGGCCGTGCGAGCACTCGACGAACTCCACGCCGACGGGGTGCTCCTGCTGTCGAACGCGCACGGACGGTACCTCGGCGACCCCGCGTACGAGCCGCTCTGGGCAGAACTCGCCGCGCGCTCGGCCGTGGTCTTCGTGCACCCCACCGCACCACCGATCACCCAGCTGCCAGGGATGCCGACTGCATTGCTGGACTTCCCGTTCGACACCACCCGCACCGCCGTGGACCTCGTCGCGCACGGCGTGTTCGACCGGTACCCGAACCTCCGCGTCATCCTCTCCCACGCCGGCGGGTTCCTGCCCTACGCAGCCAGTCGATTCAGCGCCGCCGCGATGTTCAACCCCGACACCACGCCGGAGAGCATCCAGGCGGGCCTCCGGAAGTTCTACTTCGACACCGCACTGTCCGCGTCTCCCGCCTCGCTGCCGTCACTGCTGGCGTTCGCGGAACCCGGCCATGTCCTCTACGGCAGCGACTTCCCCTACGCGCACCCCGATTGGAGCGCCCGCTTCGACCACGACCTGGACACCTACGACGGCCCCGGCGCAGAACGACTGGGCGAGGTGCACCGAACAGCCGCCGAGCAGCTCTTCCCCCGCTTGAGCGCCGAGCGCGTTCCGGGGAGCGAGTGAGTGTCGAAGCGGTCCGTGAGCCGCCAGGCTGCACCAGCCTGACCGTTCAGCCGAGTGTCCGCGGGGTCTCACCCGCGGAGCCGATCCGCAGCGTCCGACGCGGCACCGACCATGCGGCGGATGAACGCGGCGTGGTGCTCGAGCTCCCCGTTACCGAACGGCGATCGTCCTGAGTGGTGAGCACATCGCCACGACGACGGCGCCGGCGAACACGAGCGTCACCGCGAGCAGCGCGACGCCATCTCCAGCGACGGTCATGAGCGCGCCGCCGCCCACTGCTCCTGCAGCCGCGACGGTCCTGTTCGCGCTGCGCATCGTGCCGTTCATCCGACCGAGCAGCGCGTCGGGTGTGACGGTCTGGCGGAGACTCATCTCGTTCGCGTTCTCGCAGCCCGCTGCAGCGCCGTGCACGGCGAAGGCGACGAACAACACCGCGACAGTCGCCGGTGTTCCTGCGGTGCCGGTGCCGACCGTCGTGAGCGTGACGGCGGCCCAGGCGACCGGGTACGCGGCTCGAGCGGCGATGATCGTCCGGCCGGCACCGAAGCGGGTACCGAGGCGCGGCGCAGCGGTGGCGCCGAGGAGCATCGCGACACCGCTGACGGCGAGGATGCCCCCGTACACGGCCGCTGGGAGCGCGAAGGTGCGGAGCGCGAGTGTCGCGAACACCGTCAGTCCGGCGGCGTTGGCGAGGAACCAGAGATGTGTCGACAGCGCCAGCGGTGCGAGCGTCGCATGACCGTACGTCCACCGCAGACCGTCGGCGATGTCGCTCCGCAACCGCGCACCCGCCGTGCGCGCTGGCGTCTGCTCGATGACGCGGACGCGCGCGATGAGGACGGCGTCGATGAAGTAGCTCACCGCGTCGAGGGCGATCGCGACCGGCGCGGTCACGATGCTGACCAGGACACCTCCGAGAGCCGGGCCCACCGTCTGCGCTGCCGCATCACTCTGGTCGACCCGCGCATTCGCCGCCAGGAGGAGCGGGCGAGGGACGATTCGAGGGAGGAGGGACTGCGTCGCGGCGAATCCGATGACGGACAGGATGCCGAACACGAACAACGCCGCCGCCGTCACCCAGAGGTTCAAGAGCCCGGTGAACCAGAGCACCGGGATCGCGCCCAGGCACACGCCACGACCGACACTCGCCCAGATCAGGAGTGGCTTGCGCCGGAATCGATCGACGTACGCGCCGACGATCAGCCCGAACAACGCGTACGGGAGGAACTGGGCAGCGTTCACCAGCCCCACCTCGAACGGGCTGGCGTGCAGCACGGTCACCACGAGAACCGGTACGGCGACCGCGCTGACTGCTGATCCGAACGATGAGACGGTCGCGGCGGACCAGTACGAGCGGAACCCGGGTACTCGGCGCAGCGTGGTCGCGTCCTCGCCCATGCGCCAACGCTGGCAGACCGCGACGCTGCGAGCAAGACAATTCGCCCAAGACACTGTTCAAGCGTCGATGTCGGTCGGCTCGGCGACTTGTACGCGTCCCGGCAAACCCCGGACCGCTCTGTGCCAAGCCCAGGCGGCGGCGAGGAACACACCCGTGGCGATGAGCCAGAGCAGCCAGGGCGTGCGCGAGTCCAAGAGTCCGAGAGTGAGCGGGAACAGTGCCATGCCGATCGAGCTCGCGGTCTGGAACACCCCGATCGCTCGGCCGCGGATTCGAGGGTGTGGAGCTTCGGCCATGACCGCGTTGGCGGCCGGGAGGTAGATCATGTCCGCAGCTGCCAGCAGGATCGCGACCACGATGACGAAGGACCACGCCGCCAGCCCGTGCAGCGGAGGAAGAACGACGAGCGGTGCTGCGGTCGCGGCAGTCAAGACTGCACCGAGCGCGATGAGCGTTCCACGCTGCTGACCAGCAACCCAGCGGGTCACGGAGGTCTGGAGCAACGCGCACAGGCCCGTAGCGACAGCGAACTGGACGGGCGCGACCGCTGGGGACATGCCCCACTGCTCGACAAACAGAACGCTGAACGCGACGTTCGGCAACACCATTGCGGGACCGATGAGGAACTGTCCGAGCGTGATGAGTCGCATCGACCGGTCGGCGATGAAGGAACGAAGTGACCCGGTCGTGTCCGCCCCTTCCGCATCTGCGAGGGCGGACGGCGGCGTGGATCGATGCCCGGTGGGTTGCGTCGCGAACACGCCGGCCGCCAGAACGCTGGTGACGACGTTGGCGAGGATCAGCCACCGCAACCCGTCTTGGTGGCCGTTCGCGAGGGTGACCGCGGCGATGATCGCGCCAGCGCCGAGCGCTGCGGCCTTCGTCGCTTCGAGGAACGCGAACCACCGCTCGAACGGGCGGCCTTCAGCGAGGTCGTGGACGTACGCGGTCCATGAGGTCCAGTAGAGCCGCTCGGAGCCGTTGGCGAGGAAGATCGCCGCGAAGATCATCATCGGGTCATGGGCGAACAGGTAGAGCGTGAAGCCCGCTGCCGAGAGGAGGTTGTTGAGGATCATCGACGCCTTCGCGCCGAATCGATCGGTGAGGACGCCACCGACCAGTCCGATCGGGAGAGCAGCCAGCGTCGCGAGGGTCGAGACGGCGCCGAGCACTGCAAGCGTCACGTCGGTGGTGATGGTGAAGTAGACGATCGTCAGTGGCAGCGTGAGGCCGGCGCCGACGGTGTCGGTCAAGACTGCGAAGGTGACGAAACGGTGTTCGCGCAAGCTCGCGAGTGAGGCCCGAAACCGGGCCGGGGTGAAGAGCATGGACGTGGTCCCGTGAAGTCGTCGCGCCGTCGTCGCACGACGGCGCGGGCAAGCAGAAGCACGCGAGCAGAACGCTCGCGGCGGGGAGGGGCCGACCTTCGTGGTCAGCTCAGTTCTGCGTTGCCATGACTCCGGGAGGGATCGGCCGCGGTCCGACGAACTCGGGCGCAGGCTTGGTGGAGAACAGTCGACGAGGGGCACAGAACGGCATCGTTGCCACCCTTCGCCATCATCGGACCAGTCGAACGAACGCTAGCAGCGCTCAAGATGAGAGATCAACGTGCCGTCTCAGTTGGCGATCGGCTATCGGACACGCGACAGTCTGGCTCACACCTCCCAGTCCGACCGGTAGGTTCTGTCGCGGAGCAGACTCACGAGCTCAGCGTGCACCGTCATGGTCTTGCTCAGGCGGGCTGCCCGCTCCTCACTGAGCGCGTCTGCCTCCCAGTCCCGCTCCGAGAAGTACGCCGTGTAGGGGTTCACCACGCACTTGAAGTCCAACATCAGCGACTGCGCGAGGGCGCCGGTCGCCATGTAACTGTGCGGCAGGCCGGCAGCGCACACGAAGGTAACGACCTTGTCGAACCAAGCCGCGCGACGACCGTCGCCCGTCGCGCCTGTGGCCTCGATCAGCGATTTGACGGCGGACGACGGAGCCCAGTCGTAGATCGGGAATGCCAGCACCACCCCGTCAGCCTCACGAATGAGCTGGTGGAGCGCGTTGAACGCATCACTGTCGAACACCCGGTCATTGTCGAAAGCCGGCAACGCGACCGTTGCGAGATCAACGACGTCGGACTGGTGGCCAGTCGCGGTGAGGAGGGCTGCCGATTGCTCGGCGAGGCGGCGGCTGGAGCTAGCGGGGTCGAGGCTGCATGAGATGACGGGCAGACGCAAGGAGACCATCCGATCACGGTACCGAGTGGGTCGCAGCCCGAACTGGCGCGATCTGTACGGCCGGTGTCACGACGCACGCTAGCCGATCGGCTACCCGACAAGCGGCATGATCAGGCTGCCGTCGGCTTCGAAAACAGGTGCCGGACCGCCGCGGTCCTGACCCGCGGCGGCCGCGAGTGACCAAACCGTCTCAGTAGTCGGTCGGCGGTCGCGCGCGCGTCGCCGTCGTCATCGGTCTCGGGCGTCACCGTCACCGTCGAAGACCTGCCGGTTGCCGGCGATCACCTGCTGGTGTTCCCGCACCCAGTCGGCGAGGGCGAGGGCCACGTACTGCAGCGACCGTCCGAGGTCGGTGAGCTCGTACTCGACGCGCGGCGGCACCTCGGCGTGGACAGTCCGCGAGACGAGCCCGTCGCGCTCGAGTGCGCGCAGCGTCACGGTCAGCATCCGGCGTGAGATGCCGGGGATGACCTCGGAGAGCTCTGTGAACCGCCGCCGCTCGTCACCGAGCACCCCGATCACCAACAACGTCCACTTGTCGCCCATCCGGGACAGCAGCGACCGGAAGAGTTCTGGGTCCTCGCTCGTGCACAGCTCGGCCATCGTGGGCATCGACTGGTGGAGCCGGGCCTGCAATGTCTCCAGCGCGGTCTGGTCCGTCATGGGGTCTCCCGTGGTTACTGCCGGGTAACAGGGGATCGTTTGCGGTAACGGGAACCCGGCGGGCAGGGTTACTCATCGTAACCGAAGCCCGGGTCGTCGACTCGGGAACGATCGAAGGAGTGTCATGACACTGTTCCGCCTGGACGCCAGCATCCGCACCGAGGGCTCCACCAGCCGAGCACTCGGCGACATCGTCGAGACCGAGTGGAGTGCCGTGCACGCGGGCGCCGAGGTGACCCGCCGTCACGTCGGCACCGACCCCGTGCCCGCCGACAGTTGGGCGAACGCCGTCGCCGGCTCCGCGACGCCCGAGTCTGAGCGCACGGCGGCCCAGGTCGCCGCCGTCGCCCTGGCCGCCGAGCTGACCGACGAGCTGGCCGGTGCCGACGCGCTGCTGTTCGCCGTGCCGCTCTACAACTTCGGCGTCTCGCAGCACTTCAAGTCTTACATCGACCTCGTGCTGACCGACCCGCGCATGGCACCCGGCGCCGTGCCCGCGACCGCGGGCAAGCCGGCCGTCCTCGTCACGGTGCAGGGCGGCAACTACTCCGCCGGCACGCCCAGGGAGGGCTGGGACCACGCCACGGCCTGGATGCGCCGCATCCTCGAGGACGTCTGGCAGCTCGACCTCGACGTGGTCACGCGCGAGTTCACGCTCGTCGGGGTGAACCCCGCCCTCGACCAGTTCACGGAGCTGGCCGACGAACTGCGGGTCCGCGCCGAGGAGCAGGCGGCTCGGCACGGCCGCACGTTGGCGGCCGTGCCGAGGGCTGCGTGAAGCCGACTCCTACGACGCGAGCATCTGCGCCACCACCGCGTACAGCTCCTTGGGGTCCCCGGCGAGCATCTGCTTGATCAACGCGGCCTGCTCGTCCACCACGACCTCGTAGTCGTCACGTTCGACCCCGTCCAGGGTCGCGCGCGCGACGTCCGCCGGGTCGGTCTTGGCCATCGAGATCCCCGCGGTCATCTCGGTGTCGGCCACTCCGAGGTGCACGGACATCACCGCGGTCCCTTGGCCGGCCAGCTCGTGCCGCAACGCGTTGCCCATGTTCCACAGGGCGGCCTTCGACACCGCGTAGGCGGAGGCTCCGGGCATGGCGAGCCACGAGGCACCCGAGGCGATGTTCACGATGCTCCCACCGCCGTTCGCCGCCAGGACGGGTGCGAACGCGCGGATCACGGACAGGGTGCCCCAGACGTTCGTGTCCATGTCGGCGTGCGCTGCGTCCAGATCGCCCAGCAGGGTCGCCGTGGTCGCGATCCCGGCGTTGTTGATCAGGAGATCGACGTCGGTCGCGACCGCGGCGGCCGCTGCGACGGACGCGGGGGAGGTGATGTCGAGGGCGAGGCGCTCGACGCCCTCGAGGTCGATCAGTTCGGGGCGTCGGGCGGTGGCGTAGACCTTTGCCCCGCGTGCGATCAGCTGTGCGGCGAGGTGGCGTCCGATACCGCGGTTCGTGCCGGTGACGAGGGCAGTGGCTCCAGAGAGGTTCATGCCCGCTACGGTAGAACCTGACGTCAACGTGAGAATCAAGCCCGAGGGACAGAACGATGCGGATCGGTGAACTCGCAGAACGTGCCAGCGTCAGCGTCCGGTCACTGCGGTACTACGAGGAGCAGGGGCTCCTCGAGTCGGAGCGGACCACGGGCGGACACCGGGAGTACCGCGAGCCCGATGTCGCGCGGGTGCGCTTCATGCAGATGCTCTACGCGGCGGGCATGCCGAGTCGTCGGATCGTCGAACTCCTGCCCTTCCTCGACACCGGGGTCGCCACGCGGACGATGCTCGACCACTTCGACGAGGAGAGCGATCGCATCCGACGCCAGATCGAGGCCCTCGGTGCCACCCACGACCGCCTCGCGCGGCTCCGCGACATCGCGGCGGAGTCCGTCGCTGGGCGACCACCGGAGGAGTGCCGCTCGTCCGCGAACGCCGCCGCCGCCTGAGCCGCTCCGCCTAGTTGGCGGCGGCGGGCCTGCTGAACAGGTTGACGACGTTGCCGTCCGGGTCGCGGACCAGTGCGGAACGGTTGCCCCACGGCATCGTGGTCGGCTCCAGGACGACGTCGTCGCTGCCGAGCTGCAGTCCGGCGAAGTCGCCGTCGACGTCGGCGACCTCGAACTCGATGAGCACGGAACGGCTCGTGGCCGGCGTCAGCGCGCCGCTGAGCATGGCGACCGTGGCGGTGCTGGCGATCGCGAGGGTCGCACCCGGGCCGCTGAACTGCGCGAAGACCGGTGCGGGGCGCTCGGCCGGCTGGCCGGTGACCCGCTCGTAGAAGGCGACCATGCCCTCGAGGTCGTCGGTGATGATGCGGACGGATGCGAACGACATGGGGTTCCTCACGGTGGTGCTGCTGACTCGGAGCGACCAGCTTCACCGGCCGCCGCGACACCGTCCTGTCGGTGTTTCCGGAAACCGACCGCGTTTCCGGGGACCGACCGCGCTAGTCGTCGAGGACCGGCCGGAGTCGTCCGTACTGGATCGCGAGGTCCTCGGATCGCAGGACGCGCTGCGCCGGCCGCTCGTCGGTGACCTCGACCGACAGCATCCGGTCGCCGCGGAATGCCCGCACCCCGTCGCGGGTCCGGCACCAGGCGATCAGGTACCACTGACCGTCCTTCCCGATCGACCCCAGTGGTTCGACGTCGCGGACGGACTCCGCTCCGCCGGCGTCCCGGTACCGGAGTCGCACGACCCGATCCGCGCGCAGGGCCGCCGCGAACTCGGCCGGGACGGCCGTGTCCTCGTCGTCCTCCAGGAAGTGCACCCGGGATGCCAGTGCGCTGGCTCGTGCGGCGTCCCCGGCGGGCATCACCGCGAGCGTCTTCCTGGCCGCGGTCTGCGCCGCCTGCCGGAACGGACTACGCCCCAGCGAGCCGAGCCCGATCAGCACCGCGAGGGCCTCGTCCGGCGTGAAACCCGCCGGGCCGAGCGTCGCGGACGCGTCGATGACGTACCCGCCGGTCCGGCCGGGCTCCGCCCAGATGGGCAGACCCGACTGCTGCAGCGCGGAGATGTCCCGTTCGATGGTCCGGACCGACACCTCGAACCGCTCCGCGAGACGACGCGCGCTCCGCGGCTGCGGGGCGACGGCGCGCAACTCCTCCACGAGGCCGTAGAGCCGATCGGTGCGATTCACCTCGCCATCTTCGCGGTCGTCCCGATGTTCCGTCAGATCCACGCCGTCTCGTCTGCCACGTGCTCGTGGGGCTCGCGTCCGTCGGCCTAGGCTGCGAGGGTGTCCGCAGCCATGACCGTCGAACTCCTCCGGACGTTCGGTGTTGCTCTCGAACCCGGCTTGACGGAACGGGAACTGGCCCGGGCCGAGCGTCGGTACGGCGTCCGGTTCGGAGCGGACCACCGCGCCCTGCTCTCCCTCGCGTTGCCGAGCGGGGACGGCTGGTTCGACTGGCGCGCGCGGAACGACGAGCGACTGCGGCGAGCGATCCGGTGGCCGGTCGACGGCGCCCTGTTCGACGTCCGTCACGACGCCTTCTGGCCCGGGTCGTGGGGCGAGCGACCCGGCGACGAGTCGCAGCGTCTCGAGGTGGCTGCGCGGCACCTGCGGCAGTGGCCGCAGCTGGTGCCGTTGTACTCGCACCGCTACCTGCCTGCCGCGCCGCTCGGCAGCGGGGCGCCCGTCTTCTCGGTGCACCAGACGGACGTGGTCATCTACGGCGATGATCTCGTCGACTACGTCAAGCGGGAGTTCCGGCCGGATCGTACCGAGTGGGAGACCAGCGTCGGGATGCACGACCTGGAGCCGTGGACGCTGCTCGCCTTCGGCGAGGACGTGCCCTGAACGCACCGAGCGGATCGGACTGCCGGCGGTCCTGAACGCGACGGCTGACGGACTGGAGGCACGGTGCCAGCTGGCACCGTGCCTCCAGTCCGTCCTGGGGTTGCGCCCAGGGCGTGTCAGGACTCCGACAGGAATCCGGCGCGCAGCGTGAGGGGTCCGTCAGGGAAGCGCCCGCGCCGTCGGCGGTCCGGCATGCTCGGCAGGTTGCCCGCATGCACCACGGAACCAGGAGGACACCGGTGGCCCTCATCGACAACGGCATCTACGTCAACGGAACCCGAACGGAGTCGCCGCAGGACCTCAGCTTGACCTACGAGGCGCTCGACGCTGCCGGAAGCGGTGCGATGGCCTGGATCGGGCTGTTCCGACCGACCGCCAACGAACTGGCCTCCGTCGCCGACGAGTTCGGGCTGCACCCGCTCGCCGTCGAGGACGCGCACAAGGGGCACCAGCGGGCGAAGCTCGAGCGGTACGGCGACACCCTGTTCGTGGTGCTGCGACCCGCCTGGTACGACGAGGACGAGGAGACGGTCGAGTTCGGTGAGGTGCACCTGTTCACCGGGCGCGACTTCGTCGTGACCGTCCGGCATGCGGAGCAGCCGAACCTCGCCGACGTGCGGAAACGACTCGAAGCCGATCCGGACGCCCTGGGGCGCGGGTCCGAGGCGGTGCTCTGCGCGGTCCTCGACGAGGTCATCGACAGCTACGCCCCGGTCGTCGCCGGGCTGCAGGACGACATCGACGACATCGAGGACGACCTGTTCGACGGTGACGTCGACCCGGCGTCCTCGCGGCGGATCTACCAGCTGCTCAGTGAGGTCATCGGGTTCCAGCGCGCCATCGGCCCGCTGCCCGGGATGCTCAACGCGTTGCTGCGCGGCGCCGAGAAGTACGGCACTGACATCGAGGTGCAGAACCAGCTGCGGAACGTCCTCGACCACGCGATCCGTGTCACCGAGCGCGTGGACACCTTCCGGACGCTGCTCGAGAACGCGCTCACGCTGCACTCGACCCTGGTGACGCAGGAGCAGAACGACGCGATGCGGAGGATGACCAGCGCGAGCCTGGCGCAGGGGGAGGAGAGCCGGCGGCTGGCGCGGGCGTCGATGGAGCAGGGCGAAGAGGTGAAGAAGATCTCGTCGTGGGCAGCGATCCTGTTCGCGCCCACGTTGGTCGCGTCGATCTACGGCATGAACTTCGAGCACATGCCCGAGCTGCGGTGGGTGTGGGGGTACCCGGCGGCCATCGTCGCGATGGTCGTGTTGGCGGTCGTGCTCTGGGCGGTGTTCAAGCGGCGGCACTGGCTCTGAGCGTGCGTGGCGACGGACTGGAGGGACGGTGCCAGCTGGCACCGTCCCTCCAGTCCGTCGGTCAGTCCGTCCAGGTCTGCTGCACCAGGGCCTCGAGGAGGCCGTCGGTCGGGACGTTCGACTGCGTGATCGAGATCCAGGTGTCGCCGCGCACGAAGAACGTGTGCGTCGTCTCCACCTGATCCGAGTAGTACATCGACGTCTCGGTGTGCTGGCACGAACGTCCACCGAGCGTGTCGGTGCAGGTCCAGTCCTTGTCGGCGACGACGCGGAGGCGAGCCTGCAGGACGTCACGATCTGCCGTGCCCATCTCGAGGAACAGCCCCTCGTCGCCCTCGGAGGTACCGCCCGGTGTCCAGGAACAGACCAGCTCCGCGTCCTCCTTGAACGGGATCTCGGGGTCGATGTAGTAGTCGGTCCTGCCGCCCGGTACCTGGGGGCGGAACTGGGTGATCTCCAGCGAACCGAACAAGCGCGGAGCATCGGCGGCCGGCACAGCATCGGTGCACGCCCCGGGGATCGTCGCCGTGGTGTCGGCCGGCGCCGGGGTCGGCGTGATGCGGGCCGCGGACGGTGACGGTGACCCGGTCGGTGCCGGTGTCGGCGGTGCAGAGGACGGCACGGGTGCCGGTGCTGCGGCGAAGGGCGTCGGAACGAGTCCGAGCGCCACCGAACCGCTCGCGGTGCCGATGCCGAGCACCCCGATCAACGCCACGATGAGGCCGACGCGACGGCGTGCGGAGGCCGGGCGTGGCTTGTCGTGCATGCCCCGGACGACCTGCTGCCGCATGCCGGCGAGCATCCGGCGCATGTCGTCGCCACCGGGCGGCTCGTTGCTCATCGGGGACCCGTGGTCGCTTCGTCGTTCATCGTTCATCGTTCGTCACCGCCTTCTTGATCCGTGCACGGGACCGCCACACGCGCTGGGTGACGGCGCCGACGCTCATGCCGAGCAGGTCGGCGGCCTCGGCGTAGGAGCGGCCCTCGATGAGGCAGAGCTCGCACACCTGGCGATCGAGTGGTGCGAGCGCGTCGATCTCGGCGCGGACCCACCGCAGCCGTTCGCGGGCGTCGTCGTCCGGCTCGGGCGCGGCGAGCTCGTCGGGCAGGTCGACACCCTCGTGCCGCCGCTGCTGTCGCCGCAGGTTCGCGGCGTGGTTCCGGCACACGACGAGCAGCCACGGCAGGAGCGACTCCCCGGGGACCTCCACGGTGTCGGCCTTCTGCCAGAGGGTCAGGAACGCGTCCTGCACGATCTCCTCGACGTCCATGCGCCGCGTGACCAGTGCCCACGTGTACCGGGTCATGGTCTCGGCGTGACGGTCGAACAACGCGGTGACCGCACTGCGGTCGCCGCGCGCGGCTGCCGCCACGAGCGCGCTGTCCGGCTCGGCTGATCGGTTCATGTCCACCCCCTTCACTCCGCAGTGTGCACGGAGGGGACATCCTCACAGATCGGTCGTCGCCGGGCGTGTCGTCGGGTCTGCGCTCCCGCCGTGGCTCTGGCTCTGCCCGGCGTCCACGGCCCGCCCGCGCTCGTCACTGCGCGTGGACGATCCGCACGCGTGTGACGGCGAAGCCGGCTCGTTCGAAGGCCGCTCGCATCGGGGTGTTGGCGGCGTCGGTGGTCCCGACGATGCGGTCTTGCCCGTCGTCGTGGTGGACGTGGGTCATCTCGGCCAGCAGGTCGTGGACGAACCCGTGTCCGCGGTGTTCCGGCAGGACCCCGAGGTAGCTGATGCTCGCGTCGTACGCCGTCCTGGTGGGGATGATGAACCCCACGGCGTTGCCGTCGGACAGGTGCGCCGTGCGCCACGCGTGCCGGTCGCCGGGCAGCGAGCGGTAGAACTCGAGATCGTCGTCGGCCAGTGCATCGACGCCCTCGCGGGCGACCATGTCGTTGGTGTGGTCGTCGAGGGAACCGGGCGCGACGGCCGCGAACAGCGCCCGGAAGGTCGTGTCCTCAGCCGGGGCGAACCGGAGCCGCGTCGGACGCGGTGGTCTCGGGGTCGCAGCGGTGCGCGCGAAGCTGATGCGCTCGGTGGTCCGGGTGAAGCCGCCGAGGTGCGCTGCTTCGTGTCGCCACCGGACCGCTTCGACTGCTGCCGGGTCGTCCGTCCAGGTCGGCGCGACGTCCACGTTGTACTCGAGCGGAGCGCCGGCGCCGAACGCGTCGAGCCCGGCCCGGACCAACGCGGCACCGACGTCGACCGCGGCGGCGCCTCGAACACTCGTCGAGAGACAGTCCAGGGTGGCGGGTCGTTCGCTGTCTGCCTGCCCCCACCAGAGCGCTCGGCCGACGGGCTGCCCTGCGCGTTCGGCGATCCACGACCATTGCGGTCGGTAGTTGCCCGTGCGGAGTTCGTCGGTCAGGCGCTCGGCGTCGACCCACGCCACGGTCTCGTCGCTGCTCCAGCGGGTGAGGGCCGGCACGTCGTCGGGCGTTGCGCGTCGGATCCGCAGCTGCGGGGAGGAGTCGGTCATCGAGCACGAGCCTGACGGATCGGCGGTCGATCCGCCAGGCCCGCGCTGCTCCGGGATCCGCTGCGCGTCGGCCTTCCTGCGGATGAGGCCGTGTCAGCCTCCCGGGGGACGCGAGTGCCACGGAGCGCGAGGGAGACTGCCGCGATGCAGATGCGTGAGAAACAACGTGCGGTGAACCTGGGCTTCGGAGTCGGCATCGCGCTGATCCTCGTGGGACTGCTGATGATCTGGTTCGCGCCGGCGGTCTGGAGCGGCTGGGCGACGTTCGTCGTCGTCATCGGCGTCCTGTCCGCGCTCGTCGGGTTCGTCTTCGCGCTCGTCCCGGCGAACGGCCGACGCTGACGGGCGTTGCCAGGTGGCGGGCCGAGGTCAGGAGGTCAGTGACCGGCGCCGAGGTTCCCGGCGAGGCGCCCGTGGAAGGCTCGGCTGGCGTCGTTCAGCCCGGCGATCTCGACCCGCTTGCCGTGCTGGTGGTACTTCGTCTCGATGGCGTCGAGCGCGGCGACGGTGGAGGCGTCCCAGATGTGCGACCCGGTCATGTCGATGACGACGAGCTCGGGGTCGTCGACGTAGTCGAACTGGGTGGTGAGGTCGTTGCTCGACGCGAAGAAGAGTTCGCCCTCGACCGTGTAGAGCGCGTGCTGCTCACCGGTGCTGAGCGTCTCGATGCTCCGCGACACGTTGGTGAAGTGCGACACCCGGCGGGCGAAGACGATCATCGCGGCGATCACCCCGATGATCACGCCGATGGCCAGGTTGTCCGTGGCGACGACGATCACGACGGTGAGGACCATGACGACGGTCTCGCCGACCGGCATCCGCTTGAGGGTGGAGGGCTTGATGCTGTGCCAGTCGAAGGTGCCGACGGACACCATGACCATCACGGCGACGAGTGCGGCCATCGGGATGATCGCGACGACGTCACCGAGCCCGACGACGAGGACCAGCAGGAACACGCCGGACAGGAACGTCGAGATCCGGGTGCGGGCACCGGACGCCTTCACGTTGATCATCGTCTGGCCGATCATCGCGCAGCCACCCATGCCGCCCATGAACCCGGAGCAGATGTTCGCCACGCCCTGCCCGAGCGCTTCGCGGGTCTTGCGGGAGCCGGTGTCGGTGACCTCGTCGACGAGCTTCGCCGTCATCAGCGACTCGAGCAGGCCCACCAGCGCCATCGCGAGGGCGTACGGGGCGATGATCGTCAGCGTCTCGAGCGTGAGCGGGACGTTCGGGAGGAACAGGGTCGGCAGGCTGTCCGGCAGCTTGCCCTCGTCGCCGACGGTCGGGATGGCGATCGAGGCCAGCACGGTGACGAGCGTCAGGACGACGATCGCCACGAGCGGTGCCGGGATGGCCTTGGTGACACGGGGCAGCAGCACGATGATCGCGATGCCGACGGCGCCGATCGGCCAGACGAGCCAGTCGACGCCGATGATGTTCGGCAGCTGCGCGGTGAAGATCAGGATCGCGAGGGCGTTGACGAACCCCACCATCACCGACCTCGGCACGAAGCGCATCAGCTTGGCTGCGCCGAGCCCACCGAGGACGAGCTGGAAGACGCCGCCGAGGATGACGGTGGCGATCAGGTAGTCGAGCCCGTGGTCCCGCATGACCGGCGCGACGACGAGTGCGATCGCCCCGGTCGCACCGGAGATCATCGCGGCTCGCCCGCCGACGAACGAGATCACCACGGCCATCACGAACGCCGAGAACAGGCCGACGCGCGGATCGACGCCCGCGATGATCGAGAACGAGATCGCTTCCGGGATCAGCGCGAGGGCCACGACGAGGCCGGCGAGGACCTCGCGGAGCAGGATCTTCGGGTTCCGCAGGGCGGACAGGACGGTGGGACTGGCGTGCACCGGAGCCGGTGCGGGCGTGACGGTCGTCACGGTTCTCCTTCGGTGAGGGGGGGGCGGACGCTCGGCGTCCGCGGGGGAATGTCGTGGGGGCGCTTCGTCGCGCACTGACCGAGTGCGGCCAGGAACCAGAACCTTCCGCAACGGAAGAGTCGGTCGTGTCTGACTCTAACGCAACGGAAGGGTTGCTGCGCAAGCATCGGTACGATCGGTCCGGACCGGGCAACCGGGCGGAAGGGGTCAGCAGTGACGGACGCAGCAGGTGCATCGACGATGCGGATTGGTGAACTCGCAGACCGGACCGGGCTCTCCATCCGGACCGTGCGCCACTACGACGACGTCGGACTGCTCCACCCCACCGGACGGACCGAGGGCGGCTTCCGGCTGTACTCCGACGACGACCTGCATCGCCTGCTCGTGATCCGCCGGATGAAGCCCCTCGGCTACTCCCTCGAGCAGATGGCGGAGCTCCTCGGCATCCTCGACGGGCTCGAGACGGCGGACGGCATCGAGCGCGACCGGCTGCAGGCGCAGCTCGACGCGTACGTCGTCGACACCGAGGAACGCCGGGCGAAGCTCACCCGCAACCTCGAGTGGGCCGACGAGTTCCTCGGCATCCTGCGCCGGCACTGAGGCGCCGTGACGGACTGGAGGCGCGGTGCCAGCTGACGCCGTGCCTCCCGTCCGTCCGCTGGTCGCGTCGCGCGACCGACGCCGGCTTGTTCACCCAACCGACGCGTCCGCGTGGCAGGGTGGTCCGGGGCATCGTCGCCCGCAGCCCAGCCAGCCGCCAGCGGAGCACGATGCCAACACCCGACCTGATGATCGTCACGGACCTCGACGGGACGTTCCTCGACCACCACGACTACTCGTTCGACGCGGCTCTGCCGATGCTCGAACAGCTGCGGGCGGACGACGTCCCCGTGGTGTTCTGCAGCAGCAAGACGCGCGCCGAGATGACGGCACTGCAGACTCGCACCGGGCTCGACGGGCACGCCTTCGTGGCGGAGAACGGCGCGGTCGTGGTCGGACCGGCGGGCGAGGCGCTGGTCGGACCGCGCGACGGGGACCTCGAGCGGCTGCACGCGGAGCTCGTCCGCGTCCGCCAGTCACTGGAGCTGCACTTCGAGACCTTCGGCGGCGTGACCGACGCGGTCGTCGCCGCGTGGACGGGCCTCGACCTCGAAGCCGCCGGACGAGCGCAGCAGCGCGAGGCGTCCGAGGTCCTGCTCTGGCACGCCGAGGACGACGACCGGGCGGACGCGTTCCGCGCGGCGCTCGCCGCGGTCGGCCTCGACCTGGTGCGCGGTGGCCGGTTCTGGCACGTGCTGCCGACGGGCCGCGACAAGGGCGCGGCGGTCCGGACGTTGATCGCCGACCACGAGCGCCGAACGGGCACGATCCCGCGCACGATCGGACTCGGCGACGGCCCGAACGACACCGCGTTGCTCGACGCCGTCGACTTCGCCGTCGTGGTCCGCGGACACGGCCCGGCACCGGGGCCGCTCGCCGACGACCGACCCGAGCGCGTCCACCGCACGACCGTCCCCGGCCCGCAGGGCTGGACCGAGGGCCTCACCCGGTTCACCACCCCGTCCGTCAGGAGCCACCGATGAGCGACTTCCACCAGAACGGCGTCATCACGACGTTCCACGACCTCGGTCGCCGCAGCACCGCGAGCCTCGAAGAGGACCTGCGGGGCTTCGCCGAGAAGCGTCCGATGAGCCTGATCCTGCCGGCGCTGTACTCCGAGCTCGAGCGCCCGGCGCTGTCGCGGATCGTCGACGAGCTGGCCGAGGCAGACTGGCTCAGCGAGATCGTGATCGGGCTCGACCGGGCTGACCGCTCGCAGTTCGAGCACGCCCGCGAGTTCTTCTCGCGGCTGCCGCAGCGGCACCGGATCCTGTGGAACGACGGGCCGCGGCTGCGCGAACTCGACGCCGAACTGGAGCGTGCGGGCCTGGCACCGGGGGAGCCCGGCAAGGGCCGGAACGTCTGGTACTGCACCGGCTACGCCCTGGCATCGGAGCGGGCGGACTGCATCGCCCTGCACGACTGCGACATCACCACCTACGAGCGGGGCATGCTCGCGCGGCTGTTCTACCCGGTCGCGAACCCCGCGTTCGACTACGAGTTCTCGAAGGGCTACTACGCACGCGTCGCCGACGGCCGGATCAACGGCCGCGCCGCACGGCTGCTCGTCGGGCCGCTGCTCCGCTCGCTCCGCCAGGTCTACGGGGAGTCCGAGTACCTGGAGTACCTCAGCAGCTTCCGGTACCCGCTGTCCGGCGAGTTCGCGATGCGCGCCCACGTGCTGAACGGCCTGAAGATCCCCGGCGACTGGGGACTCGAGATCGGGATGCTCTCCGAGGTCTACCGCGACTACGCGACCCGGCAGGTGTGCCAGGTGGAGATCGCCGACGCCTACGACCACAAGCACCAGCCCCTCGCCGAGGCTGACGGCACCGGCGGCCTGGCCCGGATGGGCAACGACATCGTGCAGTCGCTGCTCCGGAAGCTCGCGACGATGGGCGTCCCCCTCACATCCGACTCGTTCCGGGTGCTGAAGGCGACGTACTACCGGAACGCGCTCGACATCGTCGAGGTCTACCGGCACGAGGCCGAGATGAGCGGGCTCGCGTTCGACCAGCACGCCGAGGAAGCCGCCGTGGAGCTCTTCACGAAGGCGATCCTCGACGCCGGCGGCGCCTTCACGGCGCGGCCGAACGACAAGCCGTTCATCCCGAGCTGGAGCCGGGTGCGCTCGGCGGTGCCTGACGTGCTCGACCGGTTGCGCGACGCGGTGGAGGCGGACCAGCAGGACTGATCCGGCGCCCTGCGCGCGCTGGGCGCGAGTAAACGGCGGACGGGAGGCACGGTGCCAGCTGGCCCGTGCCTCCCGCCCGTCGGTCTGGCGCCGTTCTCAGGCCGCGCCCTGCGCCGCCCAACCGAGTTCCGGGCCGAGACGCTCCGCGATGTCGGTGATGATCTGCGCGTAGTCGTCGGGCTCGAACGAGAACGGGAGCGCGAAGGCGACCTCGGTGACCGCCTGGTAGCCGACGTCGGCGCGCAGCCGGTCCGCGATCTCGGCCGACGTGCCGACCAGGTCCGCAGCGAAGAGCATCCCTGCTGGACCCATCGGCACGCCGACGCGGCTCGAGCGGCTGTCGACGTAGGCGCGGTAGCGGGCCTCCTGCTCGCTCGTCGCGGTGTCGGTCGGGATGACGACCAGGCCCTGCGAGACGCGGGCGGCAGCGGGGTCGGGGTGGACGTCGAGGTATGCGTCGATCTGGGCGCGCTGGTTCGTGGCGAAGTCGGTGCCGACCTCGCTGCGGGTGACGCTCGAGGTGAGCAGGTGGAAGCCGTTCTCGCCCGCCCACACGGCCGACTTCGTGCTGCCGGTGCCGTACCAGATCCGGTCGGCCAGGCTGGTGCTGTGCGGCTGGACGGTGCTCGCGAACTCCTCGATGCCCCGACGTTCGACGGTCTCGGTGTCCGTCACCGGGTCACCGCGCACCAGGTCACGGAAGCGCAGGAGCCGGTCGTTGCCGAGGTCCTCGTGCTCCAGGGTGTGGGGGTAGATCGCGTCGCGGTACAGGTCGAAGTTCATCGGGGTCCCGACGGAGAACCCGGGGTTCAGGCGGCCACCGAGCAGGACGTCGACCGTGCTGAGGTCCTCGGCCAGGCGGAACGGGTTCTCGGCGCCGATCGGGGTGACGGCGGTACCGAGGTCGATGCGCGAGGTGCGCTGCGAGGCGGCGGCCAGCACCGCGACGGGGGAGGAGATGCCGTGCTGCAGGTGCCGGTGGCGCAGCCACGCGCTGTCGAAACCCACGGCCTCGGCACGCTCGATCACGCGCAGGGTGTCCTCGTGGCCCTCGGACGGTCGGGCGGGGTCGAACGACCCGATCGTCAGGAAGCCGAGCCGGTGCAGGGGAGTTCCGTCGAGGGGCATGGGTCGATCGTGCCAGACCATCGGGTGGCGCGGGGGTCCGGATGGCAGGGTGTATCCGTGCACATCACCCTGGATTCTGCGACCGACATCGTCATCTCCGGCATCCGGTTCCCGGAGGGCAACCGCTGGCACGACGGGCGGCTCTGGTACTCGGACATGCACACCGGCGAAGTCTTCTCGGTCGACCCGTCCTCGACCGACGGCCCCCGGCTCGAGGCCACCGTCGACGGGCAGTCGTCCGGACTCGGGTGGCTGGCCGACGGACGTCTCATCATCAGCTCGATGGAGTCCCGCACGGTCGTCGCCGTCGAGCCGGACGGCAGCACCTCGGTGTTCGCCGACCTGTCCACGATCGAGTCGTCGCTCGTGAACGACCTGGTCGTCGACGCCCAGACCGGCCGGACCTACATCGGTGCCTTCGGCTACGACCTGTACGCGGGCGAGGAACTGCGCCCCGGCCCGCTCTACGTGATCGACCCCGACGGCTCCGTCCGTCTGGCCGCCGAGGGCCTGGTGTTCCCGAACAGCGCCAACGTCCTGCCCGGCACCCGGACCCTGGTGGTCAGCGAGACGTGGGGCGGCCGGCTCACCGCGTTCGACATCGAGGACGACGGTTCGTTGACCGGGCGTCGGGAGTGGGCAGCCCTGCCCGGCGGCGTGACCCCGGACGGCAGCACCGTGGACCGTGACGGTGCCGTCTGGGTCTGCTCGGTCGACACGGGGGAGTTCCTGCGGGTCGTCGAGGGCGGCGAGGTGACCGACCGCGTCGACGCGCCCGGGGAGTGCGCGATCGACTGTGCGCTCGGTGGCGAGGACGGTCGCACCCTCTACCTGGCGACAGCCGACAGCTACGACCCGGCCGTGACGGCGACGACGCGCTCCGGCCGGATCAGTTCGGTCCGGGTCGAGGTACCCGGGTGGTGAACCCGAGCGACCTCGCCGAGGCGACGCGGCGCGCGGAGCACCTGGTCGAGCACGGGCCGACCGTGGTCGTCATGTCGCAGCAGGCGGGACTCGCCGCGCTGTCGGTCCTCTGGGTGGCCGCCACTGCCCCCGCCGCCTTGCGGCTCAGCATGCTGGTCTGGTTCCTCCTCGCCGTCGCCGGAGCGGTCGTGGCGGTGACCGCCTGGGTCCGCGCTCGACGGCACCGCAGGCTGCTGCCCTACATCGTCGACACGCCCGAACGGCCGCTCGGCGCGCTCACCCCTGCGGACCGCAAGTCCGTGACCCGGCAGTTCAGTGGGCGGGCCGCGATGACGCCCGAGACCATGCCGCTCGTGCGGGCGCTGCTCGCGTGGCAGCGACGGTCGACGCGGATGGCGATCCCGGCGCTCATCGGTATGGGCCTCGGCCTCCTCGGCCTGGCGGGGTCCGCACTCGCCACGCTGGGTCCGTGGCGCTGGCTGTTCGTCGTGCTCATCGTCTGCGCTGCAGCGTTCGTCACCGTCTTGTCGATGATCGAGAAGCGGCGGCGCGACTGGATCCTGGCCGAGATCGATTCGGCAGGCGCGCCGGTCTCCTGACCTCGCGCGCGCCGCCTCCACCGCGCGTTAGCGTGGTGCGGGGAGGCCGTGATGGACAGTCCAGGTTGGTGGGCCGCGATCGGCTGCGCCGTGCTCCTGCTCATCGTCGAGGCGGCGATCTGGGGCATCGTGTCGATCGCTGCAGAGGGCCTGGGACGGAACCGCGCAGCGGGTATCCGACTGCCGTCGCTCATGCGGAGCGACGCTGCCTGGCACGCCGGACACCGGGCCGCCCGCCGGGTCATGCGGCCGTTGCTCATCGCCGCCGCGGTCGTGGCGATCGTGTCCGTACCGGCCCAGCTCATCCCGGTGCTCTACGTGGTGCTGCTCGGGCTGTCCCTGGCGACCACGCTGGCGGCGCTCGTCGTCGGTGCGGTGTCGGCGTCCCGTGCTGCGAACAGCGTTCCTCGCGACGATTGATCGGAGCGGCCATGCTGGTCCCGTGCAGCGAATCGGGCTCAGCGACCCAGAAGGTGTTCGGTTCGTCCCTCCCCGCGGATCGGGGACCGGCGTCCTGGTGCTCGCGGGGTCGAGCGGGCGGATCGACGAGGACCGCGCGCGGGTCTTCGCGGAACTCGGGCACGTCGCTGAATCGATCCGGTGGTTCGGGGGAGCCGGCCAGCAACCGGGACCGTGGTCCGTCCCCCTCGAGCTGTTCCTCGCCCGTATCGACGATCTCGAGCGGACCTGCGATCGGGTCTGGCTCGTCGGGACGTCCCTCGGGGCCGAGGCCGCGCTGGTCCTCGGCGCCCTCCGCCCCTCGGTCGCGGGTGTCATCGCGTTCGCGCCCACCGACGTGGTGTGGCCCTGGCCGGACGACGAGGGCGTGGAACGATCGCACTGGACCCTCGACGGCTCGCCACTGCCGCACGTGCCGTTGGCGTGGGACACCTGGCGGCGGGAAGAACCACCGCGCTTCCGATCGCTCTACGAACACTCGTACGAAGCTGCCGCGGACCGGGTTCGGGCAGCGGCGGTACCCGTCGAGCGGATACCGCAGCTCGTCCTGATCGCCGGTGAGGACGACCAGGTCTGGCCCAGCGCCCAGAGCGTTCGCCGCATCGCAGCTCGGCGAACCGCGGCCGGGCACACCACGACCGTGGTCATCCATCGGCACGCAGGGCACCGGGCAGTCCTGCCGACCGAGCCGGTCGTGGCCGGAGGGATCGCGATGGTGCGCGGCGGTACCGCCACCGCCGACGCGGCGCTCGGGCTGACGGCACTCGAGACGATCCGGATCGCCCTTGCTCAGGACCGCTTCCGTTCATCGAGCTGACCGCAGGGGCTGTCTGTCGCCGATCGGTGCGAGGTTGCACACGTGGTGCGAGGCATCAGGCTCGCACCACGCGTGCAACCTCGCACCAGGCGGAACCAGCGCCACGCGTGACACGCGGCGCGACCCCACCCGCCACCACGCGCACCCGCGTCACCCGCACCCCTCCGCGTACGGCAGACTCGACGGACCAGCATCCAGGAGTGATCGTCATGTTCGTCGCCGCCATCGTCTTCCTCGTCATCGCGCTCGTTGCGCTCTTCTTCCGAACACGCACCTACTCCACCGCCGCGCGCCCCGCCACACCCGGTCGCGAGGCGCGTCCCGCCGTCACCACGCGCCGCCCGAACCTCATCGCCGCGTGGACCGCCGCCGCCGCCGGGGTCCTGTTCGTCGGACTCAAGCTCGGCAGCACCCTGTACGCGCAGGACACCGGTGAGTCGAAGGTCCAGGTCGACATCTCCGGCAACATCGTCGGGCAGACCACGGACTCCGGGTTCCACTTCAAGGCGCCGTGGGCCACGCTGCACACGTTCAACATCCGGAACCAGACCGTCACCTACATCAACGCGGTCAACGGTTCCGACTCGGACAACAACGGCAACGTCCGCTCCGGCCCGTACGTCACGGTGCAGGACCAGGACGGCGTCTCGTCGAACGTCAGCCTGAACCTGCAGTACAGCATCGACGCGAAGTCGGTCACCGACATCTACCGGTCCTACAAGACCGAGGAGAACTTCAAGACGCAGTTCATCGGCAACTCGGTGCGCAGCGTCGTCCGCCAGGTCCCGAACGACTTCACGACGATCGAGCTCATCACCAAGCGCGGCACGGTCGAGAAGGCGATGATCCAGGCGCTCGAGGCCCGGTGGAAGGGCTCCGGCGTGCACGTCGACAACTTCGCGCTCCAGGAGATCACGCCGCCGAAGTCGGTCATCGATGCCTACGCCACCGCGCAGCAGGCGCAGATCCAGGTCACGAAGGAGCGCGCGCTCCTGGACGCCAAGAAGGTGCAGGCGCAGCAGCAGGTCGCCGAGGCGCAGGGGCAGGCCGACGCGAACGAGGTCCTCAACGAGCACCCGCTGTCGGACGCCGCCCTCAAGCAGCGCGAGATCGAGGCCCTCAAGAGCGCCGGCGACAACGGCTCGCTGATCGTCGTGCCGCAGGGCACGGACAACATCCTCAGCCTGCCGGGGACCTCTGGCTCGAAGAGCAAGTGACGGCGGCGGGCCCCTGCACGGCGCTCAGTGCCCGAGTTCGACGAGGAGCACGCCGGCGATGATCAGCGTGATCCCGCCGAGCATGAGCGCCGTGAGTGGTTCGCGGAAGAGTACGCGTCCGAGGACGGCGGTCAGTCGGTGCGAGGTTGCACACGTGGTGCGAGGCATCAGGGTCGCACCACGCGTGCAACCTCGCACCAGGCGAAATTGGCACGGCGCTCAGTGCCCGAGCTCGACGAGGAGCACGCCGACGATGATCAGCGCGATCCCGCCGAGCATGAGCGCCGTGAGCGGTTCGCGGAAGAGCACTCGTCCGAGGACGGCGGTCAGGGCGACGCCGGTCGCGGCCCAGATGCCGTAGGCCACCCCGATCGGCAGGCCGAGCGTCAACGCGACCGCGAGCAGGCTGAACGCGGTCAGGTACCCCGCGACGACGGCGACGTACCAGACGCGTTTCCCGTCCGTCGCGAGCTTGAGGCTGATCGTCGCGCCGACCTCGGTGACGATCGCGATCGCGAGCAGGACCCACCCCATCAGCGGGCCTCCTGCTCGCGACGTGCCAGCGCCCGCTGGGACCCGATCTCGACCAGGAGCACGCCCACCGCGATGAGCGCGATCCCGATGATCATCGTGAGCGTCAGGGCCTGCCCGAACAGGACGGCGGCGAGCACCGCGGTCAGCGCGACCCCGGACGCGCCCCAGATGCCGTAGGCGACCCCGACGGCCATGCCGCTCCGGAGCACCCGGATGAGCATGACGAAGGCGGTGACGTACCCGACGGCGACGACGGCGTACCAGGCGGGTTGCTCGACGGCCGCCTGCATCGACAGGGCTCCCGTGACCTCGGCGACGATCGCTGTCCCGAGGAAGAGCCACTTCACGAGGCACCGCCGCCGACGAGGCTGGCGATCGCCCGAGCCGCCGTGGCGACGGTCTCGGAAGCGGCGGTGTCGTCACGATCGGCGAGCCACGACCCGCTGACGCCGTCGGCGGTCGCGATGAGCAGGCGTGCGACCTGCTCGACGGGTACCGCCCACGTGATCCCGTCCTCGCTCGACCAGGCGTCGACGTGCGCGCGGACGGCTTCGAGGTACGCCCCCTGTTCCCACACGGCGAGCTCTGCCAGGTCGGCATCGCGACGGGAGTGCGTGACGAGTTCGACGAGGGCGAGTGCGGTCGCCGGGTCGCTCTTGGTCTGCCCGAGGTGCGCCGCCAGGCCCGCGGCGATCCGCGCCCGTGGAACGAGCCGTGTGGTCGGCGTCGCGAACGCGGCCGCCATCGCGCCCCGCAGCTGTCGTTCGAGCACCGCCCGGAACAGCGCCGACTTCGAGGCGAAGCAGTAGTGGAACGCGCCGTGCGGCAGTCCGGCGGCCGTGGTGACGGCGCGCGTGGTGAGCGCGGCGATCCCGCCGTCGCGCAGGACGGCGATCGCGGCGTCGACGAGTTGCTGCCGCCGTTCCTCGATGCTGCGGTGCTCTTGGTGGAGGGTCATGGACCGACCGTACCGCCGGACTTGGCCAGATGGCCAAGTACGGCAGTGAACTGTCAGGGACGACGGACGGGAGGCACGGTGCCAGCTGGCGCCGTGCCTCCTGTCCGCCGACGTGGCGGGGTCCAGGGCCCCGCTCAGGCCGCGCCATGACTGGCGCGGCTGCGCCGTGAGAGCGAGTCGATGATGACGGCCAGCAGCAGGACCGCGCCGGTGATCATGTAGCGGATCGACGAGTCGAGGCTCAGCAGGGTGAGGCCGTTCGAGATCGACTGGATCACGATGATGCCGAGCAGGGCCGACCAGGCGCTGCCGCGGCCGCCGAACAGGCTGGTCCCGCCGATGACCGCGGCGGCGATCGCGTTGAGGTTCGTGTCGCCGGCACCGGACGACAGGCTCGCCGAGTTGAGGCGGGCGGCGGCGAGGATGCCGCCGACGGTGGCGAAGAGCGAGGTCAGCATGAAGACCGAGATGTAGATGCGGTTCACCCGGATGCCGGAGCGCCGTGCAGCCTCGACGTTGCCGCCGACCGCGAAGACCGAACGGCCCCAGCGGGTGCGCTTGAGCACGAAGTTCATCAGCACGACCAGCACGATGAAGAACACGAACGAGGTGCCGGTGCCGAAGTCGCGTGACAGGTACCAGACCATCAGCGCCAGGCCGAGGAACAGGGCGACGGACTTCACGATCGTCAGGGACACCGCCCCGGTCGACAGTCCGGCGCGACGGCGACGGGCAGCGCGGCGGATCTCGGTGAAGAAGAGTCCTCCGGCGGCCAGGACGGCGAGCAGGTAGGCGAGCCACGGCGGCAGGTACGACGCAGAGGCGAACTGCACGATCGGCGAGTCGTACGGCAGGTTGATCGAGCCGTTCGGGCCGAGGATGAGCAGCTGCAGCCCGAGGAACCCGAGCAGACCGGCGAGCGTGATGACGAAGCTCGGCACCCCGAAGCGGGTGAACAGCAGGCCGTAGAGCAGGCCCGCGGCGGCGCCGACGGCCAGGGCGACGGTGATCACGAGCCACAGCGGCCAGCCGAGCGTCGTGAGGCCCTGACCGAGGATCGCGGCGGAGAGCCCGCTGACGCTGCCGACGGACAGGTCGATCTCGCCGAGCAGCAGCACGAGGACGATGCCGATCGCGATGGTGCCGACCGCGGCGCACTGCAGGGCGAGGTTGACCAGGTTGCCCGGGGACAGGAAGTCGGGGGAGAGCGCCTGGAACACCGCCCAGATGACGATGAGCCCGACGACCACCGGCAGCGAGCCGATGTCACCGCCGCGGACCCGCCGGACGAACGCCTTCGCCGCGCCGCCGATCCCCTGGTCGCGCAGGAGCCGCTCGTCCTGCAGGTCGGCCGCCGAGGGGGTCGGGGTCGCCGCGGTGAGGGTCTCGTCGGTCTTGCTCATGCGCTGGTCTCCTGCTCGGTCCGGGCGGCGGCGCGACGGGTGACGGCGTTGTCGGTGGCGCCGGTGATGGCCGCGATGATCTCCTCGTAGGAGACGTCGTCGATGCGGAACGTGCCGTTGTTGCGCCCGAGCCGCAGGACCGCGACCCGGTCGGCGACGGCCTGCACGTCCGCGAGGTTGTGGCTGATGAGCACGACGCCGAGGCCGCGCTCGCGCAGGCGTTCGACGAGGTTCAGGACCTCGGCGGTCTGCGCGACACCGAGTGCGGCCGTGGGCTCGTCGAGGACGACCACCTGCGGGTCGCCGATCAGTGAACGGGCGATCGCCACGGTCTGCCGCTGCCCACCGGACAGCGACGCGATGGGGATCCGCACCGACGGGATCCGGGCCGCGAGCTGCTGCAGGAGCTCCCACGAGCGGCGCTCCATCTCCTCTTCGTCGAGGAACGGGTGGGCGATCTCGCGGCCGAGGAACAGGTTCGAGACCACGTCGAGGTTGTCGGCGAGGGCGAGGTCCTGGAACACCGTCGCGATGCCGAGGGTCTGGGCCGCCGCGGGGTTCGGGACGGTGACCTCGTCGCCGCCGAACGTGATCGTGCCGCCGTCCGGCGTGTAGACCCCGGCGAGGATCTTCACGAACGTCGACTTGCCGGCGCCGTTGTCGCCGACGATGGCGACCACCTCGCCCGGGTAGACGTCGAAGTCGATGTCGCTGAGGGCCTGGACGGCGCCGAACCGCTTGGTGATCCCGCGCAGGGACATCACCGGTTCGGCGGAGGGGTGTGCTGCTGGTGACGCGTTGCTCACGGGTGTCGTGCTCACGGGTGTCGTCCTCGATCGGTGAGGCCCGCCCGGTCCGCAGTCGGGCCGGGCGGGCAGAGGGGGGTCGGACCTACTTGATACCGGCGCTGTCGCAGGCCGACTTGTACTGCGCGGTGCAGATCTTCGACACCTCGTACAGGCCGTCCTTGACGACCGTCGACTCGACGTTGTCCGTGGTGACGGCGACCGGGTCGAGCAGCGTCGACTGGACGCTGGCGCCGCCGGCGGTGTCGACGGTCGTGTCGCCCTTCGGGGTCTCACCCTTGGCGAACTGGATCGCCAGGTCGGCGGCCTTCGACGCCTCGGGCTTGAAGGCCTTGTAGACGGTCATGTACTGCTCACCGGCGAGGATCCGCTGGATGCCCGCGAGCGAGGCGTCCTGCCCGGTGACGGGCGGGAGCTCGGTGACGCCGGCCGACTTCAGGGCCGCGATGACACCGCCGCCGGTGTCGTCGTTCGCCGCGTAGACGCCCGTGATCTTGTCCTTGCCGAGCTTGCTGATCTGGCCGGCTGCCCAGTCCTGCGCCTTGGCGGGGTCCCATCCGGGGGTGTCGTACTCGGCGAGCACCTTGTAGCCGCTGTCGTCGATGACCGAGTGGGCGCCCTTCTTGAACTGCGAGGCGTTGTTGTCGGTCGGGGAGCCGTTCACCATGATGATGCCCGAGCCCTCGGGGACCTTCTTGGCCTTGAGGGCGTCGACCAGGGCCTGCCCCTGCAGCTCACCGACCTTCTCGTTGTCGAACGAGATGTAGTAGCTCAGGTCGGGGCTGTTGATGAGTCGGTCGTACGAGATGACCGGCACCTTCTTGGCCTTCGCCTGCTGGACGATGGACGCAGCGGCCTCGCCGTCGAACGGGTCGAGGACCAGGACCTTGACGCCCTGCGTGAGCATCGACTGGGCCTGCTGCAGCTGCTTCGACGCGTCGCCGTCGGCGTTCGCGTAGATGACGGAGCAGCCGCTGCACTGCTTCTTCACCTCGGCGGTGAAGAGCGGGCGGTCGGCGCTGGCGTACCGGGCGGTGACGGAGTCGGGCAGGAGCAGGCCGATCTTGGCCTTCGACGCGTCTCCGCCGCCTCCGCCGGAACCGGTCCCGGCGTCCGCGCCGTTGGAACAGCCCGCCAGGGTGGTGATCGCGAGCAGCAGGGCGCTGACGCCCAGCATCGCTCGTGTGGTGGATTTCTTCATTGAAACGTCCTCCAACAGTGGACCGCCCCCATCGGCGGTGCCCTGAGTGTGACAGTGAGCGTTCTTGGCTGCAAGAGTTGAACGCAAGGACCGCGTGCCGTGACGAAAACGTTATCCGGTGGGCGCGGAGCGGTGCGGCCGGTGCAACACGGAGCGCCCCGGCCGGCACGCCCCGGCGCGGGTCCGCCTAGCGTGCGCGCGTCACGTCCACGGCCTCGATCGCCAGGGCCAGCGCGCCGGTCACCGAGGCCTTCTCGCCGAGCTGTCCCTGCACCACGTCCGGGGTGCCGTCGACGTCGACGATCAACGACGACTCGAGGGCGTGCCGCATCGGGCCGAGCAGCAGCTCCCCGGCACGGGCGAACTCGCCGGTGACGACGACCCGCTCGGGGTCGAGGACGTTGCACAGGCCCACCGCCGCCGAACCGATCGCCCGCCCGGCCTCGGCGACGGCGCGCATGCAGACCTGGTCACCGGCCATGGCGCGCAGGATCAGGTCCGCCAGCTTGAGGGTGCCGACCTCGTCGCGCACGCCCTCGAGCACGGCGGGTGCTCCGGCGATCGCCTCGAGGCACCCGCGGTTGCCGCACCGGCACAGCGGCCCGTTCGGCAGGACGGGGGTGTGCCCGAACTCGCCGGCGATGCCGTGGTGCCCGCGGAACAGGTGCCCGCCCAGCACGAGTCCGGCGCCGATGCCGTTGCCGACGTCGAGCGTCACGACGGTGTCGCGACCCCGGGCGGCGCCGCTCCGGTGTTCGGCCAGGGCGGCGAGGTTGGCCGAGTTGTCGACCTGCACGGGCTTGTCCATCCGCCGGGCGAGTGACTGGCCGAGTGCGATGCCGTCCCAGCCGCGCAGGATCCCGCCGCGCGCCGTCATCCCGGTGCGGGCGTCGATCGGGGCGGCCACGGCGAGGCCGACGGCGAGCACCTCGTCCATCGACGACTCGATGGACTCCGCCATGTCCAGCACCAGCAGCGCGGTCTTGTCGAGCTCGGCATCGGCCCGGTGGTCGCGGGCCAGGGGCATGTGCCGCTCGGCCAGCACGGCGCCGTTCAGGTCCGACAGCGCCAGCCGTAGGTGCCGCGGTGAGACGTGCACCCCGGCGACCAGCCCGAGGCCGTGCGGCAGGGTCACGCGGAGCGCCCGGCGGCCGCTCGAGGTGCTCGGCGTCGCGTGCAGGGCGCCGGTCGCGACGAGCTCCTTGACGATGTTCGACACGGTCGCGGGGGAGAGTCCGGTGACCCCGGCGAGCTCGACCTGGGTCAGCCCGCCGTGCCGCTTGACCGCGCTGACGACCCGGCCCCGGTTGGCTTCACGCAGTGAAGCTTGGTTCCCCGGACTGCGGCGCGGCTCTGACACGGGGACAGCGTAACGGGCGGGTCCGGAACGCTCGCCGTGCCGGACTGGAGGCTCGGTGCCAGCTGGCACCGAGCCTCCAGGCCGTTGCTGGTCGCGTCCACCGCCCGCACCCGTCGTCAGGCGCGTCGCGCCGCCCGGTCGAGGCGCGGGGTCGGGATGCCCAGGGCGGCGGCGGTCCGCCGGACGTCCTCGAGGACCGCCAGGGGTTCCGCGGCGGTCGGGTCGTCGTGCGCGGCGAGGCTCGCACGCGCGATCGGGACCAGCGCAGTGCCCGCGGCGACGAGCGTTGCCGACGTCCCCGGCAGCCGGACGGGCAGCGTCGTGGAGCGGTGTCGGGAGAGGTCGACGCCCCGCGCCTCCAGCACCGGGAGGAGTTCCCGCCCGATCCGGAACGCCTCGCGGAGCGCCCGCCGATCCCCGACCATCGTCGCCAGACCACCGCTGTGCAGGGCCTGCGCGAACATGCCGGCGTCGAGCACGACGTGCAGCCACAGCCACCCGCGGATGTCGTCCTCGTCCTGCACGGTGAACCCGGCCCGCTGGAACACCGACCGCACGAGCTCCTGCCGGCCCGGAGCCGTGCCGGTCGTCCCGAGCCGGACCGACCGGAGGACGGCACCGTGCAGGACCCCGTCGGCGTCGAACCCGCCGCCGGCGCCCGGGAACCCGAACAGCACCCGGTCCGCGGCGAGCGGTGCGACCGCGGCGAGTGGTTCGTCCCACACGTTGCCGAGGACCAGCACCGTCGCGTCACCGATGTGGGGCGCCAGGGAGCTCACGGCATCCTGCAGCCGATGGTGCCCCACGCTGACGACGACGAGGTCGTACGCGTCCGCCGTCTCGATCGACTCGACCAGTCGCGTCGGCGACGTCGTCCGGGTCCGCCGGCCCAGGGGGCCGCGGCGGCCGTCGATGACGTCGGTCTGCACGGTGTCGCCGTACTCGGCCGCGCGCCCGGGCCGCACCAGGTGGTCGACGTGGTGTCCGGAGTGCTGGAGGGCCTGGCCGTAGATCGTCGCGATGACGCCCCGTCCGAGCATGAGGATCCGCATCAGGCACCTGTCCGCTAGTCTGGAGACGATCTCCACTTGGAAGATATGGAGATCGTTTCCACTTGTCAAGGAGTGCCTGTGCCGGACGAGCAGCCGATGCCCGCCGAGAAGCCGATGCGTGCTGACGCCCGACGGAACCGCGACGCGATCATCGCCGCTGCCCGGACGGCGTTCGAGCGTGACGAGCAGCTGCGCTTCGACGACTTCGCCGGACGCGCCGGGGTCGGGGTCGGCACCCTCTACCGGCACTTCCCGACGCGTGCAGCGCTGTCGGCGGCGGTGTACCGGGGCGAGGTCGATGTCCTGTGCCGGCGTGCTCGCGACTCGACGCTCCCCCCGGGCGAGAGCCTCGACGACTTCCTGCGCGGGTTCGTGGAGTACGTGGTCGACCACGCGGGGCTCGCGCGCACCCTCGCAGCCGTGGTCGACGCCACCACCCAGGCGGAAGGCGGGGGAGAGCTCGAGCGGACGCTCGCCGAGCTGCTGGCGCGCGCGGCCGCCGACGGTGCCATCCGGTCCGACGTCACCTCCGGCACGGTGCTCATGCTGCTGCACGGCATCGGGGCCGGGATCGATCGCCCCGGGTGGGCGATGGAAGCCCGTGCTGCCGCCGACCTGGTCTCCCGAGGGCTCCGGGCCCGCTGACCGGCGACCGGTGGGGTCGTCCGGCCCGCGACCCGTCAGCGCAGTCGCCCCACCGGAGCGGTGCGGGCGCGGAGCAGGACGGTCACGCTCGCGGCCGCGGCGAGCAGCACGAGTGCCCACGCCGCGGTTGCCACCACGCCGTTGGGGTGGACCACCGACTGTCCGACCGCGGCCTGCACGGTGAGGAGCACGGTGCCCGCTGCCCACGCGACCGCCACGATGACCACGATCCGCACCTGCGTGGTCTGGTCTGCCAGCCACAGCAGGCGCCGACCGGCGGCGGCGAGCACGAGCGCGACCAGCGGGAGTACCTGCAGGGCGTGCATGCCGACGAAGTGGGCGACGCGGTAGTCACCGGCGACGGTGCTCCACCCGAGCAGCGGCACCCCTGGGCCGCCGTCCGCGATCCCCACCGTGTGGGCGCCGACGATCCCGTCCGGAGCAGTGAGCTGGGTGGGGGTCGGGCCGGTCATCAGGAAGGCGACCCCGATGCCGACGAGTGCGATGACGGCACCGGCACGGACGGCGATCGTCAGCGCCGGGGTCGGCAGGCGCAGGAAGAACAGGGCGATCGAGGTGACGAAGGTGCAGAGGTAGAGCGTCGTGATCGCCACCGCCATCACCGCCCACACGACCACGTGCACGCTGTTCGACACGTTGAAGTGGCTCGTCGTGCCGGTCGCGGCGGCCCACACGATCAGTGCCTGTTCGACCACCAGGGCCACGGCGACCACGGTGCCGAGCCGCCGAGCGAGCGTCCGCCACTTCGGCAGGTGGGCGATGAGCCACGCCCAGGTGACGGCGTAGAGCAGGATCGACAGCGAGAACTTCAGCGGCTTCGCCCACGCCGGTGCCCCCAGGATGGTCCGGGGGTCCACGACGAGGCCGACGACGCAGACCGCGGTGGCCACGACCATCAGGCCGGCCACGGCCATGAGTGCCGGGTGCCACGCCACCGCTCGGCGCACGGCGGCGATCCGGCCTGGCGCGCTCATGCGCCGGCCTCGTCCGTGTCGGCGACGGGGAACAGGTCGTGGGTGGCGTCCTGCTGCGCCAGGCGCCGGAGTCCCGCGAAGAGCGGATCACCGAGGACGGTGCCGATCACCATCAGCTCCGCCATCGCGGTCCGGCCGTCGCGGTGCTGCAGCGCGGCGACGTCGGCACGTGCCGCGCTCGCCGCTGCCGACACGTAGGCGTCGAGGTAGTCGTCCGGGGCGTCGAACCCGATGGTGCGCAGCCCGTCGAGTGCCCGCGCCGCGGTCTCGAGTCCCGGGTTGTCCGACGTCGCGCACCAGCCGGCGGCCGACACCCGTTCCTCGATCCGGGCACGTGCCTCCGGCGTCGCCGCGGACTCGGGGGACCGCGGGGTGGTCATCGCGTACTGGGCGACGGCGAAGACCTCGGCCAGCGGTGCCGTCTCGGCGTCCAGCACGGCGAGGACCTGCTTCGCGACGGCGACGGAGAGCCCGCCGGTCTCCAGGAGTGCCCGGACGAGCCGGACCCGCTCGACGTGCCGGTCGTCGTAGGCGGTCTGGTTCGGCGCGGACTTCTCACCAGGGGGCAGCAGGCCCTCGCGCTGGTAGTACTTGACGGCGGTGACCGGCGTCGACGACGCTCGGGCAAGTTCGGATATTCGCACTATCGGAGAGTAGCGCTATCTGAACCTGCCGACAAGGGGCGGCGGACCGTTGCCGATCCATGAGGGACCGTCAAGCTGTCAGTCCGCCTGTGCCTCCGCGCAGTTCGGCACGTGGGTCGTTGTCATGTCATACTCAGCGCAGCAGCAAGGTCGGCCGTCGGCCGGTCACTGCTCGCAGGGTTCGTCTCCTGCACCTGCCACTCCCAGCAGGTCGAGCACCACGTCCCTCGGTCGATGCGCCGCCCCCTCACCAGGGGCCGGCTGCCACCAGCTCATCGAGCTGTTCGACTGGACATGGTCGACGCGTATCCGACGTCCGACGTCGTAGAGAGCACACCATGCAGAAGATCATCACCGCCTCGATCATCGGCGCCGCTGGCGTCGCACTCCTGCTCGGAGGCGCCGGGACGTTCGCGCTCTGGAACTCCAGCGCAGCGACCGCCGGGGGCCACATCGTCGCCGGCGCGCTCGCGATCAAGCCGACCACGCAGGCGGCGAGCTGGACCGTCAACGGTGGGTCGCCGCTCTCGACCCTGGACGGCTACCCGATCGTGCCGGGCGACGTCGTCACCTACTCGCAGGACATGGTCGTCACCGCGAACGGCAAGGGCTTGAAGGCGACCCTGGCCGTCGATCCGGCTTCGGTCGAGGCCACCTCGACGTCCGCCCCCGCCGACGTCGCGCTGGCGAAGTACCTGTCGGCGAACGCCGTGCTCACCGCGAGCGGTGACGGGGTCTCCGGTGCCGGTGCGCCGTACACGGTGACCGGGCAGACCGGCTCGCAGCAGGACGTCCGCGTCGGGGTGACCATCACGTTCCCGAAGAGCACCACCGCCGGTGTCGAGGACGGCATGCAGAACGGGTCGGTCGACCTCGACGCCATCGCCGTGACCCTGACCCAGGCGTGAAACACCGGCGCCGTGGGGCTGCGCTGACCGGCTGGCCGGCGGCGACGTTGCTCGCCGTCGCCGCGGTGGGGGTCGTGGCCGTCGTCGCGATCTCGACCGACGGTGGCACGTTCGCACTCCTCAGCGCCCGGTCGTCCACTCAACCGGCGACGATCACTGCCGGCTCGGCGGACCTGTCGCTGAGCAGCCTCACGCTGCCGTCTGCACCGCTGTACCCGGGCGCCACCGAGTTCGGCGTGGTCACCGCGACGAACACCGGGGACGTCCCGCTCGACCTCGGTGTCGCGACGGGACGTGCCGGCACGACGACGGCGTCGGGTTCGGCGTCCGCCGTGCGCAGTGACCTGCGGGTGACCGTGGGCGCTGCGACGTCGGCGGCTGCGTGCCGGTCCGGCAGCGTGCGCCCCACGTGGTCCGGCAGCCTCGACTCCACCTCGCCGCGGTCCGCAGGCATCACCCTGCGGCCGGGGGCCGACGTCGTCCTGTGCCTCGCCGTCGCGATGCCGGCGGACGCGGCCGCCTCGCAGCAGGGCCTCAGCGCCGACTTCACCACCACCATCAGCGGGACGCAGGCAGGATCATGACCGACAGCACACGACGTCGACGAGTGCTCCTGCTCGGAGCGACGGCCGCCGCGGTCGTCGCGATCGAGCTCGCGGGCGGCGGGACTGCCTGGGCGACCTGGACCGCCCCGGCGCAGTCCGTCCGGGCCGCCGCGACGACCGGCTCCGTCTCGGTCGGCATCCGCGGTGTCGAGGATCTCGCCACCACGTACTCCTCGGACGCGCTGACTCACACCGCGCTCGTCACGGTGTCGAACTCGGGGTCCGTCCCCGCGGCCACCACGTTGACGCTCGCCGCGACCGCCGGATCGGCCCTGTCGAGCGCCGTCCAGGTCGACATTTGGCAGTCCACCAACGCCAACCCCTGCTCCGGCGCTCCGTCCAGTGCTGCGATCACCGGTTCGGGCGCGACGATCGCCCCTGTGGTCGCCACCCTCGCTGCCGGTGTCAGCCGTTCGACCTGTGTGCGGACGTCGGTCAGTCAAGGGCAGCGCTTCGACCTGTCCGGAGGCGCGACCACGCTCGACGCGACCGTCACCGCCCGACAAGGGTCCTGGACCGGCACCGCGCACGCCCGCGCGGCCCAGGTCATCGCCGACACCGTCACACCGTCCGTGCCGTCGAAGACCGCCGAGACGGACAGCAGCATCACGCTCACGTGGGCAGCACCCGCGGACACGAGCGGCATCGGTTCCTACGCCGTGTACCGGGACGGCGTCCTGGTCCGCGTCGTGCCGGCGTCCGTCCGGTCCTTCACCGACACCGGGCTGCTGGTCTCGAAGTACTACGCGTACACCGTGCGCTCGGTCGCCACGGGCACGGGCGGCAACGCCTCGCCGATGTCGCCGGGCATCCAGCACGCCACCGGGTGGCTCACCGCCACCAGCCGCTACGTCCTGCGGAACGACGCCACCGGCACGTGCATCGCCAGCGGGGGGACGGCCTCCGGCTCGCCGATCGTCACGACGTCCTGCACGACGAGCGCGACCCAGACCTGGCAGTTCACGCCCGAGGAGTCCTGGCTCCGGGTCACCTCACCGTCGAACTCGTCGCTGTACTGGGACGCCCCGAGCGACCGGTCCGCCGTGCTCCGTCCCGTCAACGACATCAGCGCCCAGAAGTGGACGGCCGAAGCGGTCGGCGCGGGCAGCGGGCTCTTCCGGTTCCGCAACCGGAACGACCTGTGCCTGACGGCGTCGAACGGGTCCGGCAGCACCAACACGATGACCGTCGCCGACTGCAGCACGTCCGCCCTCCAGCTGTTCTCGTTGCGATCGACGTCGTGACGTCCGCGCCGCCGGAGCGGGAGCAGGCGCCGGTCACCCGCTGGTCGGGCGCACTCCGGCTGCTGGGGCAGACGGTCGCGGTCCTGCTCCTGATCGCCGTGGTGGGGATCGCCGCGCTGGCGATCGCGGTGCCGCGGATCACCGGGTCGGTGCCGCTCACCGTGCTGACGAGCTCGATGGAGCCGGGGATGCCGCCGGGCACCCTGGCGGTCGTCCGCCCGGTGGACCCCGCGGACATCGGCGTCGGCGACATCGTCACCTACCAGATCCGGGTCGACCGGCCCGGGGTGATCTCGCACCGGGTCGTCGCCATCGCCGTCGGTGCCGACGGTCGCCGCCTGTTCACCTTCAAGGGTGACAACAACGCAGCCGTCGACCCCGAGCGGGTCGTCGCCGCGCAGGTCATGGGCCGGGTCTGGTACTCGATCCCCGGACTCGGTTTCGTGAACACCGCCGTCGACGGCGACGCCCGCGCGTGGCTCGTGCCGACGCTGGGCGCCGCGATGATCGGCTACGCCCTGTTCCTGGTGGTGCGGTCGGTGGCCTTCACCGGAGCCCGCGGAACGTCGCACGGACGTCGCCGACGAGCAGGCCCGGCTGTTCGAGCATCGCGAAGTGCCCGCCGCGCGCGACCTCGTTGAAGAACACCAGGTCGGTGTACCGGCGTCGCGCGTCGACCAGTGTTCGACCAGCAGGCGTCGGCGCAGGTCGTCGAGCTCTGTCCGGGGGACGTCGATGGTGAACGGGGTGATGCGCTCCGTCCTGATCGCAGATGTTCTTTGAACAAGACGATCTTGTTGCGGTACGTTCTTCGCCATGGACAGTCCGATGCCGACCGATGCGCTCCCCGAGATCGACTGGGGTGCCGAGGGGATCGAATCCGAGCTCGGGTGGGCGCTGCCGCTGGCGCTCCAGGGCTTCACGCGGCTGGGCAGCGAAGCGGTCGCCGACGTACCGGGCGGTCCCCGCGGCTACCAGGTGCTCGTCGCGACCACCACCGAGGAACCGTCGTCGCAACTCGGACTCGCGCAGCGCCTCGGGATCGACAAGACGCAGATGACCTACATCGTCGACGCGCTCGAGACGGGCGGGTTCGTCGAACGCCGCCCCGCCCCGACGGACCGGCGGGTGCGGCAGGTCCACCCCACCGACGCCGGCCGGGCCCTGCTCGCCCGGACGCGGTCCGCCCTGCGCAGCGCCGAGGGCGTGCTCATGCGGCACCTCGACGACGACGAACAGACGACGCTGCGCCGGCTGCTGGCCCGCGTCGCCCTCACCGCCGGGCTCGGCCCCGCCGGACCCGACCACGCCGACCCCTCGTTCGAACACCCCCTCGCCGTCCCGGAGCGATCCCGACGGCGCACCACGACGACCACGTCGACCACCACTGCAGTGAGGCCCCGCCCATGACCACCACCATCCTCGTCGCCGGCGCCACCGGTGACCTCGGGCACCGCATCGTCCGCGAACTCACCCAGCACGACGTGCGGGTGCGGGTCCTCACCCGGCCCGGCAGCACGACCGCCGACGAGCGCTTCGGGGACGACCCCCGGGTCGACATCGTCACCGCCGAGTACAGCGACCACGACGGCCTGACCCGGGCCGTCAGCGGATCCGACGTCGTGGTCTCCGCCGTGAGCGGGACCCGCCCGGTGATCGTCGACGCCCAGCGCGCGCTGCTCGCGGCGACCGTGGCGGCGGGCGTCCGGCGGTTCATCCCGTCCGACTACTCCGCCGACTACCGGCGGATCGCACCCGGCACGAACCGCAATTTCGAGCTGCGACGCGAGTTCGCCGCCGACCTCGACGCCGCCCCGGTGCAGGCGACCTCGATCCTGACGGGCATGTTCACGGACCTGCTCACCGGTGACGCCCCGATGATCCTGTTCGGCCGTCGGCTCGTGCTGTTCTGGTCGTCGGCGGACCAGGTGCTCGACTTCACCACGAAGGACGACGTCGCCCGGGTCACGGCGCTCGCCGCGCTGGACGACGATGCTCCGCGGGTGATCGAGATGGCGGGCGACCGGGTCACCGCCCGCGACGTCGCGCTCACCATGGGCGAACTGACGGGGGAGCGCTTCCGGCTGCAGTGGGCCGGCACCACCGGCACGCTGTCCGCGATGAGCGCCGTCGGTAGGCGTCTGTCGAAGAACCCGGACCAGACGTTCCCGGCGTGGCAGGGGATGCAGTACTTCGTGAGCATGTTCAGCGGGCAGGCGGAGCTGCACCACGTCGACAACGACCGCTACGGCGTGCAGTCGTGGACGAGCGTCCGTGACGTGCTCCGCGCACACCTCAACGCGCAGGGCCACCCGGCGACGGACTGACGGGCGCGGTGCGCGGTCGTCGGCGGCGCAGCAGGAACGCGAGCCCGACGACGACGACCGGCACCAGCGTGAGTGCGGCGAGCCAGACGAGGACGTCCCACTCGGGCGAGAGCGGCACACCGAGTGCACTCGACGACGTCCGCCAGACCTGGTCGCCGGGCCCCTCGTGCTCGTCCATCCCCGTGACCGGGAACAGCAGTGCCGTCACCAGCGCCCAACCCACCAGCACCACGACGGCGATCAGGGTCCACGGGCGCGAAGCGGACTGGGCCGGCATCTGTGTCACCGGGCCGCGGCACGCGAGCGCTCGGCCCGGGTGCCCCACCACGTCGCGACCAAGGCTGCTGCCCCGAGGGCGAGCCCGACGACGCCTGATCCGAGACACGGGATGAGGACGAGGCCGAGGCCGATGTTCGCCCCGCCGCCTTCGGGGCCGAAGAACGCCTCGTACATCAGGGCACCGACGCCGAGGAACCCCACGGCGAGGAGCACGGTGCTGACCCAGTGGAGTGTGCGGGCTGTGGTCATGGTGGTCGTTCCCCTCGGGAGTGCGGTTGACGAATCCTCGCACGGTCGCTCCGCGACACATTCCCCGAGCGGCATCAGTTGATCCGCACGCGTTCCACCGTGCGCTCCGTCCTGTCCGCGATCGGTTACTCAACCATGCCGCACGCCGGACCGGACCGGTGTCTCGATCCTGCAACGACTCAGTCGTGCCGACAGGCGGACTGGAGGCCCGGTGCCAGCTGGCACCGCGCCTCCAGTCTGCCGGTTGGTCGCGTCCACCGCTCGGACCGAGTCGGACGCCGGAACCTGCGGACGGCGGTCAGGTGGTCCGGATCGTGGAGGCCTTCGCGACGACGTCGCCGCCGGACAGGTGTGCGGGAAGCGGGGCGTCAGCGCTACCGGATCTCGAGCTCGTACAGCGAGTAGCCGTACGGGGTCGCCCGCTCGACGCCGTGCACGCGGACGTACCGCCACGAGCCGTCCAGGGCGTGCCGGTCGGTCCCGCCGTCACCGTCGGTCTCGGTGGCGAGCGTCGTCCACCCGTCGTCGCCCGCGTTCCGCGCCTCGATCCGGTAGGAGCGTCCGAAGGCGTCCTCCCACCGGAGCACCGCTCCGTGCAGGCGCTGCGGTGCGCCGAGGTCGACGGCGAGCCACTGGTCGTCGGTGCGCCCGCTCGCCCAGCGCGATCCCGGGTCGCCGTCCACGGCGTTCCGTGCGGGGACGCCGTCGCCCTCGTCGGCCGACGACGACACGGTCGCCCGTCGTGCCAGGTCCGGCGTCGGTTCGCCCTGCGTCGAGGTGACGCGGAGCGCCCAGAGGGAGACGCCGAACGCGGTGTGCCGGCGGTCCGCGACGACCCGGACCCAGCGGCCGGTGACGTCGTCGCCCTCCAGCCGGTGGATCACCTCGCCGCCGGTCCCGTGGGCTTCTTCCGCGACGGTCCGCCAGGGGGCGTCGGCGTCGTCGCGGACCTGGACGCGGTAGGCCTCGGCCCACGCGGCCTCCCAGTCGAGCTGCACCTGGTCGATCGGCACGACCTGCCCGAGGTCGACCGCCAACCACGCACCGTCGCGTGCTGCGCTGGCCCACCGGGTCCGGGCGTCGCCGTCCACCGCGTTGCCGCCGGACAGGTCGCCGCGCTCGTCCGACGAGGTGGTGACGGGCTTGCCGGCGGCCACGTCGCGAGAGCGGGCGGGTGCCGTTCCGCCGTCGTCGTCACCGTCGGTCGCCTCGTCGAGGGTCGTGACGGTGGCCGTCCCGGATGCTCCCGGCACGGTGGCCGTGACCGTCGCGGTCACACCGCCCTCGGCCGCTGCGGTGACGACACCGTCCGGTTCGACACTTCCGCCGCCGTCGACGGCCCACTCCGGGCGGTCCGCGGCGAGCCGCCCGCCGAACCCGTCGTGGTCGAACCCGTAGGCCGCCATCCGGACCGTGTCACCGGCGCGGACGGTCGTGGTGCGTGGTGCGACGAGCACGTCCTCGACGTCGACGGTCGAGGCCGCCGGGGTGCCGGACACGTGCACCTCCCAGATGGAGTACCCGTACCCGGTGAGGCGGTCGGTCAGGTGCAGGCGCACGAACCGGGCGGTCTCGCCCACGGGCACCGTGTCCGCGTCGGCGGTGGTCTTGTCGACGGTCCGCACGTCGCGCCAGGGGCTGTCGGCGGTGTCCCGGACCTGCAGCACGTACCGGGCGGCGGCCGCGTTCTCCCAGTCCACCCGCACGGTGTCGACGTCGGTCAGCCGCCCGAGGTCGATCGTGTAGTCGACCTCGTCCACACCGTGCGCGCTCTCCCACCGGGTGCTGCGGTCCCCGTCGACGGCCTTCCCGGCGACGTTGCCGCCGTCCGAGGAGCTCGCGTCGACGTCGGCACCCGCTGCGGCGTCGGGGATCGACGTCACCGAGGCGACGACCGCCGAGCCCTCGACACCGCCACCGGTCGCGACGACGTACCCGGAGCCCGCGGCTGTGGTCGTCACGGTGCCGTCGCTCCCGGCGCTTCCGGCACCGGTGTACGACCAGGTGACGTCGGCGGGCAGGGCCGCCGGGTCGCCGTACTGGTCGTGGCCGGCGGCACGGAACCGCTGTGGCGTCCCGACGACGAGCCGGTCGAAGCCGGGCGTGACGTCGAACCCGGTGAGGACCGGTGCCGGTGCGACCCGGAAGGCGTACGACCCGTGCACGCCGCCGATCGTGGCGGTGACGGTCGCCCGCTCCGCGCGCTCCGATGCACGGTGGACGCCGTCGGCGCTGATCGTGCCGGTGTCGGTCGACCAGGTGACGTCGTCCAGCGCGACGGTGGCGCCGTACTGGTCGTAGCCGGTGGCGGTGAAGGTCGTGGTCGCACCGGGGACGATCGTCTTCGGGGCTCCCTGGGCGCTGACGACCACCTCGGTGAGCCGCGCGTCCAGGTGCGAGGTGATCTGCGTCTGCGCCGGGACCGCGATCTGGCCGATCACCTCGGCGCCCTCGTAGACGTCGTACGTGTGCTGCACGGTGTCGGGGTTGTCGAGCACGTAGCTGATCGTGCCGTCGGGTGCGCGGAACACCTGGCTGAGCGGGTCCGAGGTGTGCCGGTCGGTGACCTCGGTGCCGACGGTCCGGTTCGACATCGCCTGGTGGTACACAAGGCCGGCCATCGACTGCCCGGTCACGGCCGGGTCGTCGGCCTTCCACAGCGCGGCGTGCACGTCGGCGTAGGTGTCCGGGTCGTACTGCCCGAGGAACCCGAGGACGACGTTGCCGAGCGCGTCGCCCATGCCGCTGAACACCCGTGCGGCGTGCTCGGTGTCCTCGCCGGGCGTGTGGTCGGTGAGGTCGACGCCGTACAGCTGGTCGATGGTCCGGGTGTCGGCGCGGAAGTCGTCCACCAGGAACGGCATCAGCGGGGACGGGGTCGGCCAGTCCTGGGGCCTCCGGTCGGCGGTGGGGCCGTCGAGCTCGGCGGGCACCAGCGAGTCGGGCAGGTTCTCCGGGGTCCAGTACCGGTCCGGGAACACCACCCGTCCGTCGTCGTCCACGCTCACCAGCAGGGTGTCGGTGGCCGGGTCGTACAGGGGGTTCGCTGCGGTTCGTCGGGTGACGTACCCGGGGTGGTTCGTCTCGACGGCGCGGATCGCGTCCTGCAGCTCGCCGATCGCGGCCGGCCGGTCACGGGTGATCTTCACGTCGCCGTAGCTGCCGACGCCCCACCACTTCTTCGTGAGCATCTGGATGCGTGCCGCGTTGCCGTCGGTGACCCCGGCCTGCCCGATGGACTCCGGGCGGGCGGCCATCATCTCGGCCATCAGGGCCTTCGAGAAGCCGGGATCCCAGCCGAAGTAGTCGAACCACGGGGCGATCGGCATCCACTGGATGCCGGAGATCCAGGCGGGGTCGCCGGAGAAGTACGTGGCGTGGGCCTGCCCGGAGTCGAACAGGATCCCCGCCTGCCCGTGCTCGTACTCGTCCGGGAACGCGCCGTTGCCGTCGTACGACGCCGAGGCAGGGTTGCCGCGGGCGTTCTGCCAGTACGCGCGGACGGCGGCCCGCTCGGTGACGTACTGCACCGCACCGGCGGCCTGCATCTCGTCGTCGCCCAGGACCGAGCCGAGCAGGAAGAGCCCCGCCTCGGACTGGATCGCCTCGGACGAGGACTCCTGGTTGTTGCCGCCGGGGGACGACACACCACCGGCGTTCGACCGGCCCTCCCAGACCCCGAACGTGCGCATGTGCGGGAACCGGGCGTCGTCGCGGTCCCAGTTCGCGTACTGCTTCGCGACGAGCGTCGCCATGCCCTGGTACTTCGCCGCCCACGCGTGGTCGACCCGGCCGAGCATCGCCGTCGCGACCGCGAAGTAGCCGTAGTGGAAGTGGTTGTCGTTGAACTGCGCGGACCCGTACGAGTCGGCGAACCCGATCAGGGCCTTCCACGTCGGGTACATCGCGAAGAAGTGCTCCGCCTCGCCGTCCGTGTACGTGTACCAGTCGGTCAGGGCGCGCTCGAGGGTGTCCTGCAGCGTCCGGGCGTCCTCGGTGGCACCGATCTGCCGCGCGATCGTCATGTACTCGGCGAGCTGCAGGACGTCCTTGCCGCCCCAGTAGGTGTCCCCGCCGTACGTCGTCTTCGCGGCGTAGTCGTGCAGGTACTCGCGCATGATGCGCTCGGAGTACGGGTCGTCGCCGACCGCCTCGGGTGTGGCGCCGATCGGGGTCATGCCCGTGAACGCGTAGTCCAGGGTCCAGCCGCCGTGGCCGACGGTGGTCCGCATGGTGCCGCGCGGGGTCTCGTACGTGGCGCCGGTGAAGCGCAGGTTCGTGGTGGCGTCGGCGTACTGGTGCTGCAGCCAGCCCTGGACGGTGTCGTGGCTGTCGCCCTGCAGCGTGTCGGTGCGGATCGACCACTGCTGACGGACGTTCGCCGCCGCCGGGTCGTACGCGTACGTCATCGTCGTGTCACGGGGGACCGCGAACGCGGTGCGGTGCAGGTCGTCGAGGGACAACCCCTGCTCGGGCACCGCACTGAGCACCAGGTAGGGCGTGCCCGACGAGGCCTCCAGCGTGTTCCCGACCCGGGTGAAGGTGGTGTCGTCGGGGGCGTGCACCCCGAAGACGTGGCCGTCCTGGCGGATCTCGAACCGGTCCGTCGTCACCGGCAGGTCGAGCGGTTCGCCGTCCCCGTCGGTGATCTCGGCGCCGTCCTGCAGGGTCAGGCGCGGGGTCATGCCGTGGAACTCGAACCACTCGTACGGCGAACCCTGCACGCTCGTGACGTCCATGTACTGTCCGCCCGGGCCGTCCTGCGGCATCCGCCAGCTGACGTTCCAGTCACCCCAGCGGAGCGCGTCGGCCTGCTTCGCCCGGAACGTGGTCGCGAAGCGCTCGGCGAGGCCGTCCGGGGCGTCGGTGAGCAGGACCTGGTCGACCAGGACGTGTGCCCACCCGGCGCGCAGGTCGTCCACGATCCGCAGCTGCGCGGACTGCCCCCGGTGCGCGGAGACGTCCCAGCTGTCCCACCGCAGCTGTTCGCTGTCCGTCCCGGTGCTGCTCGCCACGACGTCGCCGTCGACCAGCAGCTGCACGGCTTCGTGGTCGGGGTGCCGGCCACCGCCGACCAGGAACGCCAGGGTCGAACGGTCGATCGTGAACGCCGGCGACGTGAGGGTGCCGGTCGCGCCGTCGCCGTCCTCGTCGCTGAACGAGTTCAGGAAGCGTCCGCCGAGCCACCCGGAGACCGCGCTCTGCCCGGCGGCCGTCCCCGTGGCCGTTGCCGTGAACGCGTCACCGGTCGCGGTCCAGCCGCCAGGCAGCCCGTCCTCGAAGTCCGCCAGGGTGCGGTCGCTCGCGTCCGGGCTCGGTTCGACGGTCCCGCCGACCGTCACCGGTGCCTCCAGACGCATCGCCGTGCCGTCGCTGTTCCACCGCGTCGGGATCGTGAGCTTCGTGCCGGCGGCACTGTTCGACGAGACGAACGGGTACGCCCACATGTCGCCGGAGTACTTGCTGACCAGCAGGTCCGTCCACCACTGGTTCGTGGGCACCGGCTCGCCGGCCTTCGACGGATCGATGTACAGCTCCTGGTCGAGCGTCTTCCGCACGTCCGCGATGTCGGTGATCTCGTCGGGCGGGGCCGGCGCGTAGGAGCCGGCACCCACCTGCACGCCGTCGGCGGCGGGACCGACGCGGGACGAGCCTCCAGGCTGTCCCTGCGGTGCGGCAACCGCAGCACCCGGATCAGCCGGCGACCGCCGGGTGTCGGACGTCGCGGCGTGCGCCGTGGTGACGGCGGACGCCAGCAGTGTGGCGACGGTCAGGGCGCCGGCTGCGGCGCTGACGGCCGCTCGGCGGAACGACCTGGGACGGACGGCGGGACGCGGTGAGCTCACCGGGACTCCTGTCGGAACGGTTCGGCCGCGCACGACGTACACGGCCGTGGACGGCGGGGTCTGGTGGTGCTGGGCCTGCACCCGGACAGATCGGCAGCACCGGTCCCGCCGTCAGCAGTCCGCGTTCTGGGGATGCCCTACCGTTGGCCCCATGCCGACCATCGGACTGCGCCGGATGGTGCCGCGGGACCCCGACCAACGACACCGGGCAGCGAGTCCGCTCGAGCTCCTGTTCGACCTGGTGTTCGTCGTCGCCGTGGGGTTCGCCGCCACCAACCTGCACGAGATCGAGGTCGAGGGGCACGTCACCTCGGCCGTCCTGGCCTACGGGTTGGTGTTCTTCTCGATCTGGTGGGCGTGGATGAACTTCACCTGGTTCGCCACGTCGTTCGACACCGACGACTGGCTCTACCGGGTGATGACCTTCGTGCAGATGGCGGGGGTGCTCGTCCTCGCCGCCGGGGTGCACGCGGCCATGGTCGAGGACGACTTCACGATCGGCGTCATCGGCTACGTCGTCATGCGGCTGGCGCTGGTCGGGCAGTGGATCCGCGCCGCCGTGTCCTCCACCCGCTCCCGCCGCACCGCCGTCCTGCACGCCGTCGGCGTCACGGTCGTGCAGCTTCTCTGGGTGCTCTCCCTGGCCCTGCCCGACGAGGTCTGGGGGTACGCGGCACCGTTCCTCGTGCTCGCCGAGCTGTCCGTGCCGATCTGGGCACAGACCTCGACGGGGACGACCCCGTGGCACACCCGGCACCTGGCCGAGCGGTTCTCGCTGTTCACCCTCATCGTCCTGGGCGAGGGACTGGTGGCCTCGGCCGGTGCGGTGATCGACGCCCTCGCGCACACCGAGCACCTCGGAGCCCTGCTGGCGCTCGCCGGCTGCGGACTGGTGATCACCGGCGGGATGTGGTGGATCTACTTCTCCCGCGAGCAGCACGCGCACATCCGCTCGCTGCCCACCGCGCTCGTGTTCGGCTACGGCCACTTCTTCGTCTTCGCCGCCGCCGGCGCGCTGCCGGCCGGCATCGAGGTCGCGGTCAGCGCCGACGCCGGACACGTCGCACTGTCGTCCGCCTCGGTCGCCGCGACCGTCGCGGTGCCGGTCGCGGTGTTCGTGCTGTCGATCTGGGCGCTCGCGATCCGGCCGTCGTTGTCCACGCGGGCCAACGCCGCGGTGGTGGCCCTGGTGCTCGTCGTCCTCGCGTCGATCGCGGTGCCGGCGGTGTCGCTGCCGCTCACCGCGCTCGCCGTGGCGGCGGTCGTCGTGACCCTCGAGGTCGCGTCCGCGCGGACCGACACCTGACGGACGACGGACGGGAGGCGGGCCCCAGCAGCCGGTACCGGCGCGACGCGCCAGCGGCGGGACGACCGTGCCTGGAGGGACGGTGCCAGCTGGCACCGTGCCTCCCGTCCGTCAGGTGGTCGCGTCGACGGCGCGTCAGCGCTCCGGCTGCTCCGTCGCCGACGTGTCGGCCGACGTCGGACGCGCGTCGAGGCTCGGGTCGACCGCCGGGTCCGCCGAGATCGACTCGGGTCGCACGGGGAAGTCCTCGAGCGCACCGGCCTCCACCGTCGGAGCCGCGGCTCCGCGGCCACCGCGCACGCGGCTCTTCACCGCTGCCCACGGACGGCCGAGAGCGGACCGTGCGGGACGCTCGGAGGGCGCCTCGACCTCGAGCCCGTAGTAGGCGCCGACGTGCTCGAGCAGGACCTCGCGCTCGGCCTTGTCGTAGGCCCGGCGCTCGCGGGTGAAGGCGATGATCGTCGACCAACAGGTCAGGATCAGGACGATGCTGAACGGCAACGCGGTCGTGATCGCCGCGGTCTTCAGCGCGTTCAACCCGCCGCTCAGCAGCAGTGCGACGGCGAGCAGTGCCGACACAGCGGCGAAGAAGACGCGCAGCCAGTTCTTCGGTTCGATGTCGCCACCCGAGGCGATCATCGCCATCACGAGCGACCCGGAGTCGGACGAGGTCACGAAGAACACGCCGATGAGCAGGATCGCGCCGTAGGTCAGCACCACGCCGGCGGGCAGGTCACCGAGCAGCGCGAACAGGGACCCCTCGATGTCGACCGAGCCGTCCGAGCCGACGAGGCCGCCGGCACCGTCGGTCTGGCGGTGGATGGCCGCACCACCGAGGACGGCGAACCACAGGAACGTGAGCGCGGTCGGCACCAGGAGGACACCGAACACGAACTGTCGGACCGTGCGGCCCTTGGAGATGCGGGCGATGAAGACACCGACGAACGGCGCCCACGACATCCACCAGCCCCAGTAGAAGGTGGTCCAGGCGCCCTGCCAGGCCTCGCCCTCGGCACCCTGCTGCGCGGTGACGTTGAACGACAGGCCGACGATGTTCTGCAGGTAGGAGCCGATCGACTGCACGAAGTCACGCAGCAGGAACTGCGTCGGACCGACGATGAGCACGAAGAGCAGCAGCGCGGCGGCGAGCAGCAGGTTGAAGTTCGACAGGATCTTCATGCCCTTGGTCACACCGGTGACGAGCGAGACGATCGTGACGGCGGTGATCACCGCGATGATGGCGATCTGGCTGACGATGCTGCTGTCGGCGATGCCGGCGCTCTCGAGTCCGGCGCCGATCTGGATGACGCCGAGGCCGAGCGAGGTCGCGACACCGAACAGCGTGCCGACCAGGGCGATGACGTCGATCAGGTTGCCCCAGCCGCCGCGGACGCGGTTGCCGAGCAGCGGTTCGAGCGCCCAGCGGATCGACACCGGGCGACCCCGGCGGTGGATCGCGTAGGCCAGGGCGAGGCCGAGGACGACGTAGATCGCCCATGCGTGCAGGCCCCAGTGCAGGAAGGTCTGGGTCAGTGCCTGCTGCGCGAGTTCCTTCTCGTTGCCGGTGACGCCCGGGCGCGGGGAGGCGAAGTGACTGAGGGGCTCGGAGACGCCGTAGAACACGAGGCCGATGCCCATGCCGGCGGCGAACAGCAGCGCGAACCACGAACCGGTCGAGAACTCGGGCTCGTCCTGGTCCTTGCCGAGCTTGATGTCACCGAAGCGGCTGAAGCCGACGAACAGCGAGAAGCCGACGAAGAACGCGGCGATCAGCACGTAGTACCAGCTGAAGTTCTGGACGATGCCGTCCTGCAGTCCGAGGAACATCGCCTCGGCGGTGGAGGGGGAGATCAGGGTGAAGGCCACGAACCCCAGCACGATGACGGCGGCGGGCCAGAACACCCACCGCCGCAACTGCGGTGTCGTGGTCACGGGTCCGGGCAGGGGAGGAGTGGTGCTTGCCATGCAGTCCATGGTGCCTGCTCGCGTTCCTGTGTGTTCGCCCAGGCGTGTCGTGGTCAGAAGTCGCGCGCGGACTCCGAGGGGTTCCCGCGGCCGACCCGACCCAGGTGGAGCCTCCGCGACAGCCGGATGACCGGGCGGATGAGCAGCTGGATGCTCCCGATCAGGAACAGCCACGTGCCGGCCGTCGTGGTGCTCTCGGAGAAGAAGAGGACGCTGCCGACGATGAACCAGAGCGCCACCATCACGTCGTTGACGATGCTGATGGTCTCGTAGAGCCCGCGGATGCGGAGCTCTTCGTGCCCCACCCGGAGTGCGATGTCCCGTTCGTCCTGCGCCATCAGACGATCCTGTCAGTTCTGTGGCGCGTCCGGCCCCGTGGGTGGCGGGGCGCGGCCGTGGAAGCGCTGCGCGGCGGACGGGAGGCGCGGGGCGGGCTGGCACCGTCCCTCCAGGCACGGCCAGATGCGATTACAACGTTGACGTACGCTTTACAGCGCTGTAAACAGGAGCCTGCGCGACGATGCGCGACGAGGGAGAGACCCGATGGTGGGAAGCAGGACCGCAACACTCCAGGCCGCGGTGAGCCGGCGGGGGTTCCTCGCGGGCGCGGCCGGAGGCATCGCACTCGGCACGATGGCGCTCGCCGGGTGCGCGACCCCGGGGCGTGCCGCCGGTGGAGCCACGACGCTCCGCTTCTACGAGCAGAAGCAGGAGGTCATCGCGTACTTCGACAAGCTGCTGCGGCACTTCGAGGGGGAGCACGCCGGCACGTCGGTCGTGCACGACAGCACCGCGGCCATCGCCCCGCAGTTCGTCCGCGGCGAACCGGCGGACGTCGGGTGCTTCAACGACAACCTCGAGCTCGCCCGGTACATCTCGCGCGGCGTGCTCAGCGACCTCGGCGACCTGCCGTCGGCCGCGCGGGTCCGACCCGACATCGACACCCTGACGAACCAGTACGCGACGTTCGAGGACCGCACGAGCGTGCTGCCGTACTCGCTCGCCGCGGCCGGCGTGATCTACAACAAGCGCATCTTCGCCGACCACGACCTGCCGGTCCCGACGACGTGGGACGACTTCGTCGAGGTCTGCCGGACCCTGCAGAAGGCCGGCGTCACGCCGATCTACGCCACCGACCGCGACACGTGGACGCTCTGGCAGGGCCTGTTCGACTACTCGGTGGGCAGCCTCGTCGACACCGGCTCGTTCTTCCGCAAGATGAAGGCCCTGGGCGCTGACGTCGGCCCGGACTCCGAGGTGTCGTTCGAGCAGGACTTCGCGGTGCCGATGGAGCGCGCGAAGACCATCTCGTCGTTCTTCAACCGCGACCACGCCACCCGGGCCTACGCCGACGGCAACCTGGCGTTCGGCAAGGGCGAGGCCGCGATGTACCTGCAGGGCCCGTGGGCGCTCGGGCAGATCGCGCTGATCGACGCGGAGCTGCCCGTCGGCACCTTCGCCCTGCCGGTGTCGAACGACCCGGCCGACCGCAAGGCCCGGGTCAACATCGACCTCGGGCTCTGGATCCCCACGGCGTCCGAGCACCCGGAGCAGGCGAAGGAGCTCGTCGAGTTCCTCATGCAGCCCGATGTCATCGACGCCTACAACCGCGACAACCTGGCGTACTCGCCCCGCATCGACGCACCGCCGCAGCAGGACGAGCGGCTCGCCGGCCTGCAGCAGTACGTCGACGACGCGGCGTTCTACCAGGGCGCCGGCACCTTCATCCCCACGTCGATCCCGCTCGGCAACTACCTGCAGTCGGCGATCCGGAGCGGGGACTTCACCTCGATGCTGCGGCGGCTCGACTCGGACTGGCGGCGGCTCGCCGGCCGTTCCGCGACGGTCTGAGCCGGACCAGGAACCAGGAGTCACCATGACCATGCAGACCCCGCTCTCCCGCGACACCGACCCGGCGACGTCCGGGCCGGCCACCGACGCAGCCCGCACGCACCGTCGTGTGGGTTCCCGCGGCGTCGGTTCACTCAGCCGCACCGAGGGCATGTACTACCTGTTCCTCGTGCCGGCCCTCGTGCTGTTCACGGCGTTCGTCGTCGCCCCCGCCTGCGTCGGCGTCTTCTACAGCTTCACCGACTACCTCGGGTTCGGGCAGTGGGACTTCATCGGCGTCGAGAACTACAAGGCGCTCGTCTCCGACCCCGCGATCCTGGCGTCGTACGGGTTCACCCTCGGCTTCGCGGCCGTCACCGTCGTCGTCACGCAGGTCGTCGCGCTGACGCTCGCGATCGCCCTGGCGAAGAAGATCCGGTTCGCCGCCGGACTGCGTTCGGTGTTCGTCATCCCGATGGTGATCTCGGGGATCATCGTCGCCTACGTGTTCAACTTCCTGTTCTCGAACACCGTGCCGGCCCTGGCCACGAGCGTCGGTTTCGGCCCGCTCGAGCAGAGCATCCTCGGCGACCCGAACCTGGCCTGGCTCGCGATCGTCATCGTGTCCGCCTGGCAGACCGTGCCCGGCGCGCTCCTCATCTACACGGCAGGCCTGACGTCCATCCCCGAGGAGCTGTACGAGGCCAGTGCACTCGACGGGGCGACCGGCTGGAAGCAGCTGCGGGCGATCACGCTCCCGCTCCTCGGCGGCTTCATCGTCATCAACACCGTGCTCGGTGTGAAGGGCTACCTCGGCGCCTACGACGTGATCGTCGGTCTGACCAACGGCGGCCCCGGCAGCGCGACCAGCAGCGTCGCGATGACGATCTTCGGCGGCTTCACCGGCGGCGACTACGCCTACCAGATGGCGAACGCGACCGTGTTCTTCATCATCACCGTCCTCATCTCCGTGCTGCAGCTCGCGGCGACCCGCGGAAGGAACCTGCGACTCGCATGACCGCCACCGACACACGACCCCCGACCGACACCCGAGCCGTGACCACCGGCGGCGGCGGACGCTCCGGCCGCGGACACCGCCGACGACTGGGCGGCACGAACTGGGCGCTGACCGTGGTCCTCGGCCTCGCGTCGCTCACCGTGCTCGTCCCGCTGTACGTGACGCTCTCGATGGCGTTCAAGACGACCGAGCAGTCCGTCGACGGCAATGCACTCTCGCTGCCGTTCCCGTTCAACCCGGGCTCGTTCGCCGAGGCCTGGCAGCTGACCCGGTTCCCGGTGTCCTTCTCGGTGTCGCTCGGCGTCGCAGCGCTCACCGTCGTCGCGACCCTGCTGCTCAGCTCGTTCGCCTCGTACGCGATCGTCCGGAACTGGCACAAGCGGTTCTTCCGGTACTCGTTCGTCTACCTGCTCGCGGCGATGTTCCTGCCGTTCCCGGTCGTGGCGCTGCCGCAGATCAAGCTGACCGCCGAGATCGGCCTCGACAACCCGATCGGCGTCGGGATCCTGCACGCCATGTTCCAACTGTCGTTCAGCGTGCTGCTCTACTCGGCGTACCTGCGGTCGATCCCGGTCGAACTCGAGGAGAGCGCCCGCATCGACGGGGCGTCCACGTGGCAGATCTTCTGGCGGATCATCCTGCCGCTCCTCGGCCCGATGAACGCGACGGTCGGCATCTTCGCGTTCCTGGCATCGTGGAACGACTTCATGATGCCGTCGCTCATCACGGCGGACCCGGGGTTGCAGACCCTGCCCGTGGTGCAGAACATCTTCCAGAGTCAGTTCGGAACCGACTACAACGTCGCCTTCGCCTCGTACCTGATGGCGATGGCCCCCACGATCATCGTCTACCTGTTCGCGCAGCGCTGGGTCATCAGCGGCGTGACCCAGGGTGCGGTCAAGAGCTGAGAGGCACCACGTGAGCAGCAGCACCACCGGCACCACCGGCACCGTCCTCCCCACCATCCGTCCGTTCCCGGGTTCGGACCCGGTCGCCGACCCTGCAGCCGTCGTCACCGGCGACCGCTGGCGCATCACCGTGCTCGACGCCGGAGCGTTCCGCATCGAGTGGAGCGACGACGGCGGGTTCGAGGACCGCGCCTCGACCTTCGCGTTGCGCCGCCGCCTGCCCGTGCCGGCCTTCACCGTGGAGCAGACGGCCGCCACCGACGGCACCGGCACCGACGGCGTCGTCGTCACCACCGACCGCGCACGCCTGCGCTACGACGGCCGCCCCTTCAGCCCGAGCGGCCTGGTGGTCGAGACCACCGGACCGGACGCCAACCGCTGGCGGTGGGGGCAGGAGCCGCGCGACCTCGGCGGCACCGGCCGCACCCTCGACGACGTCGACGGCCGGATGCCGCTCGAGGCGGGGATCCTGGCCCGCGACGGCATCACCGCACTCGACGACAGCGAGTCGTTCCTGTTCGCCGACGACGGCTGGATCGGCACGCGGGTCCCCGGTCGCCGCGACGTCACGGTCTTCGCGTACGGCCGCGACTACGACGCTGCGCTCCGCACGTACCACGCCGTCTCCGGCCCGCCGTCACGGATGCCGCGGTGGGCACTCGGCAACTGGTGGAGCCGGTACCACCCGTACAGCGACACCTCGTACCTCGAGCTGCTGGACCGCTTCGCCGACGAACACCTGCCGTTCTCGGTCGCCGTCATCGACATGGACTGGCACCGGGTCGACTCGGTGCCGCCGCGCTTCGGCAACGGCTGGACGGGGTACTCGTGGGAGCCGTCGCTGTTCCCGGCCCCCGAGGCGTTCCTGGCCGAACTCCACCGCCGGGGGATGCGCACGACGCTGAACCTGCACCCGGCCGACGGCGTGCGGGCGTTCGAGGATGCCTACCCCGCGGTGGCCCGGGCGATGGGCGTCGACCCGGAGACCGAGCAGCCGATCCCGTTCGACCCGACGGACCGCCGGTTCCTGCAGGCCTACTTCGAACAGCTGCACCGCCCGCTCGAGGAGCAGGGCGTCGACTTCTGGTGGATCGACTGGCAGCAGGGTCGTGAGACCGGGCTACCCGGGGTGGACCCGCTCTGGCTGCTCAACCACTTCCACCTGCTCGACTCGGCACGACACGCGCCGTCCGGCGGCGCCGACGCGGGCCCGGACGCCGACGCAGCGCCGGCCCCCGTCGACGGCATGACCTTCTCGCGCTACGCCGGCCCCGGCAGCCACCGGTACGCCGTCGGGTTCTCCGGCGACGCCGTCGTGTCGTGGGCGTCCCTGGCGTTCCAGCCCGAGTTCACCGCCACCGCCGCGAACATCGGCTACCCCTGGTGGAGCCACGACATCGGCGGCCACACCCGCGGCGTCCGCGACGACGAGCTCGCCACCCGCTGGGTGCAGTTCGGGGTGTTCTCGCCGATCATGCGCCTGCACTCGGCCAACAACCCGTTCATCCGCAAGGAGCCGTGGGTGTTCCCGGCCGAGGCCCGCGCCGCGATGGGCGAGGCGCTCCGCTTCCGCCACCGCCTGGTGCCGTACCTGCACACGATGAACCACGGCACGGCCGAGGGCACCGCGCTGGTCCGGCCGCTCTACCACCTGGAGCCGCGCCGCGACGAGGCGTACCGGGCGCCGAACACCTACGCGTTCGGTTCGGAGCTGCTCGTCGCCCCGATCGTGGCGCCGCGCGACCCGGTCAGCCGGCACGGGGTCGCCCGGGCCTGGCTGCCGCCGGGCTCCTGGACCGACGTCTTCACCGGCACGGTGTACGCGGGTGACCGGTTCGTCGACCTGCACCGCACGCTCGACACGGTGCCGGCCCTGCTGCGCGCCGGCGGGGTCCTGCCGCTCGCGGCGGCCGACCAGCTCGACGCCACCGTCAACCCGACGGCGTTCGAGGTCCTCGTCGCACCGGGTGCACCCGGCGAGTTCACCCTGGTCGAGGACCACGAGGGCGAGGGCAGCCGCACCGCCCGGACCCGTCTGACCTGGGATCCCGAACACGCCGAGTTCCGGGTGCACGGCACCACCGGAGCCCTCGACGTCGTCCCCACCCACCGCGACTGGCGGATCACGTTCCTCGCCGCGCCGGCCGACGGGCAACCGACATCGGCTCGCTCGGTCGACCGGTTCTCTGTCGACCTGTCCGTCGACTCGGCGTCGGGCGGATCGATCACGCTGGTCGGTGCTCCGGTCGTCGGGGTCGACGCGCGGGACGCCGTCCGGCAGGTCCTCGAGGGCGCGCAGGCCGGCAACGCGGAGAAGCTCGAGGCGTGGGAGGTCGTGGCGAAGGATCTGCCGCGTGCGGACCGCATCGTCGAGCTCGGCACCGTCGGGCTGCCCGACGCCCTGCGGGACGTCGTCGTCGAACTGCTCGGCAGCGTGCACCCGGGGGAGTCGGCTCCCGCAGGTCGCTGACGGCACGCGACGGGGGAAAGGCGGACGGGCGCGGCTCGCTCAGCAGTGTCGCGCCAGCGGCACGCGGGCCGCGCCGACCGAGCCTGCGAGGGAGGGGTGGCGGCGCCGCCACGGGCCTCCCGTCCGCCGTTCACGCGCCCTGGGGCGCCGCCCGGTCGGACGTGCCGTCCGCGTGCGGCGCGCTCTCGCCGACGAGCAGGCGGTGGCCGACCGTGACCAGCCGGCCGGGCACGTCGGAGCCGTCCATCCGCTCGACCAGCAGGTCGAGCGCGGTGTCGGCGAGGGCGACCGTGTCGGGCGCGACGGAGGTCAGGCTCGGCACCAGGCTCGACCCGAGGCCGACCGCGTCCCACCCGACGACGGCGACGTCGCCGGGGGCGTCCAGGCCGCGCAGGCGCATCGCCCGGAGCGCTCCGAGTACGGCCAGGTCGTCGCGGCAGAGCAGGCCGTCGACGCGGAGTCCGGCGTCGAGTGCAGCGCCGAAGGCGACCTCGGCACCGGCGGCGTCGCCGACCTCGCGGGGGACCAGCAGCGCGTCGTCGAGCGGCAGGCCCGCGGCGACGAGTCCGGCGCGGTAGCCGTCCAGGCGCAGTCCGGACGTGCGCGACGACGGGCCGGTCTCGTGCCCGAAGAACCCGATGCGGCGGCAGCCGAGCGCCACGAGGTGCGCGACGGCCTCGGTGGCGGCCCCGGCGTTGTCGATCACGACCTGGTCGGCGTGCGGGGGCCGGACGTCCTCGCCGAGGAACACCACGGCGGTGTCGCCGCGGATCCGGTCGATCGCCTCGGGCGTGAGCACCTGCGGGTGGATCACGACCCCGTCGACCACACCGGCCTCGCGTCCCCGCACCGCAGAGCGTTCACCGTCGGGGTCGCCGCCGGTCTCCTCGAGCAGGAGCTGGTAGCCGCGGTCGGCGCAGACCCGCGAGAAGACGTGGGCCAGTTCGGCGAAGTACGGGCGTCGGAGGTCGGGGAACGCGAAGGCGAGCATGTTCGAACGTCCGGTCGCCAGGGACCGGCCCGAGACGTTCGGGCGGTACCCGAGTTCGTCGATCGCGGCCTGCACCCGGCTGCGCATCGGGTCGCTGACGTGCTGGTAGCCACGGACGACGTTGGACACGGTCTTCATCGAGACGCCGGCGTGCGCGGCGACGTCCTGCAGCGTGACCTTGCCCATCCGCTCACCGTAGCGGGCGGCGGGGGCCGTGGTTGCTCGCCCGTGGTCGTGCGTGCTCCCCCGCGGTCGGGGTTGCTCGCCCGCGGTCGTCAGGGGACGAGTCGGCGCTGCACGACCGCGCGGGCCACCTCGGAGAGCGGCTCGCGGTGCTCGAGCGCGTACCCGCGGATCACCGCGAAGGCCTCCTCGATCGAGACACCCCGCAGGTACGACACGACGCCCTTGGCCTGCTCGATGACCTCGCGCGAGCCGATGGTGCGCTGCAGCTGCGCGCGGACGACCTCGTGTTCGCGCAGGGACCGCTCGTGCAGGATGCCGATCGTCGCCACGTCGGCCAGGGCACGGGCGACGCGCAGGTCCGATTCCCCGAGGGCACCCACGGCGATGCCGAACACGTTGAGTGTGCCGATGACGGTGCTGCCCAGCCGGAGCGGGACGGCGTGCACCGACCGGAACCCGAGTTCGACCGCGCCCGTGCGGAACATCGCCCACTCCGCCGGCGCTGACTCGATGTCCGGGCAGGCCACGACCCGTCCGGTCGCGAACGAGGTCATGCAGGGTCCGGCCTCGGCGTCGAGCTGCAGGACCTCGACGAGCCGGCTCGCTTCAGAGGTCGAGGCCACGACCTCGAGCTCTTGGTCGTCGTTGGCCAGCAGGATGCCCGCAGCGTCGATGCCGAGTACCTCGGCGCAGGTCTCGACCAGGGTCTGCAGCAGTTCCACGACGTCGTAGGCGTCCACCAGGGTGTCGGCGAGCGACGTGAACGTCTCGAGGATCCGGGCTTCTCGGCCTGCCGTCGTCACTGGACCTCCTCGATCAGGTCGCCTCGCTTCTCGAACCGGACCGTGCCGTCGAGGATCTCCTCCGCCACCCGGCGCATGGTCGTCCGGCGGGCGAAGGCATGGCCCTGCAACAGCAGGTAGGCGTCCTCGGGGCTGATGTCGAGCTGCGCGAGCACCACACCGGTGGCCTGGTGCACCACACGCCTGGACGACGGGCTCCGGTCGAGCAGGGCGTCGTCCTGGTCCGCGATGGAGCGGAGGGCTCGGCGGAGCACCCGGCGGCTGACTGCGGAGGCGAGGGTCATGGCCTGGCGCACGGTGTCGTCCTCGATCGTCGCGGGCTGCGGGACGTACACGTCGATCGCGCCGAGCGGGAACGGCCCGAAGGCGACAGGGAAGGCGAAGACCGCGCCGACGGGTTCGCTCCGGACGGCTTCGTTGAAGGCTGGCCACGCGGCGTTCGGACGCTCCACCAGATCCGTCTCCAGCACCGGGGCATCGGTCGAGAGCGCGGCCCAGCACGGTCCCTCGGACAGGTCGAGCTGGATCTCGTCGATCCGGGTGGCGACCTCGTCGGTCGCGGACACGGTCTCGCTCGGGCACAGCTCACCGAAGGTCGAGATCGAGACACCGCCCATCGGCAGCGCGAGCGCGAACGGCCGACTGAGTTGGTCGTCGGCGACGTCCGCCGACCGGAGCGCACGGAGTGCACGCTCGAATGCGTCATCCATGGGCGCCTTCCCTGCCGTCTCTCGATCCTACGCGCTGGGCGGTGTCGGACGATCCGGACGGCGCGGGCACGTTCGGCGGTGGGCCGGCACGCCAGGCCGGGAGCTCGGCGGGCGGGTACGTCCCCTGCTCGTCCTGCACCCGGAGCATCGCGTCCAGGGCCACCAGCGTCAGGCCGGAGGTCTCGCGCACCACCGTCCGCACCGCGTTGCCGAGCAGGAACGCCATCAGGTCCTCGCTGCCGCCGTCCGGCCGGTAGTCGCGCCATGGACCGGCCCCAGCACGCTGCAGCGCCCCGGCGAGCACCGTCTGGGGGTCGTCGACGTCCACCTCGCAGTCCAGCACCAGCCGGAAGCGCCGCTGGTTCCGGTCCGACAGGCTCGGCGCGCCGTCCTCGTCGTCCTCGCAGTCCTCGCCGTCCTCGGGCGCGAAGGAGCGCAGCGCCGACGAGGGCGCGATCCCGTAGGCCTCACGGAACGCCGCAGCCATCCGACCCGCGTTGCTGAACTGCCACCGCTGGGCGATCGCCGCGATGGTCCGCCGGTCGGGTGTGCCGGATGCCGCCTGCAGGTCACGACGCACCCCCTCGAGCCGCACTGCGCGCAGGAAGGCGCCCGGCGTCTGCCCGATCTCCGTCCGGAACCGCTTCTGCAGACTCCGCGGCGACAGCTGGACCGCCGCGGCGACGTCCGTGACGGTGATGTGGGTCGTCGCGTGCTCCTGGACGAACCGGAGCGCGTCCCGCACAGCACGTGAGAGCCGAGGCGGGACGTCCCGTGCCGCACCGCTCCCGTCGTTCATGGGCCGACCGTACGGGAACCGTCCACGGTGCGTTGCCAGGACCCCGATCCGGGCCGCGGATGATCCGCCGGACGCGGTCAGGTGTCAACCCCTGACGTGACGGGAAACGTCCTGTTGATACTGAAAGTGTCTCGTGCGCCGCTGGTCGAAGCAGTGCACCACATCGAACCGACAGGGAGGCGCGATGGGACACGCACAGGGAACCTCGACCATGGTCATCGACTCCGTCGTGCGACAGCAGGTCGTCCACACCGAACGGATCCGGGCACTCGCCCCGACGGACCCGACGGACATCCGGGTGCAGCCGGTCGACGCCGGGTGCTGGCGGGTCGTCGACGCTGCATCCGCCTGGGGGGACCCGGACATGCTCCTCGGCTGCGTCGAGCGCACTGTCGACGGGGTCGACTGCACGCTCATGGCGACACTGCACGAACAGGAACGGCTTGCGAGCCTGCGGGACGCCCGCTCCTGGTTCGAGCAGCGATGCGGACAGCACCTCGACGAGGCACCGTGTTGACCGCGGTCCACGGGGACGACGCGGCCCGGACCGTCACCGCGCGGATCGACACCCAGCGCCGCCACACCGAACGCTCCGGCACCGACCGGTCCTTCGCCGCGCGCGTGCTCGCCCAGGCCGGGCACGGTCGTGACGTCCGCTTCGACGTCGACGACGACAGTTCCCGGCTGCCCTTCCGGTTCCGGTACCGAACCCGCCGGGACGGATGCGTGAGCCTCGTCACGGCGTCGGCGACCTCCGGCTTCTCCGGGACCTTCGAACCCGTCGACCGCATCGTCGTCGGGTGGTCGAGTACCGGTGGCGTCCGGATCGCCGTCCAGGACGGTGCCGTCCTCGAGACCCGGCCCGGCACGCCCGTCCGGATGCCGACGTCGGGGGAGTTCTCCGTCCGCGCCCCGACGGGCACGCTGCAGCTGGTGAGCATCGACCGGTCACTCCTCGACCAGGTGCGCTCCTCGCTCGGAGCCGCGGCGCCGGAGCTGCCGGACCGAGGTGCCGAACCCGCCGCGGGGGTGCTCGAACACCTGCGCCGGTGCGTCGAACAGGTGGCGGTCACCGCGACGCGTGACGGCTTCACCCAGGGCGCCAGGACCAGCGCGCAGGTCGCGCTCGTCGAGGCCGTCCTCGGAGCGTTCGGGACGCGGGTGCCCGTGATCCTCCGGCGTGCCGTGACCCCGTCGACGGTCGAACTCGCCATGGCGTACCTCGAAGGACACTGCGATCAGCAGCTCTGCCTCGCCGACATCTGCGACGCGGTGGGTGTGAGCCCCCGCACGCTCCAGACGGCGTTCATGCGGGAACACGGCGTCTCGCCGATGACGTTCCTGCTGCGGATGCGGCTCGACCGGGTGCGCGCGGCGCTGGAGTCCGGCAGCCGGCAGGAGACCAGTGTGAGCGAGGCGGCCCTGACATGGGGCTTCCGTCACCTGGGGCGCTTCTCAGGCACCTACTTCCGCCGATTCGGCGAGTACCCGGGCCAGACGTTGCGCGCATCGTCCGGTGCGTGCGCAGCGGGTCCGGAGCGACACGCGGGGTGATCTCGAAGGTCGTGCGACGTGTTCCGGACACCACGGTGAACACGCAAGTTCGGCCCCTAGGGTCGCCGCAAGCGCAATCGCGTGAACTCTCTCGAACCGGTCGAAGGACCGATCCGTGACTGAAAGCGGTCCACATGACCACTACTCCGCTCGCTCCGGGTTACACCCGCACTCGCCCCGCTACGGGAGCCCGAAAGGGCACCTCGACCTACTCCGCGCTCCTGGCGCAGGTGAAGGAGAACGGCCTGCTCCGCCGTCGTACCGGTTTCTACTGGGCACTGTTCAGCGCACTCGTCGGCAGCCTTGCCCTCACCTGGGTCGCGTTCGCGTTCCTGGGTGACTCGTGGTTCCAGCTGATCGTGGCCGGTGCGCTGGGGG